>CAZRYD010000039.1:8657-28177 GCA_964604225.1 uncultured Caldilineaceae bacterium
GGTCTCGGCTATGGGGGTGGCGGGTTGGTTGGGGGCTGGCGGTGTTTCTGCTCTGGCTACTCCAGTCGAGGCTGGAGTGCTCGGCTCCAGGAGTACGGCTGCTCCGGCTGCGGCCAAAAGCAGGGTAACCAGCATAAGCAAGACAGTCCGTTTTTTCTTTTTTATTTGCTCTTCAAGCAGAAACTCCTCTTCCATTATCAGGGGCCTCGTTGCGCCCAATCGCGAGCCTGTTCGACCCACGACTCGATGTTGACCCTTTGCCATTTTTTAACGTCGAGCATGCGGCGGACCTGGCCAGGATCGGCAGAGGCCAATTGCTTGTAAGTATTAATCCCGGCATCGCGTAGTTTCCACTGGTAGACCGGCCCAACCCCTTTGATAACCGTCAAGTTATCCGGGTGGGTGCGCTGATAAGCTTCGAACTCTTTCCGTAAAGTATCAATCTGGACATCAGTTGTCGTCAGTTGCTGCCGCATCTCGCGCAGCTCTTCATCGCGTTGACGTAAAAAGTCGCTCAAAAGCTCTGAAGCCGATGTGTGACTCGGCTCGCCAGGAGTGAGACGATGTGCTGTAGTTGCATCGGCTGGCTCAACCAGCGGCAATTGTTCTGGCATGGCAAGCTGGATTACCGGCGGATTAACCGAACCGGCTTCGCGCAGTTGGCGGTGTAACTCGCGATTTTTCCGATACGCTTCGTCAATGAACCATTCACTGACAAAGCCCAAAATTGCGCCGGCGACAAGCAGCGCCAGCCCAATGAGGAGTCCCGCTGAGATGCCTGCGCTAAAAATACCTATGGCCCAGGCAATAATAAAGCCAAGGGCCAATCCGAGTAAGAGTAAGGCTAATCCAGGAATAAGCGCCATAACTGGTTTCCTTTCTGGTAATTTCAGCAAGGCAAGGCTGGAGTGCAGGTTTTATATTGAAATTTTACCGAAACTGAACAGTGGGTAATTACCTAAAAAAGAGCGAAAGCAACAAAGCATAATCTTATGTTACATGATAACATAAAGTGAGCAATCTTGCAACGAGTTTAGCGAAATTGAAAAATAGGGACTTGACAACCTTTTTTTTGTATGTTAAAATGTGAACGTTCACATTGTGAACGTTCACATTTATGTAACTTCCTCAATTAACTTCATTCATCTTTTGCAAAAGAGGATAATAGCGTGACCAAGTCAAAGAAGCGGGTCACAATCAAGGATGTGGCAGCTTTGGCGGGAGTTTCGTACCAAACCGTTTCTCGGGTCATTAATAACAACGATAATGTGACCGAGAAAACCCGCCTGAAGATTCAACAGGCCATCGAAGTTCTTAACTTTCGCCCTAACCTGGCTGCTCGTAGTCTAGCCCGCCGCCGCTCCAATATTATTGGCCTCATTGTCCCCTATGAAGCTGAATACTTCTTTAGAGATCCCAATTTACTGGCTCAAATCAGCAGCGTCGATGCTGAAGCTAATGCCCGTGGTTATAACTTACTGCTGTCTACGGCCGCTGGTGCTGATAATGGCCTGGAGGCCTACGAACGCTTCATTCGCAATCAGGTAGCCGATGGAGCGTTAGTGGTTGAAACGGCCGCCAGCGCCATCGGCAATCAATTATTAAGGCAATACAATTATACTTATGTGAGTATGGGCTATGACCTGAGCGACACCCGGAAATATTTTGTGCATGCTGGTGACCGGTTGGGAGCCAGTGAAGCGACGCGACATCTGCTCCAAAAAGGGCATCGCCGGATAGGCCTCATCAACGGTCCATCGATTGGCGCAGTCGGGGCCACCCAAGAACGACTATCTGGTCATCTGGAAGCCCTGGCCGAGGCTGACGTTGTTTTTGAGCCCGGTTTGATGGTTTATGGAGATTACACCCGTCCTAGTGGACAACAGGCTACTGAGAAGTTACTGGCTTTGCCTGACCCACCCACTGCCATTTTTGCTTTTAACGACCGCATGGCTATGGGTGCTGTCTGGGCACTGAAAGCGGCTGGTTTGCGAGTGCCGGAGGACATAGCGGTGGTCGGTTTTGACGATATCCCCGCCGCTGCCGATTTTAGTCCACCTCTGACGACAGTGCGCCACTCGGGTGGGCAAACGGGCCGGGTAGCCGCGCAAATGCTCTTTAAGCTGATTGAGGGCGAGTCAGTTGATTGTCCGGAAGTCGTTTTATCTGCCGAGTTAGTCGTACGGCAATCGTCATAACTGTGTTTGAATTTTGGGAGGAGGTGATGTCCAGCGGCCAGAAAATAAACAGAAAGCAATCAGCCTGTCCTCAAAATAAATGAAATTTTATTATTCTGACAAGGGAGTGAGAAAAATGAAAAAGTTTCTTTTTAAAGCATTGACGCTTTTGATTGGTGTAGTCACTCTAGCCATGATGGCTGCCTGCGGCGCTGCGCCTACCCCCGAAACTGTCACCAAGGTAGAGACGGTGGTGGTAGAGAAGGTTGTTACTCAAGAAGTAGAAAAAGAAGTGGTCAAAGAAGTTTCACCCATCCTCTACAACTCGTACTCGAGCGACCCGGAACCGCGCAAGTTTACCGAGGCGGTCGTGGCTGACTGGAATGAACAGAACCCGGACTTGCCCGTGGATATGTCCATCATCGCCCACGAGGACTTCAAGCAGGCCCTCCGCGCTTACCTGACGGCTGATCCGGCCCCTGATGTGTTGGAATGGTTTGCCGGCAACCGCGCCCGCTTTTTCATTGACAAAGGCCTGATCCTGGATGTCTCGTCAATGTGGCAGGAAAACAAGTTCGAGGAAGCTTATGCCCCTGGCTTCCAGGCGTTAGCTACTTATAACGACAAGCAGTATTTTTTACCGACTTCCTACTACTGGTGGGCCGTCTACTACCGGCCTTCCCTGCTTGAGAAAGCTGGCATCGCCAAAGCTCCGGAAAAGTGGGATGAATTGTTAGATGCCTGTGACAAGTTGAATGAAGCGGGCATTACCCCTATTACCATCGGCGCACGTTTCAAATGGCCGGCGGCAGCCTGGTTTGATTACCTGAATATGCGGACCAACGGCCCTGAGTTCCACATCGACTTGATGGATCTCAAAGTGCCCTACACCGACGAGCGGGTGAAGAAGACCTTTGAACACTGGACGGAGTTGATTGACCACAAGTGCTTCATCGAAGACCCGGCGGCCTTCGACTGGCAAGAGGCGGTAGACCCGATGGTTCAAGGCGATGCCGCCATGTACTTGATGGGGGCTTTTATTGTCGACTCCTATCCCGATGAGGCCGAAAACGACCTTGACTTCTTCCGCTTCCCCATCATCGATCCCAGTGTGCCTGTGGGCGAGGACGCCCCCACCGATGGTTACTTTATGGCCGCTAACGCCAAAAACCCCGAAGCAGGCATGAAATTCCTGGCTTACCTCGGCTCCCAGGAAGTCCAGCAGCGGCGTTTGGATGAACTCAAGCGCTTGCCAACTCGTACCGACGTTGACATCTCCAAGGCTACTGCCCCCACCCAGAAAGGGATCAAGCTGATCCAATCCGCCGACTATATCGCTCAATTCTACGACCGCGATACCACCCCGCCCATGGCCGAAGCCGGCATGGATGGTTTTATGCGCTTCTGGGATGATCCCGCCAGCATCGACCAGATTTTGGAGGAGTTGGAAGCGGAGCGCCAGCGCATCCTGGAGGAGGCTACGGAGTAATCCGGTTGGCGATATCGTCTAAGCGGCTGTCTCCACTCTGAAAATTTTTGCCGGGATTTGGGGATTAGGAGATGAAATGCAAGAAAAATCTCAAATCTCCTCATCCCGGCTCTATCGGGGTGGAAAAATTTATCTGAGTTTTCGGCGGTCTGCTGTCGGCTGTCGGCTGTCCTCTTTTATAGGAGCAAAGCATGCAAAGTAGAGGTAAAGCTTTAATACCCCCCAATGCTATCCCCTACCTTTTCCTGATCCCGGCTCTGGCGTTATATCTGGTCTGGATTATTGGGCCGACCTTGTATACGATGTACCTGAGCCTGACCAATTGGGATGGCGTTTCGGCTCCAAATTTTGTTGGGTTTCAGAATTTTGTCCGGCTTTTTCAGCGCGACCGAACTTTTATTGAATCGCTGGTCAATAACCTGCGCTGGCTGATAGTTTTTATTACCGTACCGACCACGCTGGGCCTGGGCATGGCCCTCATCTTTAATACCGATATGCGTTTCGGCCGTTTTTACAAAGTCAGCATTTACGCGCCGCTGGTCCTGTCGCTGCCGGTGATTGGGCTGATTTGGGCCTGGCTCTATAATCCCCGGCTCGGCCTGATTAATGCTTTCCTGACCAACATGGGCGTAGAGAACCCACCAGGCTGGCTCGGCGACCGCGAACTGGCGATCTGGTGTGTGATTGCCGCCGCTGTGTGGCGTCAGGTCGGTTACGTGATGGTTCTTTACCTGGCCGGACTGAAGAACATCGACCCCACCCTGATTGATGCGGCGTTGGTGGATGGGGCCAACCGCTGGAATTTGTTCCGCCATGTCGTCTTGCCTCTGCTCGCCCCGGTGACGACGATCATCGTCATCATCTCCGTCATCGACTCGTTGCGCGCCTTTGATTTGGTATCCATCATGACCCGTGGGGGACAAAGCACCCAAGTCTTGGCTAATTTTATGTATATGGAGGCTTTCAACAACTACCGCATGGGCTATGGTGCTGCTATCGCCGTGATCCTGTTTTTTATCAGCCTGTTTTTTATCGGTTTTTACCTGTCACGGGTAGTTAAAGATGAACTGGAGTATTAGGAGGTAGTCATGACGACAATTGCCGAATCCAGGCCGGTTACTGGCCTGTCGCAAACACAACGCCGTGGGGGCGAGATTTTTAAATATGCCAGTTTAACTCTGTTGGTCTTGCTGTGGTTACTGCCGGTTATTGCCGCGCTGATTACCTCATTTCGCACTATGGACGACATCACCGTTAATGGCTTTTGGAGTCTCCCCAGCCAACTGGTGACGGAGAACTTTGTCACCGCCTGGACGAGCGCCCGAGTGAGCAAATATTTATTAAACAGCTTTATCATCACTATTCCGGCCCTATTAGGCATGCTGTTTCTATCGTCGCTGTCCGCCTATGCCCTGGCCCATTTTAAATTCAAGGGTAATCTCTTTATTTACTTTATGTACGTGGCGGGAACGATGCTGCCCTTCCAAATCCTGATGCTGCCCGTTTTCCGGCTGACCAACGCCCTCGGTCTATTCGATACTTATCTTTCGCTGATCCTGATTCATACCGCTTTCCAATTGGGCTTTTGCACCTTTGTTCTGCGCAATTTTATGCGCACCGTACCCCACGAGATCATTGACGCGGCCCGCGTTGACGGCTGCAGCGAGTTTCGCATTTATTGGCAAATCATCCTTCCCTTGACCCTGCCAGCATTGGCGGCTCTGGCCACGTTGGAGTTCACCTGGGTCTTCAACGACTATTTGTGGGCCATTATCTTGCTCCGCTCCGATACCCTCCGCCCCGTCACGGCCGGCCTGGCTACCCTGCGCGGGCAGTTTAATACCGACTGGCCGGTTATCACTGCTGGCGCGTTGTTAGCCACCGTACCGACCCTGATTGTGTTTGTCTTCCTCCAGCGCTATTTTATTCAGGGCTTGACTCTCGGCTCCAGCAAGTAGGATAGTCCCTCTAAAAAGGTTTTGCCTAAAAACGGTACGTGGTGCGTAATTTAACGAACGCATCACGTACCACGCACCACGCTCCTGGTTCAAAAATTCTGACACAGAAAGAATATTTTCAAATGAACAAACTCTCTCCCCCCGACTGGGAAAACCCGCAGGTGGTTGGCATCAATAAATTACCGGCCCACGCTACCCTGATTCCCTACCCAAACGAGACCACCGCCTTGACCTGCCAGCGAGATAAGTCGCCCTACTTTTTGCTGCTCAATGGGCAGTGGAAATTCAAACTGGCAGCCAATCCCGACTCCATCCTCGCCGGTTTTTATCGGCCCGATTTTGATGTGACCGCTTGGGACGAGATTACCGTGCCGGGCCACTGGATGATGCAGGGCTATGATAAACCCATCTATACCAACGTAAAAATGCCCTTCCCGGCCAACCCACCTTACGTGCCTCACGCCGACAACCCCACCGGCCTCTATCGTCAGACTTTCACCCTGCCCGCCGATTGGCAGGGACGGCAGGTCTTCATCAGCTTCGATGGCGTCGAGTCGGCTTTTTACCTCTGGCTCAACGGCCAGCCGCTTGGCTTCAGCAAGGTTTCCCGCATGCCCGCCGAATTTGATCTGACCCCCTATTTGCAACCTGGTCCCAACACCCTGGCGGTGATGGTCATTCGCTGGTCCGATGCCAGCTACGTGGAAGACCAGGATTATTGGTGGCTGGCCGGCATCTTCCGTGATGTCTACCTGTATGCTACACCCAAAGTTCATATTTTCGACTTCTTTGCCCGTACCGAATTTGACCCGGATTTCCGTGACGCCACCCTCAAAGTTCAGGCCACCGTCAAATTCTACGAGCCAGGCACTCCGGCCAGTTATCGAGGCAAAATGAGTGTGTTTGCCCCCACCCCAGCCGATTATTGGGTTGACATGCAGCTCTACGATGCCGAGGGTCAAGCGGTTTTTAGCGAGCTCGTCTCGCGACCCGTTATCGAGTCTGATTGGAACCCGACTCGAGTCAATCTGGTCAAAACGGTCGCCCATCCTCAGCCGTGGTCTGCCGAAACCCCCTATCTCTATACCTTGGTGCTGGCGCTCAAAAACGCCGCCGGCGAAACCATCGAGGCCGAAAGCTGCAAAATTGGCTTTCGCCAGGTCGAAATAAAAGGCCGGGAAATCTTGATTAACGGCCAGCCGGTACTGCTCAAAGGCGTTAACCGCCACGACTTTCACGACCGTTTGGGTCGCGCCGTGCCCGAGGAAACCTTGCTGACCGACATTAAACTGATGAAACAGTTCAATCTCAACGCTGTCCGCACCAGCCACTACCCCAACGATACCCGCTGGTACGACCTATGTGACCAGTACGGTCTGTACGTCATTGACGAGGCTGACCTAGAGTGTCACGCCGTTTACAACAAACTGGCCCATGACCCACAATGGACCACCGCCTTTGTAGATCGTGGCCAGCGTTTGGTCGGGCGCGACAAAAATCATCCCTGTGTCATTTTCTGGTCGCTGGGCAACGAGAGCGGCTATGGCCCCAACCACGACGCTATGGCCGGCTGGATTCGCAGTTACGACCCCAGCCGCCCCATTCATTACGAAGGCGCTATCTCCCAATATTCGGCCTTATTGAACGCCACCGAACAGCCGGTGGAGGCCGATGAACATATCCCGGGCGCCGAGCAAGAAATAGGCCGTCGCCTGGGCTGGCAGCAAGGCTTCCGGGCCAGCGATGTTGTCTCGCCCATGTACCCCTCGGTTGACCATATTATTGCCTACGCCCAGGACCCGGCCAACACCCGCCCCTTGTTTATGTGCGAGTACGCCCACTCGATGGGTAACAGTACCGGTAACCTCAAAGAATATTGGGAGGCCATCGAAACCTATCATGGCCTGCAAGGCGGCTTCATCTGGGATTGGGTAGACCAGGGCATTCGCCAGGTTGACTCGCAAGGCCGTGAATACTGGGCTTACGGTGGTGACTTTGGCGACGAGATCAACGACGGCAACTTTTGTCTCAACGGTTTGGTCGGGCCCGACCGTACCCCCCACCCGGGCCTGTACGAGTACAAAAAGGTCTTGCAGCCGGTTGGCATCAAAGGAATAAACCTGACAGGTTTTCAAAACCTGTCAGGTTTATTCCAACTCGAAATTACCAACAAGCAGTACTTCACCGATTTAAGCGGCCTCAAGGGAACCTGGGAAGTAACGGTTGATGGTCAGGCCGTACAACAGGGCGACTTGCCCGCCCTAAACCTATCTCCTCAACAAAGTCAACAAATCAACCTGGCCCTTTCCCAGCCGGAACTGCCGCCGGGCGCAGAGTGCTTTTTGACTGTTCGCTTCTTCCTGGCCGCAAACACCCTCTGGGCCGAGAAAGGCCACGAAGTCGCCTGGGAACAGTTCAAGCTGCCGGTCGCTGCGCTGCCACCACTGAAACTCATCCCAGAACAAATGCCCCCTTTGACGCTCACTCAAAGCGATGATCAAGCCAGCGTCAGTGGGCCAGATTTTGAGCTACTGTTCGACCGGGCTGCAGGCCGCATCAGCACCTTCACCTACCGGGGACAGCCGCTGTTGGTCGAAGGGCCGCGACTCAACCTGTGGCGGGCTGCCACCGACAACGACGGCTTCAAACTATGGCCCGATCGCCAGGAAAAAATGCTGTACGAATGGCTGCAAGCGGGACTGGATAAATTGATCTTTCAACCTGAACGAGTCACGGTTGAGCAGCCGCAAGCGCAAGTCGTCCGCCTCACCGTCTGGTTGATTGGCCAGGCCCCCGGCTGCACCGACGAAGTCACCCACCAACAGACTATCACCATCTACGGCAGCGGCGATGTAGTCATCGAGAACACCGTTGACGCCAATCTCAAGCTGACCTCCTTGCCGCGAGTGGGTTTGACCATGCAACTGCCAGGTGGCTTTGAAAATTTCACCTGGTTTGGACGCGGCCCCCACGAAAATTATATTGATCGTAACACCGGCGCGGTGGTGGGGCTATACCATAGCCCCGTGGATGAGCAATACGTGCCCTACGTGATGCCCCAGGAAAACGGCAACAAAACCGATGTGCGCTGGGTAACTCTAACCAATAAGGCCGGTATTGGACTGTTGGCAGCCGGTACGACTCCGCTGGAGGCCAGTGTCAGCCATTACACCGCTACCGACCTCTACCAGGCTCGTCATACCAATGAGTTGACTCGTCAGGATGAGGTCAGCCTCAATCTGGACTATCGTCAATGCGGTCTGGGCGGGGCTAGTTGCGGGCCGGGCACGTTGCCCCAATACCTGGTTCAGCCGGGTACTTACCACTTCACCGTTCGACTGCGGCCATTTGTTGCCAATGAAGACAACCCGGCTACAATTAGCCGTCAAAGCTATTGGTAGATCTGTTGCCAAAAATGACCGCAGACCGCTGATCCACGACCGCCGGAAAGGTTTATGAGGTCTGTCTTTGACGGCGGTCAGCGGTCTGTCGTCGGCGGTCAACGTTTGGAGAAACCCACACCAATGTCAACTAAACCTTTTCTCCTCGGCCTTGACCAGGGCACTAGCGGCAGCCGAGCTTTAATTTTAGATCGCGCAGGCCAGGTTCGGGGCTATGGCTACCGCTCGCTGGCCCGGCTCTATCCGCAGCCCGGCTGGGTAGAACAGGACCCCGACGCCATTGTGGCCGGCGTCAGCGAGGTCATCGCCGAAGCCTTAGACCGCGCTGGTTGCCGCCCGGCTGAGATCGCTGCCTGTGGGATTGCCTGCCAGCGTAACACCGATTTTATCTGGGACAGCCGTACCCGCCGCCCCATCGCCAATGCCATTGTCTGGCAAGATTTGCGTACCCTACCCCTTATAGCCGAATTGGCCGCCTGGCCCCAAGCCGACCAGCGCCGCCGCCGCTTGGGCTATTTTCCCGGCCCTTACAGCTCCTCGATGCACCTGGCCTGGCGCATGCGTCACGATCCGGCAGTTGCTGCCGCCGCTCGCAACGATCACACCCACATTGGTTTCTCGGCGGCTTGGTTGCTGGCCGCCATGGGCCAACCTGCCGGCCATGTCATGGATTATTCCCTGATTCAAGCCATGGGCCTGTACGACTTTCGGGCTGAATGTTTCTGGGACGAGTGGCTGGAGGTGCTCAAAATCCCCCTTGCCCCCTTGCCCCAGGCCGTTCCTTCCACGCACAATTTTGGCACCTTACGGCTGGCTGCTCCCGGCGGTGCAGCAGTCGATGTGCCTGTCCTGGCCATGATCGGCGACCAACAAGGCGCTCTCTTTGGCTATGATTGCCACCGTCCCGGCGAGGCTGAATGTACCCTCGGCACAACCTCCTTTGTTAACGTCTGCCTGGGTGGTCATACCCCCGAGTCGGACAAGATTAATGTTTACTTCGCCTGGTCCCTGCCAGCGACCGCCGACCGCCGACCGCCGACCGCCGGTGATCAATCTAAAATCCAAAATCTAAAATCTAAAATTGTGCACACTTATTGTCTGGAGGCCGAAACCACCGCCACCGGCTCGGCTATCCGCTGGATGCAGGAGCACGCTCGTTTGATCGATCACTACAGCGAGGTGGGACCATTGGCCGCCTCCGTGCCGGATTCAGCCGGGGTAGTCTTTGTCCCCGCCTTTACTGGCCTCTTTGTTCCTTACAATGACCTCACCGCTCGCGGCACAATTTTTGGGCTGACCCTGGGCAGTACCCGTGCCCATATTGTCCGCGCTTTTGTCGAGGCCTTGGCTTTTCAAGTACGGGCGATTCTGGCCACCATTGAAATGGAAACTCAACTGCACATTGAACAGCTAAAATTGGGTGGCGGCGTCTCGACCAGCAACGAAATCTGCCAGGTTATGGCCGATTTTCTGGGTATCCCACTCCTGCGTCCGACCTTTACTGAGACCACGGCTCGTGCTGCGGCCCTGCTAGCCGGTCTGACTGCCGGTGTCTGGCCCAACCTGGCCGGCCTGCCACCGCTCCCCGGCGACTACACCACCTTTGAACCCCGTCTCTCCGCCGACCAGCGCGACGCTGCCTATGCCCAATGGCAGCGCGCCGTCGAGCGAACCAGAGGCTGGACCGAAACTTGAAACCGCAGGGAAGCTAAACTTTCCCCCGCCCCCTGTACCTTATAACTTCGTCCCAAGCTGCGCCTAATCGCCTCCAGGTTCTGTCGCCTTTTTTGACTCTTCCGGTAAATGATATTATACTTTTCACCATCATAACATCATACCACTATACCAACGGACCAACCGCCATTATTAGAGTCATTTCCAAGGGGGGATATGTACTCCGCCATTCGCTCCTCTCGCCTGTACGAACAAATCATTGAGCAAATTCAAAATCTGATAATGGAAGGGACCCTACGCCCAGGCGATAAACTTGCCCCGGAGCGTGAGTTAGCTGAACAGTTTGGGGTCAGCCGAACGGCAGTACGCGAAGCTGTTAAAGCTCTGAGCGAGAAGGGCTTGGTCGAAATTCATCCCGGCCGGGGCACTTTCATTACCAATTACACGTTCGTCATGATGCGCGACTCGCTCGATTTAATTGTCAAAGTCGGCTTGACGAATGGCATTGGTAATCTGAACGAGGTTCGGACCCTCCTGGAACCCGGCATTGCCGCTCTGGCTGCCGAACGCATCGCAGAAGCAGATATTTGGACCCTGGAACAGACAATTGCCGCGATGGATGAGGCGATGAATGATGCTGACGCCTTCGCCGGGGCTGACCTCGAGTTTCATCTGGCCCTGGCCAAAGCGACTCAAAATCCCCTTATTCCCATCCTGTTAGATCCCATCGTGGACCAGCTACGAGAACACCGTAAGCGTATCTTTTTAGTGGATGGCGGCCCCCAACGGGGACAGTACCACCATCGCCGCATCCTGACCGCTATTAAAAAAAGAGATCCTGCTGCCGCTCGCGAAGCCATGTGGGAGCATCTCCAACAGGTGCTGGCAGACAGTTAAGCGGCTTAGAAAATATATCTCAGGAGAAAAATAAATGGTGATGAGTCCTTCGGCGCGGATGCGAGCGCCTACGCAAAAAATTCAAACGATTGAGAGCGATATTGTCATCATCGGGGGGGGCGTGGCTGGTTGTCTGGCTGCGCTGGGGGCTGCTGAGGTTGGAGCCAGGGCGGTTATTTGTGAAAAAGGCGGCATTATTGAGCGCAGCGGCAGTGTGGCGGCCGGAGTGGACCACTACATCGCCGTTCTTGAAGAAGGACCGGAATGGGATACCCCAGAATATCTCCTGCGCCACATTCCTGCCGTCACCGAAGGTGTGACCGATATAGAGGCAGCGGCCCGCCTGGTTTACGGGCTTAAACCGATGGTGCGGTATCTTGAAAATTTGGGCGTAAATTTTCACGACCCGCAAAATGACGATATTCCCTACTACCGCCATCGCGCTTTTGGCCTGCCCGGCAAGTACCACATCAATTTCGACGGCAGCGACTTTAAACGCGCTATTGGCCATGCCGTGCGAAAAACCAGGGCCAGGGTGCTGGAACGGGTCATGGTGACCGAAATCCTCATGGAGGATGGGCAGCCAAAGGGAGCGGTAGCTTTTCATATTCGCCACGGCACGGTCTACTTTATTTCGGCCCGGGCGATCGTTGTGGCAACGGGAGACGCCAACCGCTTGGGCCGCAACGCCTCAGGCTTACCTTTTGATAGCTGGCACATGCCTTATAACACCGGTGATGGTCACGCTATGGCCCTGCGGGTGGGAGCCCAATTAGGCAACATGGAATTCACCGATTGCACGGTGACGCCTAAAGGATACTCGACCCAGGGACTCAATGCCTTTATGGGCGGCGGGGCTCATCTGATTAATGCCCAGGGCGAACGCTTTATGTTCAAATACAGCCCCGACGGTGAACGCGGCCGGCGCTCTGATATCGTGAATGGGGTGGTGGCTGAAACCCTGGCCGGGCGTGGTCCAATTTACTGTGACTGCACCCATTTGCCCCTGGAGGACATCCACCGCCTGGAGGACACCCTCGGCGTTGACCGACCCGCTTTACCCATCTTTTTTGCCCAGAAAAAGATTGATCTGGCCAAAGAACCTTTCGAGGTGACTGTGGGTGAGATAGCCACCGTCCGGGCCGGAGCGCTTTTCCGCGGCAGCGGCGTACACATTGATGCCGATTGCGCCAGTAACATTCCAGGTCTTTTCGCGGCGGGTGATTGCACGACGATGGGGGCGGCCATAGCCGGTGCGGCTGTGATGGGTCACGTAGCCGGTATCAGCGCCGGACGATACGCCCTCGCCCAGCCCAAGCCCCGGCCTGTGGCTCCGGAAGTTCAGGAGCGCGTTCGTGAAACCCTTTATCAGCCCTTGCAACAGGAGCAAGGGCTTAAATTCCACCAGTTTGAAGACCAGGTGCGGGCGATTGTTACCGGTCTCATTGGCTACCGCCGGGATGAACAGCGCTTAAAAGAGGCCCTGCGCCAGCTCCACAAGCTGCGAGAGCAAGAAGCCGAAATGATTGCCGAAGATTATCACGGCGTGATGCGTGTCAACGAAGCCCGCAGCCTGCGCGCCGTGGCTGAAGCCATCGCCGCCAGCGCCATTGAACGGCGGGAGACCCGCAGCGGCGCGTCCAATTACCGGGTAGATTACCCCAAGAAGGATGATGAAGTTGGCTTAAGAATTTTCACGGTGGAACAGACCGGAGAAGAACTAAAGGTTTCTTCGCAGCCGACGGGTATTCCTTCGAGCGTACTACCAGAAGCGCCCCCCAAGAAGGAGAATTGGTAACGATGCCGATTTACATTAATGAAAATACCTGTGTGGATGGCTGCACCATCTGCGACTTCTTTTGCCCTGGCGATATTATCTACCGTGAAGCCAAGGATAAGCCGCCCATTGTCAAGTATCAGGACGAGTGCTGGTACTGCGGCGCTTGTGTTATCCATTGCCCGGTTGACGCTGTGAGCATTGTCTTTCCGCCTGAAATGCTCCACTGTGAGACCAGTGTTATGTCTCTGGTGACACCCCAGCAAAGCCCGGTAGATCTTGATCCACCTTGAGCCAGCCTCAGGTTGATGATGGTTGATCTGAGGGTAAGCTACCTGGCTTTTACAGAGCAGTCTTAATCATAGATTATCAAAGGGGATTTATCATAATGTCTAACCAAGCACAGGTTAGTAACGCTGCCGAAGCCCGCAATTTACGCCTGATTGGACATTCAGACCTAAACGGCCATGGCGATGGTATGCAACTCATGCTCAAAGACCACTATCTCTTCGTTGGGCATGTGCTGGGCAAAGTAGGCACCACCATTCTCGATGTGTCTAACCCCAGGGAACCCCGCGTAGTTCGGCAATTACAAATTCCGCCGCATACCCACACCCATAAAGTTCAGATTGCCGGCGACATTCTGATTATCAATTATGAAAAATATCCACCCAAGGGCAGGGAAAATATGCCCGAACGGGCCGGTATCCAAATTCTCGACATCTCCGATCCGCCAAACCCGCGTGAGCTCAGTTTCTTTTCCACTGGCGGCAAAGGGGTGCACCGGGTCGGGTATACCGGCGGCCGGTACGCCCACATGTCGGCCACGCCGGATGGCTACAGCGACCGGATTATGCTGACGGTAGATGTGTCCGACCCGACCCGACCGCAAGAAGTATCGCGCTGGTGGATGCCCGGCATGTGGACCGCTGGAGGGGAAAAACCTACCTGGCCAGCCAATCTCCGGATTGGAGCCCATCACCCCGTGGTTTGGCAAGGCCGGGCCTATTGGGGCTTCTGGGATGCGGGCGTTATCATTATGGACATTTCCGATCCGGCTAAGCCGCAAGAGGTTTCTCGCCTGGGTTGGGCTCCCGAAGATGGCGGCCATACCCACACCGCCATGCCTTTACCGGGTCGTAACCTGCTGGTCGTTACAGACGAGGCCACCGAACCCGAATGTCAGGAAGTTCGCAAGCGGGTCAGGTTGCTGGATATCAGCGACGAAACCCAACCTCGCCTCATCAGCAAGTTCCCGGAACCTCAGGGCGATTTTTGCCAACGGGGACTTCGTTTCGGGCCTCACAACGTGCATGAAAACCGGCCCGGCTCTTTCAGCAGCGAGCAAATCATTTTTGTTACCTATTTTAACGCCGGACTGCGGGTCTATGATATTAAGAATCCTGAAGCCCCGCTAGAAATTGCTTATTATATTCCGCAAACACCGGCGGGTCAGCAGGCCGTCCAAACTAACGATGTCTTTGTTGCTGAAAATGGGCTGGTCTACATCAGTGACCGGGTGAGTGGCGGAGTTGATATTTTAGAGTTGACGTTGTAAGATAAGAAGCACTCATTTGGGCGACCATAAGGATCGCTGCTGCCGTATTTGTTTACAAAAGAGTAAACAAATACCAAATACCCTCCACCCTCCCATTCCCCTCCTCGGATAATAAAAAAATCATCAGATCAACTTATGTAGAAGAGGAGTCATGCTAGAAGTTGTAGCCGAAAACCTGACCGTTGAATACGACTTGATCCGCGAAAAAGAAACCTTAACCGCCCTCTGGAATTTTAACCTCACGGTTCCGGCCGGTGAATTCCTGGTTGTGGTTGGGCCAAGCGGCTGTGGCAAAACAACGTTTATCAATGTGGTGGTCGGGCTGATCAAAGCCAGCAAAGGGCGAGTCTTGTGCGGCGGAAAAGAAGTTGCTGGCCCAGGCCGTGATCGAGCCATGGTTTTTCAAGATTATGCGCTTATGCCGTGGCGAACCATCAAGAAAAATGTTGAATTTGGCTTAGAGTTGCAGGGCCGCCTCAATGGAGACGCCAGAAAAAATGTTGACCATTACATCAAGTTGGTGGGCTTAAAGGGCTTTGAGGAAAACCTGCCGCACGAACTTTCAGGCGGGATGCGCCAGCGGGTGGGCCTGGCTCGGGCCCTGGCGACCGAACCTAAAGTTCTGACTATGGACGAACCCTTTGGGGCTTTGGATGCTATGACCCGCGAAGTGATGCAGGCGGAGTTTGAGAAGATCCTATCCAAAACAAAGCAGACCGTTATTTTTATCACCCACTCCATTGACGAAGCGATTACCATGGGCGACCGGATTGTAGTTATGACCGCCGGCCCCGGCCGCATTAAGGCCATTATAGATGTGGATATTCCTCGGCCTCGCTGGGCCATTGACGTGCGAGAGCATCCCCGCTATCGGGAACTTCGGCACGAAATCTGGCAAATGTTAAAGTCGGAGCAGCAGGCGCAGATGGAGCGTGAAGGTCAGCAAGAGTAGGGATGAGCCTTTTGTTATAGTCGAAATCTGTACATAAAGTGGTCTGTGGACAGGAATCGGTTCAACGGTTCATGGGTTGCCGATGACAGTTCACCGATTTTGATAACTGGTTTATGGTTTTAAAGGAGGTTAATAGACATGGCTACAACATTCGAGGCTGCAGCTTTTCAGGAGATACCCACGCGCCGGCCAATCGAGCGACCGATAGGCTGGGAGGGATTTAAGGCGCGGTATGGGATATTGGTTATTACCATCATTAACTTTGTGATCTTCTTTACGCTCTGGGAAATTATTGCCCGAATGGGGGTGTTCAGCAAACTGTTACTACCTCCCATTTCGGGAGTAGTTACCGAAACCACCAAGTTAGCGGTGAGTGGCGAGCTTTGGAAGCATGTCAGCTTTAGCGCCACAAATTTTACCGTTGGCTTCCTCATTGCCACCGTGACCGGTGTTCCCTTGGGGTTGTTCCTGGGGGCTTCCAAAAAACTTGATATCGTTTTGGGTCCCTACGTTTGGGCGCTCTTCTCGACCCCACGCGAGGCCTTACTCCCGCTCATCACCGTTGCTTTGGGCTTTGGTATGAGTTCCAAGGTTTTTTTAATCTTTCTGGGGGCCTTTTTTGTGATTGTGATTAATACCTGGGCTGGGGTCAAAACGGTAGAACAGAGTCTCATTCATGCCGGAAAAGTATTTGGAGCTAATCGCTTTAATATATTTAGCAAGATTGTGGTTCCCTATACCTTGCCGTTCATTATTGTTGGTTTGAGATTAGGGGTCACCCGTGCTCTGGTAGTGACCATTATCGCCGAAATGATCGCCAGCTCTCGCGGCATGGGCTATGTGATTATGCGCGCGGTTGATGAGTTCAACTCGGCCAAGCTCTTCTCGATGATCCTGATCTTGGTCATCGTTTCGATGACGCTGGTGACGGGGATGCGACGCTTGGAAGCTTGGGTGGCGCCCTGGCGGGAAAAGGCGTCCGTCTAGGTTGTCGCCTGGTCGGGCGCATCATAACTCAGGAAAAGGAGGAGGGTGAATGTAGAGAGGATATAGGCTTGCCGGCAAAATTTCACTGCCTGCGTCAGCGACGGGGCATATTCAACAGGTATTAATAAAGTGCAGCTTCATTTCAAAGGAGGATGACGATGTCTCGTAAACCTAATATGAATCGCGCAATCACGCGCCGCGAGTTTCTTAGGGGAAGTATGTACACCAGTATGGGCTTTGGGACAATTTGGCTCTTGGGAGGGTGTGGCGCGGCTGCGCCGGCCGCTGCACCGACCGAAGCGCCGGCAGCGGCAACTCCGGTTCCCGCCACCCCGGTTCCTGCGACTGCCACTTCAGCGCCGGCGGCCGCCGCCCCGGCTGAAACCGCCAAACTTTTACACGGCACTTATAACCCTAACTGGGCTAATTTAGTACTCCTTGAACTGTCTGATCATTTTGGCTGGTTTAAGGAAGAGGGTATTGAATCCCAAGAGATTACCATTGTGGAGCAAACCCAGATCTTTCCGGCCCTCATCGGCAATAGTCTGTATACGGCCCAGCAAGATACCGACGCCCTGGCCGCCGCTAATTTACAGGGTGAGCCGCTTCGTTTCATTGCCACTTATCGCGATAAGGAAGCCTGGATTTTTGGCGCTGGGAAGGGCATTGAAACGGTTGACGATCTCAAAGGCAAGCAGGTGAGCGGCGGCGCGGCCGGCTCACGCAACGAGTTCAACGGTAAAGAAATGATCCGCAAGATGGGCGGCGATCCTGATGCGATGGAGTGGGTGCCCGTTGGCGGCGGTTCTGACGCACGGGTGGAGGCCGTTAATGCGGGGGTTATCGCCGGCACGGTGATGCAGCCTCGCCATAAGCCCTTGATTTTGAATGGCGGCGGCAAAATTCTGTTTGATGAACTGGTAGATGTACCGCAAGATTGTTACTGTGTCCATGAAAATTGGCTCAAAAATAATGAACGGACCGTGGTTGCCTTTCTCAAAGCGACAAGTCAGGCCCGCATGTTCTTCCATGATCTAAAGAACAAAGACGAGGTCATCAAGATTATGGAGTCGCGCGGCTACGAGTTCTCCGATATATTTAGAGAGTTGTACGAGGCCGATGTAAGTGTCATTAGCGCCACCGGCCACTTCAACGTTGAGGCTATGGAAACATTAATCGCCGACGCGGTCAAAACGGGCAATATCGAAAAAGAGATCGACTGGCGCGAATTTGTCCGCATGGATTACTTGAATCAGGCCTATAAAGAACTTGGCATGGACGACAAGGTGGTGAACTACAGTTAATTTCTTTGACAAACCTTGCGGACCTGGTAACTTTTCGCGCCGCCGAGCCTTCTCCAGCGGCGCGAAATTGTGTTACCCTCTTTCGTTCCCACGCTGCGGGTCAGTTTGGACACGAGAGTAAAATTGTTTGGAATATTGAGGGAGAATTCTATGGCCAATGATTGGCATGAGGTGCGTTATCAGCTTGACAAGTCGGAAAACTTTCGCGAAATCTGCAACTCTCCCTGGTACAGTGAGGCTGTTTACGACAAGTTTTCTGAAGCGGAATACGCCCGCCGGCACAACCTGGCCCGCGAGAAAATGGCCCGCGAGGACCTTGATGCCCTCATCCTGACCGGCAGCCCCAATATCTACAGCATGGGTGGCGGCGTTACCTGGGGGTCCGGCTTGATTGACGAACGCGGCCTGGCCCAGTACCTTTTGCTCCCCCGCCAGGGCGAGCCGATGCTTATCTACCCTCACGCCGGCTGCCACATTGAAGCCGCCCGCCGAATGGTTTCCGTGCGCGATGTCCGCGGCTCGAAAGGGGGGCAGTTTGGACATGTTCTGGCCGACCGGCTGGAAGAATTGGGTCTGCAAGCCGGCCGCATCGGCATCACCGCCGCCGACCGCAACGGGCCGGAATACATGGGCCTGACCTGTTTCCGCCAGTTGGAAGCCCGCCTGCCCCAGGCCACCTTTGTTTTTCTGCCCAAGCTGCTCCACGAATTGACCTATCTCAAAAGCGACGAAGAGATCGCTGCCATGGCCCGAGCCGGTGAACTGGTCATCCAGGCCCTCGAAGCGCTGGCAGCAACGGCCCGTCCCGGCGTGCGAGAGTACCAACTTGAGGCAGCGGGGACGCATGCTATTATGAACGGCGGGGGGCGGGTTCATTTGATGATGATCGGCTCCACCTCCATGCACGATCCCAAAATGGTCTTCCCTAACCCGCGCCCTTCGCACCGGGTGCTGCAAGTGGGTGACATGATTCTGGCTGAAATGGTCGCCCTGTATAAAGGCTATTCGGCCAAAATTGGCCAACCGATCACCATCGGCCCGCCCACGCCGGAAATGAATACCTTTTTCAAAGAGATCGTCCTGGGCGGCTTTGAGGCCCTGCGCGAGCAGTTGCAGCCGGGCAAAACTCTGGAGGATGTGCGCCGGGCCGGGACCTACTTCCGGCAGCATGGAGCGCAGGTGCGTCCCCTGCTGGTTCACGGGCTGGACCTGATTACCGCCCCGCCCTTCATTGATACCGATCACCTCAAAGCCGAACCCTTTGAACAGGAAATTAAGCCGGGGATGACCTTTTCCATTGAAATCACCCCGATTAACGCCGCCGGCACCTATGGCATGTTTATGGG
>CAZRYD010000040.1:0-28039 GCA_964604225.1 uncultured Caldilineaceae bacterium
ATGTGGTGGCGAGTTATGAAGCGCAGTGGGATGCGGCCAGTCCGTTGCACACAGGTCGGGTGGGTGATTTTACCTACTTCCAGGCCTTGTTCAGCGCCTTCAAAAACGCACCAGCCGAGTAAGCCGGGTGAGCCTCGCGGCCCGGTTAGAATTGGCTGCCGCAGGGTTTGAATGCAATAAAAAAACTGGCCCATCCTTCCAATAAGGATGGGCCAGTTTTTGTTTCGGCAAGTTACGAATATTTCGCTGCCATCTTTTTGACGGTGGTTGAGTTGCGGAGAGTCGCCGGCAGGCCGAGCGTCTTCTCGATCATCGCTCCCGAAAACACGGACTCACCCATCTTCTTGCGGCAGAGCCAATAGACTTCGGGTCCATTGAGATGGAACTCATCAATGTCCGTGGTGAAAGACAGTAGTTTCTGCTGGGCTGCGTCGGCGGGGAGGCCCGCCAAGAAAGCGATATACAAGGTGTTGCCGTCTGCATTCAAATCCGACTCTTTGAAGGGTTTGTAGCGGGCAAATTCCGCCAGTTCGGCGGTTGTGCGGATGAATGTCGCGACTTCGTACCCCAGGGCCTCTTGTAAAGAGTCTTCGATTTTCCGTTCCAGCGCCTTTTTGTCTTGCTCCGCCGCCTCAAAAATGACATTCCCGCTGGCGATGAAGGTCTCGACATTGGCGAAGCCCATTGCTTCAAACAGTCGGCGGAGGTGGTCCATTTTGACGGTGTGGCCGCCGACGTTTATGGCTCGCAAGAACGCTACATATTTGGGCATGATTACCATCTATGCGGCTTTGACCAGACGCTCCACCGTCCGGCCCGGTCGTTTACTCGTCAAATCATACGCATTTTGCAAGTTCATCCAAAACTGGGGAGTGGTTCCTAAAGCCTGCGAAAACAGCCACGCTGTCTCTGGTGTAATTCCCCGCTTGCCCCGGATTATCTCATTCACCCGCTGTAAAGGCACGCCGATATGTTGGGCAAACGCGACCTGGGTAAGGCCGAGTGGATCAAGAAATTCCTCTTTCAATACTTCACCCGGATGCGTTGCAATTCGATTTTCCGGCAACATCGTTCTTTCCTCCTTCGCTCAATGATAATCCGTTAGCGTTACCTCGTGTGCGTTGTTGTCTTCCCACCGAAAGACAAGCCGCCACTGGTCATTGACTCGAATGCTGTGACAACCCACCAAATCACCTTTTAACGCTTCTAAACGATTGCCGGGTGGTTCACGCAAATCATCTAAACGATAGGCGGCATTGAGAATATCAAGCTTGCGAAGGGCCAAGCGTTTTAGGGTTGGAGGAAAGCGACGGACACGATGAGTAGTGCGTCCGTGATACAAGTCGGCGGTGGCGTCATCGCCAAAGGATACAATCATTCTTTCCTCATTGGCGATATTATAACTTATTCACGTTTACCGTGCAAGCGTGGAATTGAATGGTAAAGCTTCTGAACGAGCCAATCAGCGCCAAAAATTTGATAGCAAATAAGCAAGTGAGGTTGAACATAGTGAAACCCCAACAAGCCTTTTGCCGCCTTAGAGGGCGTTGGGTCGAGGGACGAGACCCAACCTACTTGCTATGAACTTCAGTTATTCTTTAATCCCTCTCAACTTTATAGAAGATGAGCGGTAGAAGTCTGTAACAAAAAGGGTGTGGCCCAACTGGTCACACCCTTTTTTCGTAAAGAGGAATTATTGCCACACGCGCCATTGTTCAAGAACATCCTCTAATTCCCCTGAATAGGGTTCAGCCACGTTGAGAGAAAAATCCTTAATGACGTTCTTGTTGGCGCGGCTTGAAATTCCTTGTTCAGGAGACTCCAATGAGTCGAATAGGGGAAGTGTCTGTTGAATTTCTTTATTGTTGCTTGAAGGTTGAGACCCGTTGACAAAGTCGCCCATCCGCTCAAGCCCGGTAGCAAAACGTCGGAGGGTTGTTGCAATAGCTGCGGGGCTGTTATCTATGCCAATCCAGTTGCGCCTCAAATGTGAAGCTACCGCCAGCGTTGTGCCCGACCCGGCAAAGCAGTCAAGTACGATATCGCCGGGATTTGAAGAAGCTTGAATTATTTGAGCGAGTAAATCTGGATTCTTTTCCGTAGGATAGCCGGTAATCTTGATATTCTGATTGTGAGCATCGCGAAAATTCAACCAGATGTCTTGAACAGGAACGCCATCGCTCTCATCCAGGTATATTTTTCGTCGGGGGTTGCCATTGGGAGACCAATATATTTGTCCGCGTGCATCCATTTCATCCAATGTTTTGGGAGGAAATTGCCAATGTTTGCCAGGTGGTGGATTCATACCTCGCCAGGGTTTGCCTGTCTCCCCGTTGCGGGTACCAGGGGCATGAATGGGGACTTTTTTGTAACGGCGGCCTGTTTCCTCCTCAATATATTGATATTCCTTGCCAGATCGTTCAGGTGTCCATTCCTCGTAAGGACGATTCCAGATATAGTTGTCTGATTTGGTGTAAAAAATGATAAAATCTGAAATGTTACCATAGGTTTTTCGGGTGTAATTCTTGGGATTACATTTCTTTCGGGTAATCCAATTCCGAAAATTACCTGGTCCAAAAATTTCATCCATAATGATTTTAATATGAAAAGCCATATTCTCATCGAGATGGACATAAATCGAACCATCTTCGGCTAAAAGTTCTCGTAAAAGGATCAACCTCTCTCGGATGAATTCGATATAGTGAGCGCCGGCCAATAAGTCACAATAAGCGTCGGCCTGAGCGCGGGATTGAAAAACACTCTTGGTGGCAAAAGGGGGGTCAATGTAAATAAGCTGTACTTTACCTCGAATTGAAGAGTCGTAAAGCAGGGAAGCCAAGATGGGCAAGTTATCGCCATAATAGAGACGATTTTTTTCTTCTCCATCCATTGCTTGACCACCGCACCATAATTGATTGGTATTCGCTGCTTTTGTGGCTAAGATGTCTTGTTCAAGACGTTTGCCTTCATACGATAAAGATACATCTAATGTGCTTTTCGAGATATTGTTTGTTTGAGGGGGTGTCGCCCCATTCCCGCTCCACTTCGTTTTTGGAATACCGGTTGCCATTATCTTCTCTTTCTATTCAGCCCGAAGCCAATCAGGCGTGATCCTTTCGGGAATCATCCGCAGCGTTGTTACCAATATTTTGCCCGGCCAGCTTTTCTCCAGAGTCGCGTAATCATCCCACATTGAACCGAGCAGAAGACCTGGTCCATCGTTGAGGAAGATGACCTTAGTTCTCAGATTGCGCTCTCCACTGTAATTCAAAATTTCATCGGCGCAGTTTCGATATCCGCTGGTTCGGTCATCTTCTTGCGCACCACCCCGGTCAGAGTCATACCTGGCTAACCCAATGGCCAATACATCCTTGCCATCAACATCATAAATTGCAAAATCAACGGGGCGTTTGGGGTTAGGATAATCTTTGAAGATAGTTTTCATCAAAATATCTTTACCAGCTCGCTCTGGGCCTTTGATGGACAGTTCTGGGAAATGATAGCGAAATAGGGAAAAGAATCGTTCTGTCAGATCATATCCCTTTTTCCCGCGATCTTTATACTCCCATAAGACGGCACACAACGCTTCATCCGGTATGGGGCGACGTTCAAACGCCGCTTGAACTTCTTGAATTGGCCTGAAACGCGCTCCGAACTGTTCGCAGATTTCTTGGGCTTTCGTTTTCTTTTTGAGCATTTCTACAGGTGTTTCTGGGCTGACGTATTTTCGGAAAACTCGTGCAAGCTGGATGCGCATCCAGCCTTCGCCCACCTCTGAGATTTGTAAGAACAAACGTATTGAAGACTCGGAAGTTTTTAATAATTGCCCAAAAAGCTCCAAAACAGGTTGATATAGCTTGCAAGCATCTTCCAAAATGTCTGGATAATACTCTCCTGAGGCTAAAGTTATCCAAGTATGTCCGCTTGCTTTGTAATCTCCAAAGGATTTTTGTTCGCTTGCAATCATATATTTAATCCTGAGCCAGTGGAACTGCATTTTAGTATAGCACACTTGTTCCTGGCTGACAATGAGTTTAGTTAAAACAAAAAGCCCCGCCATTGGCGGGGCTTTATCTACAAAATTGCTGTATTCAGGATTAGCGGTCAGCCGTCAGTGGCCGGTGGTCGTTGCGGCTATTTCAAACCCGGCCAGGTGTTCCAGCGCCTTAACCAGGGCGTGGTTGCCTTCGCTGCCCAGGCCCTGGCTCTGCAGGGTGCGATAAAGTTGGAAAATCAAAGCGGTGCCGGGCAGCGGTACGCCCAGCTCGTCGGCTGCACCCAGGATCAGCCGGACATCCTTTTGTTGCAGGTCGATGGTGAAGCCGGGCCGCCAATCGCGCTGCAAAATCTGGGGGCCGCGATTGCTTAGCATCCAACTACCCGCAGCCCCGGCGCTGACTGCTTCCAGCGCTTTGGCCACGTCTACCCCACCGGCCTGAGCAAAGAGCAGCGCCTCGCACATAGCCAGACAGTTGCCCACCACCAAAATCTGGTTGACCAGTTTGACCGTTTGCCCGGCCCCAATCGGTCCCACGTGGGTGATCTTTTTGCCCATAGCTTCAAGAACAGGCAGCGCCCGCTCGAAATCTTTAACCTCACCGCCGACCATAATGGACAGCGTTCCCCGCGCCGCGCCTTCGCTGCCGCCGCTGATGGGCGCATCGAGCATGGCAACTTTGGCTTCAGCCAGGGCCGCCGCCAGCTTGC
Source organism: uncultured Caldilineaceae bacterium (assembly GCA_964604225.1). Lineage (GTDB taxonomy): Bacteria > Chloroflexota > Anaerolineae > 4572-78 > J111 > DSQQ01. The sequence goes on from CAZRYD010000040.1 coordinate 4,708, forward strand.
GGGTGGCAATCGGGCTGATGGTGCTGCAATCGATCACTAGGCTGCCGGCTTTGGCACCCTTGAGTACCCCTTGTTCGCCCTGGATAACCGCTTCCACATCCGGCGTGTCACTTACACAGGTGATGAGGATGTCACTCTGGGCCGCTACATCGGCGGGGTTTTGACCTGCCTTAGCCCCAGCGGCTACCAGTGGTTCCGTTTTGCTGGCGGTGCGGTTCCAGATGGTCAGCGCAAAACCGGCCCTTAACAAATTGTGGGCCATGCCCTGGCCCATAATGCCTAAACCAATAAAGCCAACTTTCTCGGTCATAAAACCTCCCCTTTTGTGTATTGGGCCTATCCTACCACTGATTTTACAATCGAGCCAATCAAATTGTAGAGTACAGGAAAGGGTCATCTTGCCAAATTTTCCAGCCGACTGTAGAATGATTGACTTATCCTGGCTGATTCATTGCTATTACCGATGCCACTGGCTCCTTCGATGTGGTTCTGTAATAATCCACCTCGGCCCAAAGAGATCTCTCCGCATGAAAACATTATCAAAATTTCCCTGGTGGTTCCTCATTATTGTGTTGGTAGGGCTATTTTTGGTCTATTCGTTTTATAACGACCAAACTTATGCCGAAGTTTTTGTTTTTCTCCGGGAAGGTATTGTCACTACCATCCGGGTAACGTTGACGGCCTATGCCATTGCCGTGACCATTGGTTTGATTACCGGGCTGGGGCGAGTCTCAAAAAACCCGATCCTCTATAACATTGCCACGTTATATGTGCAGGTGATGCGAGGCGTGCCGATTTTGGTGACCATTTTGTATGTTGCCTTTGTCGTGACCCCCTGGGCAATTACAACGATTAATGCTGCGGGTGTCCGGCTGGCCGAAATAGGGCTGCTGCCGGTAGAAAATCCGCTGGCAAGTCTACAGATTCGTAATGTGGATTTTTCGGCTCGAGCCATCATCGCCCTGGCCATTAGCTACGGGGCTTTTTCTGCCGAAATCTTTCGGGCCGGGATCGAATCGATTGGCCGGGGGCAGATGGAGGCGGCCCGCTCGTTGGGCATGAGCTATTTCCAAGCCATGCGCTACATCATCTTGCCCCAAGCGGTGCGGCGAGTCTTGCCGCCCCTGGGCAATGATTTTATCGCTATGCTCAAAGAGTCGTCACTGGTTTCAGCGCTGGGGGTGCGCGATATTACGCAGCTTGGTAAACTATATGCGTCCAGCTCTTTTCTTTATCTGCAAACCTATACGGCGGTTGCTTTCTTATATCTGACAATGACTGTAATTTTGTCTCTGTTAGTTAAGTCTATGGAAAGAAGGCTCAAGACTGATGAATGACCAGACGATTATTGTGATCAAAGATCTGGATAAGCATTTTGGACACGTACGGGCGGTCAATAAGGTTAGCCTGAACGTTCAGTCCGGCGAGGTGGTAGTGATTATTGGGCCCAGCGGTTCCGGTAAATCCACCTTGCTGCGTTGCATTAACCATCTGGAAACGCCCACTTCCGGCGATATTTGGATCGATGGGATGCATCTCAGCCGCAAAACCAAAGACATCAATGCCGTGCGCCGGGAAATCGGCATGGTTTTTCAACAGTTCAACCTCTTTCCCCATCTGACCGCCCTGGAAAATATCACCATCGCCCAAACTGTGGTGCGTAAGCGCAAAAAAGAAGAAGCCATTATTGTTGCCCGGCAGCAATTAGCGCGGGTGGGTATCCCGGAGAAGGAGAACTCCTACCCCGGCCAACTCTCCGGCGGCCAGCAGCAGCGGGTAGCCATTGCCCGGGCCCTGGCCATGAACCCCAAAATTATGCTTTTTGACGAGCCGACCAGCGCCCTCGACCCGGAGATGATCAAAGAGGTGCTGGATGTGATGCTTACCCTGGCCAAAGAAGGCATGACTATGGTCGTGGTCACCCACGAGATGGGTTTTGCCCGCAACGCCGCCGACCGGGTCATCTTTATGGACGGCGGCAGCATCGTCGAAGACACCACCCCCGAACAACTCTTCAGCAACCCCAAACACGAGCGGACGAAGATGTTCCTGAGCAAAATTTTGCATTAACCTTATCTTTGCCTCTAAAGCGAGTCGAGCAAATGATCCAGATTGATGACCGAGCTGGAGTTATCACCCACCTGAGGAAAGGAGCTAATTCTATGGAATATCGTATTTTAGGTAGCAGCGGTCTGAAGGTCTCCCCCTTATGTTTGGGCACGATGAACTTTGGTGGGCCGACGCCGGAAGCAGAGTCGATTCAAATGTTGAACCGTGCTTTGACGGGCGGCATCAATTTCATTGACACAGCCAATGTCTACAACGGGGGTGAAAGCGAGCGCATTGTGGGCAAGGCGCTCAAAGAAAACGGTCAGCGGGATAAGATAGTGCTGGCCACCAAAGTATATAATCCGATGGGCGATGGTCCTAATGACCAGGATTTGTCGCGCTACCACATCGTCAAAGCCTGTGAAGACTCGCTGCGCCGCCTACAAACCGATCACATTGACCTATATCAGCTTCATCGCCCCTCGGCCTTCATTCCCCACGAGGAAACGCTGCGCGCCCTGGATGATCTGGTTCGGGCCGGCAAAGTGCTGTCTATTGGCTCCAGTACCTTTCCAGCCTGGATTATTATGGAGGGATTGTCCATTAGCCAGCGGTCTGGCTGGGTTCGTTACGTGAGTGAGCAGCCGCCTTACAACTTGCTCGACCGGCGCATCGAAAACGAGCTTATCCCGCTGGCCCAGAAATATAACCTGGCTATCATACCCTGGTCGCCGCTGGCGATGGGGTTATTGGCGGGGAAATATTTGCCCGGCGCGGCTGCGCCCGCCGGTTCACGCCTGGCTGAAGGGCGCAATTTTATGAACGAGCGGGTCAACCCAACTGGACGAGAAGTTGGAGCCAGAATGGTCGAGCTGGCCCGCGAACGCGGCGTGACAGCTTCGCAACTGGCGCTCCTGTGGTGTAAAGACCAGCCCGGCATCACCTCGCCCATTATTGGGCCGCGCACCGTGGCTCATTTAGAGGATGCTTTGCCGGTGCTGGAGATGACTCTCAAGGATGAAGACCGGCCCTTTTTCGACAGCCTGGTTCACCCCGGCAACGCCGTGGCTGATTTTTACAACAGTGCCTGGTGGATGAAAGCAAGAATTCAGTAGTAGGGAGTAAGTAATGGGAAGCAACGGAATACAAAGTTCCCTACTCCCTACTTCCTACTCCTTACTTCTTCTTTGCCAATGAGCTTTACTGTAAACAAGCATTTCCCCCGCCTCTGGTCGTTAACTGGGGGCATGGCCATGGTGGTGACTGATCTACATGGAGATTGGGACGCCTACCGGCGCTATCGTGACCGGTTTGTGGATTTGCAGGCCAGGGGACAGGTCGATTGGCTCATTTTTACCGGCGATTTGATCCACCGTGAAAAGCTTGATGATCCTGACCATTCGTTGGAGATAGTGCTGGATGTGCTGGCGTTGCAAGCCAGCTACAGCCAGGCCATCATTTATTTATGCGGCAACCACGAGCTGCCGCATATTTATGGCATTAGCCTGGCCAAGGGGAAGAGGACTTATACCCCCGCTTTCGAAGCGGCGTTGAGTGCCAGCCAGCGCCGGGCCGAAATTATGAGTCTCTTTCAGGAGCTGCCTTTTTACGTGCGCACCCGCGCGGGGGTGACGCTGACTCACGCCGGAGCGGCGGCTCCCCTGGCTGACTCGACCAGGGCGCGGAAGATTTTTGCTTGGAGCCATCAAGCCTTGTTTGATTGGGCTGATGAAATACTGGCTGCAGAAAATATCGAGTCAATGCGGCAGGGCTACGCCAAGATGCAGCAGGTACCCTACGATCTGCTGGCTGAGCACTATCTGGCGGTCTCCGGTCCCGACGACCCCCGTTACAACGATTTGCTGCGCGGTTTTTTAACCAGCAGTCACCCCGATTTTAATTCGTTGTTGTGGCCGGCGCTCTTTACCCGCTGCGAGCAGGAGTATGGCCCAGCCGATTATGCCATCTTCCTGGAGGCATTGCTGCAAGAGTCGGCGCTTGATTTCTATCCCCAACGGGTGCTGGTGGCGGGCCATATGACCCTGCGGCAAGGTGGCTATCAGCTTGTGGCGCAGCATCATTTGCGCCTGGCCAGCGCCCATCACGCTACGCCACGGGAGGCGGGTCAATACTTGTTATTTGATACGGGCAAGCCGGTGCAGCGAGGGGAGGATCTACTGTCTGGGTTAGGCAGCGTATATCGCTAAATCCCTAGCTTGGCTTGGGCGCATCAAGGACTTCCCGGACTTTGTGTAAGAGCTTGGTGGGAGTGAATGGCTTTTGCAGAAAGGCGACGCTGGCATTCATGACCCCATGATAAACGATGATATCATCCGTGTAACCGGAGATAAAAAGGACTTTCGTCTGCGGCAGCAGGTGCTCTAGACGTTCGGCCAACTCACGACCGCTCACCTCACCCGGTATAATCACATCGGTGAGGAGCAAATGGATGGGCTGTTGATATTGTTCGCAGAGACGAAGCGCCTCGTCGCCATGCTGTGCTTCCAATACATGGTAACCCTGCTCAAGCAAAACCCGCCGGGCTAATCCCCGTACTGCTTCTTCATCCTCCACCAAAAGAATCGTCTCAGTTCCTTTAATGGCTTCTACCTCTACGCCTGCATTGTCCTGCGGTGATCCTTCATCCAGGTCACTCAAGCAGGGCAGGTAGATCTTAAAGGTAGTACCCTGGCCCAGTTCACTATTAACCTGGATGCTCCCATTCATCTGGGTGACGATGGCATAGACCGTAGATAAACCTAAACCTGTTCCTTTATTTTGCTCCTTGGTGGTGTAAAATGGTTCAAAAATGTGAGACAATGTCTCTTCGTCCATGCCCGTGCCTGTGTCGCTAATCGTAAGTTGAACATAACGACCGGGTTGAACGGTCATGGGTTGGAGAAACAGGGGTTCATTCACGATTACATTGGCTGTTTCTAATCTTAACTGGCCGCCTTGGGGCATGGCATCACGGGCGTTGATCATTAGATTCATGATAACTTGTTCCATTCGTCCCGGATCGGCCTTGATTAATTCAAGAGACGGATCACGTACGGTGACCAGGTGAATATCTTTGCCAATCAATCGCTGGAGCATTTGCTCTGTATTGTTCACGATACTATTGAGATTGAGTACCTTTGGCTGAACCATCTCCTGCCGGCTGAAGATCAAAAGTTGGCGGGTGAGTGAGGTAGCCTGCTCTCCGGCTTGCTCAATTTGTTCCACGTCCCGGCGCAGGGGGCTTTGTTCATCGAGATTACTGAGGAGTAACTCACTATAGCCCTTAATCACGGTCAATAAGTTATTGAAATCGTGGGCTACCCCACCGGCCAGCCGGCCAACGGCCTCCATTTTTTGCATTTGGAGAAACTGCGCTTCTAATAACTTAAGTTGGGTCACATCCCGTTGGATCGAAACGTAATGGGTCACCCGGCCAGCGGGGTCGACAACTGGCGAGATATGCCAGGCGGCGTGGTATTCTGAGCCATCTTGCCGGTAATTGACGGTTTCTGCACTGAAAGATTGTCCACTGACCAGTTTACCTTCAAGCTGATTGAGAAGGGCCTGCTCTGTCTTTGGACCCAAGAAGAGCTGTGGCGTCTGGCCGAGTAATTCTTCCTCTGGGTAGCCGGTCAACTGGCATAAGCCTTTGTTAACAAATACAATTTCTGGTCCCAGCGGCGCTGGTTGGGTATCGGTGATAAGAACGCCTTCTTCGATGCTGCTAATGGCGGCAGCCAGCAGCCGGAGTTGTTCCTCAGCTTGTCGGCGTTGAGTCACATCTCGGGCATTAATCACAATACCTTTTACATTGGGATCACCCAACAGATTATTACCAACGGCCTCCATCCAGATCCAGTTTCCGTTAGCCCGGCGAGTCCTGAACTCAATCGGTGAACCGACACCCGGCTGTTGGCTGGCGTTAGTAAGCTGAGCTCGAATTGAGGGCGTATCTTCGGGGTGAATATTACGATAGATACTTTGGCCGATTATATTTTCGGATTTACGCCCCAAAATTCGCTCTACCGGGGGGCTAACGTAGTGGACCACGCCACCGGCATCTATCACGATAATGATATCGGATGAATTTTGAACGAGTGACCGGAAGCGACCCTCACTGGCCAGCAGCGCCTCGACCGCCTCTTTTTGCTCGGTAATGTCCTGAACAATACCGTCAATGTGCTTGACCTCGCCATGCTCGTCAAAAACCGCCCGTCCGATATCGCGAACCCAGATTCTCGTTCCGGTTTTGGTGCGGAGCTTCATTTCGTAAAGAGAGATGCCTCCACCCGTCGTCCATTGTTGCAGTAGTTTCTCATGCTCGTGAGGATTATCAAACCTATCTTTGGCCGAGGCTCTAATCAGCTCTAACACGCTGTCATAACCAAGCATGGCCGCCAGAGCGGGGTTGGCGTAGACAAACTTGCCCGTCACCGTAGCTCGGTAAACCCCCACAGGGAGTTGATTGGTTAAGGTTCGATACTTTTCTTCGCTTTCCCGTAAGGCCTCCTCCATTACCCGGCGCTCCGTCACATCTTCGTGAGCGATGACAGCCCAAATACGCCCCTCATTCTGGAAACGGGTCACCCGCACGCCATACCACTGTTTTTGTGCAGGAGCATGGCAAGCATATTCCAGGTAGAATTGCCGGCGTTGCCCGCTCATAACTTCACGGATACCTTCGGCTACCAGGGGCGCTTCCTCGGCGTTTGGGCCGGTGGCGGAGCGACACGCCTCCAGATAATTCAAACCCAGGCCACAATCAGGATTGGGATAATTGTTGGCTTCGGCAAAATGGCGCCAACTGGCATTGACGGCCATAATTCGACCACTTTCATCGAGGATGGCAATATGGGCGGCCAGAGCATCGATGGTAGCTTGGAGAAATTGATGTTCCTTACGGAGTTCTTCTGTTTGCAGATGACTGGCAAAGAGCCGGGCATTTTCTAGAGCCGCAGCCACCTGATCGGCAATGAGTTGAACCAGTGTTTCGTCGGCTTGAGTAAACGCTCCAACCTGTTCGCTGCTGAGCGAGATTGTGCCTAATAAACGACCCTTAACGACAAGGGGAGCAACCAACAAAGAGCGAAAGCGCAGGGGCAGGCTGCCAGGGATAAAACGCTCATCGGTCAGCACGTCGGGCACATTAACTGGCTGATTGTTAGCCAGGGCAGACCCGGCGATGCCTTCGCCTGACCGAAAGGTTAGCGTTTGTTTCAGTTCCTCATCCGGCTTGCTGGTGGCGGCTGTCCGCAGTGTTTGACCAGCCTCATCCAGCAACTGGAGCGATCCCCTATCGGCAGCCGGCACAATATCTACGGCCAATTCAATGGCCTTATCCAGGGCCGGGGTTGGATCAAGAATAGTTACCAGGGCCCGGCTCAGTTCTAATAACTTGCCCAGGGCCGCTTCCCGACGCTTGCGCTTGGTCACATCAGTTACCGCGCCATAGACAATTTTTGAGGTGCCTGCCGACTCGACCCCGGCCCGATCACGTACCCAAATAATTTCACCATCGGCTCGGATCAGGCGATATTCCACCTCACTGTTTTGGCCCAGAGCTAATTGGGCCGCCTGAACGGCAGCGGCCGCCCGATCATCGGGGTGAACGATTTGTGAAGGCCAGAAGGACCAGTTGGCCATCATCTTGGTTCGGGGATAGCCAGTTAGTGTTTCAACCTCAGGCGATAAATAGAGATTCTGGCGCCAGCCATCCTCGGTAACCTGTGTCACATAAATATGGTCGCTGATGGATAAGACAACCTGAAAAAAGCGCTCCGCACTCAATAGTTGTAGTTTTTCTTCGGTTTGTTGGTGCGCAACAGCGGTGGCTTCTAAATCAGTTACCCGCTGCGTTAAGCGGGCCATGCTCTTGCGCATGGTAGCCAGTTCCTCCAGGAGCTGGGCTTTTGTTTTTATATCATCTTCCATTGAGATTCCCCAAGTTTACGGCCTTGCTTAACATTATACCGCAGTTTTAACATTTTTGTAAGGAAAGCCTATAACATTATGTATGAGAGTTTTGGGGCCGCTGCCTTACCATCTGAGCGTGTTTGACCCGAATGGCTTACGTTAGGGTGATTTATGAGGGGTTTGTCCAGCTTTGGTAACCGGCGGATAGGGAGCTATTGAGCGCGCAGTTGAATGTCTGGAGGGGGCATAAACTTCTGCCGAAGAAGTTCATTTTTCGTGGGGCCTATTCAGACCCGTCCAAAACCTCGCGAATTTTGGTCAAGAGGATATTTGGCGCAAAAGGCTTTTGCAGAAAATTGATACTGGCATCCAGAACGCCGTGGCGCACAATCACATCGTCGGTGTAACCCGACATATAAATAACTTTTGTTTCGGGCAGCAGGGATTTGACTCGCTCAACCAACTCACGGCCGCTAGTACCGCCCGGCATAACCACATCGGTTAAGATTAAATGGATTGGTTCTTTATTTTTTAGACAAATTTGCAGAGCCTCATCGCCGTCCGGCGCTTCCAAAACGCGGTACCCCTGCCCTTGCAGGACCAATTTGGCCAGTTCTCGCAGTTTGGGCTGATCTTCGACCAGCAAAATGGTTTCGGTCTTTTTGCCGACTACAGCCAACAAGCCGTCGCTCTTGTGTTTTTTGGAGGGTATCTCAACTGGCTCGGTTAAGTAGGGCAGGTAAATGCTAAAGCTTGTGCCATGTCCAGGCTGGCTGGAAACCTGGATGCTGCCTTTGCTTTGAGTGACAATGGCATAAACGGTGGACAGCCCTAAGCCGGTACCTTTGCCCGGTTCTTTGGTGGTATAAAATGGCTCAAAAATATGGCTCAACGTCTTTTCATCCATACCCACACCGGTATCAGTGACCGTTAACGTCACATATTGTCCAGGTTGGACTGGCAGGGGCTGGTAAGGCACCATTTCAGCTATGCTAACATTGGCCGTTTCAATCGTCAACCCCCCGCCTTGGGGCATGGCATCACGAGCATTGATCACCAGATTCATAATAACCTGCTCGATATGCCCCGGATTGGCCTTGATCAATCCCAGGTCTGGGTCAAGGACCGTGATCAGGTCAATATCCTCGCCAATGAGCCGGTTCAGCATCTTCTCTATATCAACCACAACCGCATTGAGATCAATCACTTCTGGCTGAGCCATTTCCTGGCGGCTGAAGATCAAAAGTTGGCGAGTAATCAAGGCCGCCTGGTTGGTAGCTTTTTTGATTTCTTCGGCATAGGGGCGGAGGGGATTGCGCTTGCCCAGACGAAGGAGGAGTAAATCGGCGTAACCTTTGATGATCGTCAGCACATTGTTAAAATCATGAGCCACCCCGCCCGCCAGTCGGCCAACCGCATCCATCTTTTGCGCTTGCAACAATTGAGCTTCGGTCAGGCGTAGTTGTTCCTCAACCTGTTTGCGCTGGCTAATATCACGGCCATTCACCACCACGCCCTGCACAGTGGGGTCGTCTAACAGATTATTGCTGACAGATTCCAGCCACAGCCAGCTCCCGTTGGCATTCTGTATCCTAAACTCGGTCAGCACATCGTCAATGCCAGGGCGTTGGAGGATTTTGTTAAAACGGGCCCTAAGCCTGGGCAAATCATCAGGATGAACATAAGCAAAAATGTTCTGGCCAACCACGGCCTTGGGCTTGTGACCCAAAATGCGCTCCACCGGCGGGCTGACATACTGAACGGTGCCATCGGCGGTCAAAAGAGTGACGATATCCGATGAATTTTGAATCAACGAGCGGAAGCGCTTCTCGCTGGCCCGTAACGTCTCTTCCGCCACGCGACGTTCGGTCACATCTTCGTGGGCTACGACCACCCAGATGGCCCCTTCATCCTGGAAACGGGTCACCCGTACCCCAAACCATTGCTGCGCCTGCTGGGTGTGGGCCGGATATTCCAGGTAGAACTGGCTGCGCCGGCCGGCTATGATCTGGCGGACACCTTCAGCCACGAGGGGGGCGTGTTCAGCGTTTTGGCCGGTGGCCAAGGCGCAAATCTCTAGATAGTTTGCGCCTACCCCATAGTTAGGATCGCTATAACCATTAGCCTGAGCATAACGGCGCCAGGGGGCATTGACGGCAATAATCTGACCATTTTTATCGAGGATGGCAATGTGGGAAGCGAGCGCATCAATGGTGGCTTGCAAAAATTGATGCGCCTTACGCAGCTTTTCAGCTTGCACGTGACTGGTAAAGAGACGGGCATTTTCCAGAGCGGCAGCCACCTGGTCGGCAATCAATTGGACCAACACCTCGTCGGCCACCGAAAAAGCGCCAACCTTTTGACTGCTCAATGAGAGCGTGCCCATGAGACGGCCTTTAACCACCAAGGGGGCCACCAATAAGGACCGGAAACGCAGGGGTAACTCGCTGGGCATAAAACGCTGGTCAGCCAGCACGTCAGGCACATTGATGGTTTGATTGGTGGCCAGGGCATGACCGGCAATCCCTACCCCTGGCCGGAAAATAATGGTTTCCCCTAAGGTTTCGTCGGGTGAGCTAATGGCCACGGTGTACAGCGTCGCGCCCGTCTCATCGAGTAATTGGAGTGAACCTCGGTCGGCTGCCGGGGCAATTTCTGTAGCTGCTTTGATGGCCTGGTCCAAGACCTGGATGGGTGATTGATGAGTTACCAGGGCCCGGCTCAATCGCAGCAATTTGTCCAGGGCTGCCTCCCGGTGTTTGCGCTCGCTAATGTCGGTGACCACCCCGTAAACAATTTTTGAGGTGCCGACCAGCTCAACTCTGGCACTGTCGCGTACCCAAATAATCCGGTTATCGGCCCGGATCATGCGATATTCGACCTCGCTATGTTGGCCTCGGGCCAGTTGGGCGGCCTGTACCGCCGCGGCTGCCCGGTCGTCGGGGTGAATAATCCGCGAGGGCCAAAAAGACCAGTCGGTCATGAGCTGCGTCTCAGTATAGCCGGTCAGTTTTTCAACGTTGGGCGAGAGATATAAATTGACCCGCCGGCCCGTTTCCGTGACCTCGGTGACGTAAATGTGATCGCCAAGGGATAAGATGAAATGGCGAAAACGCTCCTCGCTGGATAGTAACTTCTCTCCGGCTTGCCACTCCCCCAAGGCTGATGCTTCCAGTTCGGCTACTCGCCGCCGCAATTCGGCTGTATTCTGGCGCTGAGAAGTCAATTCTGTGATAAGTTGGGCTTTGGTTTTGGCCTGGTCATTCATAGGTATTTCACTTTGGATTGATCGAGTGAGGTATTTCTAGACAGCGGGACAGGCCTTATTGACGCCATTCGCACCTTTGTACTGCAAATAGGGGTGCAAGTGAGTGGGAATGTCTTTATAGAGCAGAAAGGATTTAGGCAAAGTTGTACTTAGTTTTGAGTGTCTCATTCAATAGTTGGCTTAATTCCTGGGCTGGCAAAGGATGGCTAAATAAATAGCCCTGGACTTCATCGCACTGTTGAGCGCGTAACCAGGCTAATTGCCTCTGCGTTTCTACACCTTCGGCCACTATTTTTAGATCCAGGCTGTGGGCTATACTGATGATTGCTTTGATAATAGCAGCATCACTGGGATTGTCAATGATTTCTTTGACAAAAGAGCGATCAATTTTCAGGGTGTTAAAGGGAAACAGCTTCAATAAGGCCAGTGAAGAACTGATCCCAAAATCATCCAGGGCCAGGTGTAAACCCAATCTTTCCAAACGGTTGAAGGTATCCCGGTTAAGCTCGTTGTCGGTCAGCGGTACGTTTTCGGTTATTTCTAACTCAAGGGTCGAAGCAGGCAGTCCGGTTTCAGCCAGAATGACTGCCACTACCTCAGGAAATTCAGACCGCCCGCTCCCCCGCTGAAATTGACGGATTGATACGTTGACCGCCACCCGTAAAGCGGAAAAGCCGGCATCCTGCCAGATTTTAGTCTGGTTGCAAGCAGTGCGCAAGACCCACTCACCAATAGGGCCGATAAGTCCGGTTTCTTCGGCCAGAGTTATGAACTCGCCTGGCTCAATCAGGCCACGCTGTGGATGTTGCCAGCGCATCAGGGCCTCAACCCTAACAATTTGATCCGTGGCCAGTGAAATAATCGGTTGGTAATAAAGTTGAAACTCCTGGCGCTCGATGGCCTGCCGCAATTCGGCTTCTAATTCTCTTATGGCGGTCACCTGAGTGTGCATGCCGGGGTTGAAGGTTTCGTAGCAAGCTCGGCCCTGCGCTTTGGCCCGGTACATAGTTGTATCCGCGTCGCGTAGAATGTCTTCCGGCCGATCATAGCCGGTATCGCTCAAGGCAATGCCGATGCTGGCGCTGGTAAAGAGTTTCTGCCCATTCACTTTAATGGGCAAGACAATTTCCTTGAGAATGCGGTTGGCGACACGCCTGGTATCCTCAGGGCCACGAATGTTTTCGAGCAAAATGGTGAATTCGTCGCCGCCCAGACGAGCCACCGTATCGCCGGAACGCACACAAGCGGTCAGTCGGCGGGCTATGGTAATCAACAACTGATCGCCGACCAGGTGGCCCAGGCTGTCATTAATAACCTTAAAACGATCAAGGTCTAAAAAAAGCACGGCGAAGAGATAGTCTGGATTCTCTTTGGCCCGAGCAATGGCTTGGTTCAACTGTTTTGTAAACAAGGCCCGATTGGGCAGGTTGGTCAAGGCATCATGCAAGGAAGCGTGTCGGAGCTGGTCTTCATTCAGTTTGCGCTGAGTGATATCGGCCTGAGAGCCGGTCATGCGGTAGGGCCGACCCTCTGTATCGCGCACGGCCAGCCCTTGCGTAAGCACCCAGCGATACTCGCCGTTCCAATGTAACATGCGATATTCACTTTTGAAGCTGGGGGTTGTGCCTTCGAGGTGAACGGCGATGTCTACTTTGAGGCGCGGCAGGTCTTCGGGATGCACTCGGCCAAACCATTCATCTACGCTCGCTTGTATCTCTTGCTCCTCATAGCCAAGAATGGCTTTCCAGTGCCGGGAAAAATAGATTTCATTTGTCCTCAAATCCCAATCCCACAGCCCGTGATTGGCAGCCAGCACGGCCAGGGCGTAGCGCTCACCACCCTGGCGCAGCGCCTCTTCGACTTGTTTGCGTTCGGTAATGTCGTAACCGGCGTGGATGATAAATTCGATGTCGCCATGGTGATCTCGCAGCACCGTACTTGACCAGGCCATAAGATAGCGGTCGCCGGACTTGGTCAACCACCAGCTTTCGTGTTGAAGCGGAAACTCGCCCCCCCTAAGCCGCTCAAAAATGGTTTGGGCCGCCTCAATTTGGTCTGAGATGGTAAAAATGTCCCAAATGTGCTTGCCTTTGACTTCATCAAGAGTATAACCGGTTGTCTGCTCACAGGCGTGATTGAAGCGGACAATACGCCCCTCTTTGTTGAGGATGACCACCAACGCGCCCGCTGAATCGAGCACGGCAGAGATAAAATTGCGCTCTGTTTTGAGGGCTTTGACCCGCTCGATAATCTCCTGACGGGCCTGGCTATAAAGCCGGGAATTTCGCAAGGCCATTACCGCCTGGCTCAGAAAGGCTTCTACCCGCTCAGCCTCAACCTGACCAAAGAAGCCAGGCGTAGCACTATCAATATTCACAAAGCCAATCACTTGATTCCGCACTCGGATGGGTGCGCCTGCGTAGGATTTTACCCAGGTTTGGCCCGATTGGGCGACCCAGGCATCGTGTTCGGCGGCATACGGCATAACGAAAGGGCGGCCTGTTTCGTACATAGCCTGAAGACTGGGAATATCCGCAATTTTTAGCAAGAAGGGACTGACGAAGCTTTTGCCCCCAAAACGAGCATAGCCGTGCCAGCGAAAAATCCGGGCTGTCTCACCCTGGATGAGCATAATGCAGGCGGCTTGATGCGGTACAACCTGGGGTAGTTGTTCCAGCAGGTGGTCGAGCACCTCATCATATTTTAAAGTACTGTATAAGGCAGTGATGGCCTGATATAACGTCTCGATCAAGGTCCGCTGCTCGCGTTCAGCAGCCAGGAGAGTCTCTTTCTCGACTATGGCCCGGTTTAACACAGCCGTCTGCTGGCTCATTATAGCTATACGCTGGCGAGCAGCCGTCAATTCAGTGATGAGTTGCGCTTTCGTTTGGTAAGGTGCTTTCATGGCCAATGCTATCTAAAAGCCTGTCTGAAAAGCTGGAGGGCAAACCTGGCCCTGCCAACTTTAGTTACGTTTCAGACATTTTCTAAGAGTGTACCATATAACTTCCTCCGTAATCAATCCCTTTATAGTCCTACTTTCATAGTTGGGCGACAGCCGGCTTCAACTCCTCAATAAAGGGAAAATGGCCGACCAGAGTGACCTTCCGGCTGCGTCCGTGAGTGACCAGCCAATCGGCGGCGTCAATGTTGGTGAGCGAGATTGGGTTGGGTTGGAGCAGGACCTTGAGCGGAGCCAAGCCCACCACTGCTTCGACCGGTTCGTTCGATTGAGCACGGTGGGCCAGGTCGGTGGCGCTAACGGGGAGTCATCGGTTTTCTCCCAATGGAAATTTAGCCTGCGCTGCAACTTTGTCTGGTGAAGGGGTGGCCGTCAGGCCAGCCTGGTTGGGTAGCGTATCTAAAATGCGGTCAAGAAGGGGTGATATTTTGCTTGAGACTTAGCTCCAATACCTTTCAAATAAGACTGTAGCATAGGGCCTTGTGCCCGTCCACAAGGGGCGAAACTACCCTATTTGAAAAGTATGGGACTTAGCTCCAACCTTTTCATTATAGGGCTAGCAGGTTAGAGGGCCAAGCAAAATTTAGGCAGTTACACTCACATACTTCTCCGGGGCTTTGTCAAAACTCAACTTGCAGCCGGGGGCGCAGAAATAATAAAACTGACCTTCATATTCCGACATGTATTTGGCGCTGGCAATATCTACCGTCATGCCGCATACCGGGTCGACAGCTTCGCCCGCCGGGACGGGCTGCGTCAAATACTGTTCTGGGTTTTGCTCAAAAGACTCTTTGCAGCCGGCACAGCAAAAGTAAAATCTCTGCCCGTTGTACTCCGTCCAGTGTTCTGCCCCGGCAATCTGCACGCTCATACCGCAAACCGGATCAATCGCCTCACCAGCAGAGGCTGGCGAAGCCAGCAGAGATTGGAGATCCAGCGGCTCGGCATTCCTGCGTCGCTGGACAATCTCCGCCATGATGCTGAGGGCAATCTCATCCCCTCGCAGGGCCTGAATGTCCAGCCCTGCCGGATATTTCAGCCGGGCCAGTTCGGCCTCGGTTAAACCTTGTGCCCGCAGGTAGTCTAACACTGCTGTAGTCCTGGTTTTGCTGGCGACAAGAGCTACGTAAGCCGCTTTGGAGCGCAGGGCATGCTCCAGCGCCAACTCGTCATAATGCCCGTGACTGGCGACCACAATATAAGTCAAGGGAGTAATCTTATCGCCCATCTTCTTCAAATCGGTGATGATCTCATCGGCCTGGGAGACGCCGGCCCCGCCGGTATCGGGATCGACGGCCACGATATGGTAATTCATAGCCTGCCCTAGCCGGGCCAGGGCCTGGGCCACCGGCAGGCTGCCGATAACCATCAGCCGGGTGGGTGGCAGTTGCGGTTCGATGTAAATTTCCAGCGTGCCGCCGCTAAAACAGGTCATGGGCAGATCAATCAGCCCGGTGCGGGTATCTGTGGGGGGATCGGTGCTGAGGCGAATCAGGCGCGGTTCACCATCCGCCAGGGCTTTCATAGTCTCTTGAATTACGGTTGGCTGGGCGCAACTACCGCCAATCCAGCCGTGCATCACCCCGTCCGAGGTAACGATGGCCTTGTCGCCCGGCTTGGCCGAAGTGGGCTTTTCGGCCCGGACGACAATGGCCGTGGCAAAGGGTTTACCCTCAGCCAGCATTTTGTGTGCTTTGGAGAAAAATTCATCGTACATAAGTTTGCTTCCTTCTTATTACTCCAACGGCGGAAACACATCGGGCTCGACCTGATAGCCCTCGGCCAGCTTGTTGGTGGTGTTGAACATACCAACCACGGCCAGCAGCTCCCCCAGCATTTCATTATCCATGCCCAGCTTTTTTGCCGCCGCCGTATGCGAGTTGATACAGTAAGCGCAGCCGGTGGTCGTGCTGACGGCGATGGCGATCATCTCTTTGGTCAGCGGGTCCAGCCGGCCTGTAGCCATGACCTCTTTCAAATCGCGCCAGGTCCGGGCCAGCGTTGGCGGGTGGGCGGCGATGGTTTTCCAGAAATTGTTGATGGTTTCGGTTTTGCGGGTGGCTTTAATATCGTCATAAACAGCCCGCACCTCAGGACTAGCCTCGTCATATTCGATCATTTTGACTGTGGGCATCAATCACTCCTTTGAATAGACCTCAAAGGTCTTCAAGACCTTTGAGGTCTTTCATTTTTTACTCTGTTACCCCGTGCTCCCGCAGCAGCTTCCAGACCTTTTGCGGCGTGATGGGAATATCAATGTGGCGCACGCCGAGATGCCACAACGCATCCACCACCGCATTGGCGATGGCCGGCGGCGCGCCGACGGTGGGCGACTCGCCCACACCTTTGGCCCCCAGCGGGTGGTGAGGCGAAGGGGTGATGGTCTTGCCCAACTCCCACTTGGGCGTCTCGACGGCGGTCGGCAGGAGATAATCCATAAAGGTGCCGCTCAGGTTCTGGCCGTTTTCGTCGTAGACAATCTCCTCAAACATGGCCGGAGCCAGGCCCATAGTCAGGCCGCCGTGAATCTGCCCTTCGACCACCAGCGGGTTGATGATGTTACCGCAGTCGTCTACGGCCACAAAGCGGCGGATTTTGACCTCGCCAGTACCCTTGTCGATGTCTACCACGCAGATGTAGCTGCCAAAGGGAAAGGTCAGGTTGGGCGGGTCGTAATAGTTGACTGCTTCCAGCCCGGCTTCCATTCCTTGCGGGTGGTTCGTATAGGCGGCGAAAGCTATATCCTGGATGGTCTTGAACTTATCCGGCGAACCTTTCACCTTAAACTTGTTGACATCCCACTCCAGGTCCTCCTCGCTGACCTCCATCAGGTGAGCGGCAATCTTCTTGGCTTTGGCCTTGATTTTGCGGGAAGCCATAGCCGTTGCTGCGCCCGCGGTGGGGGTGGAGCGGCTGGCGTAGGTGCCCAGGCCATAAGGCGCGGTATCCGTATCCCCGTGCTCCACTTCGATGTCGTTGGCGGGCAGGCCCAGTTCCTCGGCGATGATCTGGGCAAAGGTGGTTTCGTGCCCCTGCCCCTGCGTCTGCACGCCGATGCGGGCAATGGCCTTGCCGGTCGGGTGGATGCGAATCTCGCAGCTATCGAACATCTTGATGCCCAGGATGTCAAAATCTTTGGACGGGCCGGCTCCCACCACCTCGGTGAAGCAGGAGATGCCAATGCCCATCAACTCGCCCCGCGCCCGTTTTTCGGCCTGTTCCTGGCGCAGTTCGTCGTAGCCGATCATCTCCATGGCTACCTTCAGCGCCTCGCTGTAGTTGCCGCTGTCATAGGTCCAGCCGGTGGGTGATTTGTAGGGGAACTGCTCCGGCTGGATAAAATTCTTCAGCCGGAACGCCGCCGGGTCCTGGCCCAATTCGTGGGCCATCACGTCGGCCATACGCTCGATCATGTGGACCGCCTCGGTGACGCGGAAAGAGCAGCGATAGGCCACGCCCCCCGGCGGCTTGTTGGTGTAGACGCCGTCCACTTCGATGTGCGCTGCTTTCATGTCGTAAGAGCCGGTGGCGATGCTGTACAGTCCCGCCGGAAATTTGGACGGATTGGCCGCCGCGTCTGCCGCCCCGTGATCGGCAATAGTCTTCACTCGTAGGCCGATGATCTTCCCTTGGGAGTCGCTGGCCATCTCCGCCTCGATGTGGTAGTCGCGGGCAAAGCTGTCGGCCTGCAAATTCTCGCTGCGATCCTCGATCCACTTGACCGGCTTGCCGGTGACCAGGCTGGCCACGATAGTGCAGACGTAACCGGGATAGACCGGCACTTTGCCGCCAAAGCCGCCGCCGATGTCCGGTGAGATGACCCGGATTTTATGCTCCGGCAGGCCGCTGACCAGCGCCACCACGGTGCGGTGGGCGTGTGGAGCCTGGGAGGTCATGTAGATGGTCAAATGTTCCCGGATTTTGTCCCAGTGGGCGACCATGCCGCAGGTTTCAATCGAGGCCACGTGGATGCGCGGGAGGTAGATTTTTTCCTTGACCACTTTGGCGGCCTGAGCAAAAACCTGGTCGGTTGAGGCCTTGTCGCCGGCTTCCCAGTGCCAGATGTGGTTGGTCTTCTCATCTTTATCGTCGCGAACGATGACCTCGTTCTTGAGCGCCTCGTAGGGATCCATGACCGGCGGCAGCGGTTCATACTCCACATCAACCAGCTCGATCGCATCGGCGGCGATGTAGCGGACGGAGGCGACCACCGCGCAAACTTCCAGGGCGTAGTAGACCACCTTCTCTATCGGCAGCACCATTTGCGTGTCCGACATGAGGGTGGGCATCCAATGCAGGTTGCCGGCCTTTTTCAAATCCTCGCCGGTGATGACCGCCAGCACGCCGGGCAGGGCCAGCGCCTTGCTGGCGTCAATCTTTAAAATTTTGGCGTGGGCGTAGGGGCTGCGCACCAAATCCAGGTAGAGCATGCCCGGCAGCTTAACATCATCCACGTACCTGCCCGCCCCCTGGATAAAGCGCGGATCTTCCTTGCGTTTCATGCGGTGGCCCATACCGCAAATTTCGGGCGGCGTGGTCACGCGCACGTCGTGACTGGTCGGCATATTGGCCGAGATGGTCACGCCCTCCGGCGCTTCCGCCGTATGGACTTCTCTCTTATTCGGTACTGGCATAATACCTCCGATTTATGATTTCAGATTTCAGATTTACGATTGGCCCTTATTGACAATTGGCTATTGACCGTTGCTTATTGACAATTGTTAAGCCTTAGCCTGCATCTTTTCCGCCGCGTACTGAATTGCCTCGACAATCTTCACGTAGCCGGTGCAGCGGCACAGGTTGCCGGAAATGCCCCAGCGGATTTCTTCTTCGCTGGGGTTGGGGTGGTGGGTCAGAAAGGCTTTGGCGCTCATAATCATGCCGGGGGTGCAGTAGCCGCACTGCAAGCCGTGCTTTTCCCAAAAACCCTCTTGCAGGGGATGCAGCCCGCCGTTGCTGACGCCTTCAATCGTCTCGATGGTGCGCCCGTTGGCCTGCACGGCAAAAATGGTGCAGCTTTTGACGGCCTTGCCGTCCATAATGATCGTGCACGCGCCGCAACTGGTCGTATCGCAGCCGATGTGCGTGCCGGTCAGATTCAAATTCTCGCGGATAAAGTGGACCAACAGCAGGCGCGGCTCGACTTCCTGTGAGTACTGCTGGCCGTTGACTGTGACTGTAATTGGATAGCCCATAATTCTGCTCCTTTGCAATGTTACTTACACCTTAAATATCCTCAATGTCATTCCGACCGAAGGGAGGAATCTCTTAGCGTCTCATTAATCTTCAACTCGGTCGACCTAAAAGCTCTAAGGTAGAGAGATGGTCTTTAAACTGTTATCTTGTAGGGATTTCTCGCTATCGCTCGAAATGACATGGCTAACTTGCCTTCGCTCGCTCCACTGCTTTATTAATCGCCCGGATGGTCAGCACCCGCACGATGTCGCGCTTGTACTCCTCAGAGCCGCGCAAATCGGCCGAGGGTTCACAATCCTGGGCCGCAGCGGCTCCGGCGGCTTTGATGTTGTCTGCGGTAAGGGGTTGACCGGCCAAGGCGGCTTCGGCATTGGCGGCGCGCATGGGGGTGGGAGAAACGTTGGTCAGGCCGATGCGGATGGACTGGCAGGTGTTGCCGTTAAGAGTCAATTGCACGGCTATGGCGGCAACGGCATAATCGCCGACTTTGCGCTCCATTTTGAGATAAGCGCCGCCGCTGTGGGCCGGCGGGGTGGGGATGCGGATTTCTTTGAGGATTTCGTTTTCGGCCAGACTGCTGGTGAAGAGGTCAACAAAAAATTCGTCAATGGGGATGCTGCGTTCGCCGGTAGGGCCGACAGCCACGACCTCGGCATTATAGGCCAACATGGTGGCCGGGTGATCGTTGGCCGGGTCGGCGTGGGCCAGGTTGCCGCCGACGGTGGCCATATTGCGCACCAGCGGGTCGGCAATAACTTTGGCCGTGTCGGCCAGGAGGGGGTATTTCTGGTGGATCAGGGGCGAAGCGTCGATGTCGGCCTCGCGGGTCATCGCGCCGATGACCAGGTGTCCCTTTTCCTCTTTGATGTAGCTCAGGCCGTCAATGCGATTGATGTCAATCAAAATCTCCGGCTGGGCCAATCGAAAACGCATGGCCGGGATGAGGCTCTGGCCTCCGGCCAAGATTTTGGCTCCGTATCCTTTTTCTGAAAGCAGCTTGACAGCTTCGGGCAGAGTGACCGGAGCAAAATATTCAAACTTTCCTGGAATCATTAACTAACCTCCTTCTTTGGATTTTAGATATTATGCCCTTTGAGTATTTTGGTTTTTAGATTTTGGCTTTAGTTGACGATCACCCCCCTTGTTGTGAAAGTAGCTTTTAGCGGCTCATACGGGCTTTGACCTGGGCGTGCAGCCCTTCCAGGCTTTGCCTGGTGATGGATTTGGCCGTGCTATCGAGCAGCCGTTGGCCCACGCTGGCAATCCGTCCCCCCACCTGGGCTTTACCGGCGTAGTGCATAACGGTCAAGGCCCCCTGCGCTTCCAGGTGAACTTCTCCTTCACCTTTCATAAAACCGGGCGCACCCTTGCCATCAACGCTCAGGCGGAACGATTCGGGCGCGTGGAGATCGGCCAAGCGTACGGTTCCCTGAAACTCACCCTGTACCGGCCCCACCTTAATTTTTAGGACGCCCTGGTACTCGTTCTCGCCGCTTTGCTCCAGCTTTTCACAGCCAGGCATCACGCTGGCTAGCACTTCTGGGTCCATCAAAGCCTGCCAGACAACCTCGCGCGGCGTGTCAAAGGTATAAGTACCACTTAATTCCATGAAGTGCCCCCCACGATGGTTCGTCAGAATAAGAGTGTTTTCACGCCCTTTTTTATTCAATTGCACACTGTGGGCTGAGCGAAAATGATACCCAAAACGATAGCCGCCGCCAAGTACCAACAGGGCCAGATTGGGTGGCCCATCTGGGCCATGTTGGCCGCTTCTTAAATTAAGTCCTGCCGGACGGCTTCGGCGGCGGCCTGGGCGCGGGTCTGCACCTGTAGTTTGGCAAAGATTTTGCGGAGTTTGCGTTTGAGGGTGGTGTTGCTGAGGTACAGTTTGGCGGCGATAGCCGTATTACTGGCCCCTTCGACCAGCAGACGCAGGATTTGTCGTTCATCCTGGTCAAAACCCGGCGCTGGGGGGGGCGGCTCGACAGGCGGGGCGGTGACCCAGCGGACCATCTGCTCGGTGATTTGCGGGCTGAGAGCGTGCTCGCCCCGGCAAACCGAGCGAATGGCCTGGACCAGCATCTCATCCGAGACGCTTTTGAGCACAAAGCCTTGCGCCCCGGCTCGCAGCGCCCCGATCACATATTCCTCGTCGTCAAAGGAGGTCAGCATCAAAACTTTGGCCTCTGGCTGGAGCTGCCGAATTTGGCGTAAGACCTCCAAGCCCGACTCGCCGGGCATGCGGATGTCGAGCAGGGTCACGTCCGGGGTCAACTGCCCGACCTGCTTCAGGGCTGCCGTGCCATCCGCCGCCTCGCCCACGATCTCAAAATCGGGGTAGTTGGAGAGCAGGCTGCGGATGCCCTGCCGCACAATTTGATGGTCGTCTACGACTAGAATGCGAATTTGCTCCATTGCTAAATTCCAATAGGCACAACTAACTCTACCTGTGTCCCCTCCCCCGGCTTTGTTTGAATGGACAAGCGTCCACCCAAACTCTCGGCT
This sequence comes from uncultured Caldilineaceae bacterium, assembly GCA_964604225.1. Classification (GTDB taxonomy): domain Bacteria; phylum Chloroflexota; class Anaerolineae; order 4572-78; family J111; genus DSQQ01. Next base: position 26,601 of record CAZRYD010000040.1, read on the forward strand.
CGTTCGGCCATGCTCAGCAGGCCAAAGCTGCCCTGCGGATTCTGCTGCGCCGCGGCCAGGTTAAAACCTTGACCGTCATCCATGATGACCAATTTGAGGGTATGCGGGGCAAAGGTGATGATGACCTCGGCCCGCCGGGCCTGGGCGTGGGCGCTGACATTTTGCAGCGCCTCCTGCATCAGGCGATAGACGCTGATTTCAACCCCGGCGGGCAGGCGGGTCGGCTGGCCCAACACCTGCACCGCGCAGGACAGGCCCGTATATTGCTCAAATCGCTCGGCATAGCGGCGAATGGCCGGGGCTAGCCCCAGCGCGTCAAGGGTGGGTGGGCGCAGGTCGTAGATGATGCGCTTGCTTTCGGCCTCAACCCGGCGCAGAATGTCTTGCACCGTTTGCAAAGAACCGTCTGCGCGGGTCAACTGGCCGGTGGTCAGCCGTTCCCGCGCTGATTTTAACTCCAGCATGGCCCCGATGAGCAACTGGTTGGTGCCGTCGTGCATATCCTGGGCAATGCGCTGCCGTTCCCGCTCCTGCACGTTGACCGTTTCGGTTAGCAGTTGTTGGAGCTGGCTGGCTTTTTGGGCCAGAGCCTCTTTGGCTTCCTCCAACTCCTGGGTGCGGTTGGCGACCTTTCTTTCCAACGCCTCGTTGGCCGCCGTAAGCTGCTCGTACAGTTGGGCATTGCGAATGACGATGGCCACCTGGGCGGCGTAAGTCAGCAAAAGCTGCTCGTGCGCGTCGTCGTAAGGGGAGGGGCGATTGGCTACACCAATCATGCCCATCGTTACATCGCGGATGCGCAGGGGGACCCCCAGAAAAGCGCCTACCCGGGGGTGGCCGTGGGGCTGGCCGACGCGCTGAGGGTCGCTGGAAGCGTCAACGGAGCGCACCGGACGATCTTCCAGCACCACTCGGGCAAAAATATTGGGGCGCAGGGGAATAAGATGGTTATGGCGGTAGAAATGTTCAGAGGGGTGGAAACCCTGGATCGCCACCACATCCATGGCTTTACCATCAGCGGTATTTAGGCCGATAAAACCAAACTGGGAGCCGGTCAGGTCCAGGCAATGTTGCAGCGCGGTGTTCAAAACTGACTCCAGGCTGCGCAAGGCCGACAACTCGACCGCCAGGTGATAAAGCGCCTGGAGTCGGACATCCTGCTGGAGATTCACTTGAGTAGGCGCGGTTGGTATCATGCGCTTGTCTCCTCTGAAAATAGCTTGTTTGTAGTAGCGACTTCAGTCGCTAATAGGCTTGGACGACTGAAGTCGTCACTACGAACAAATTTCATCGTTGGTGGTGTGCGATAGCTCGTGACGACTCCTCTGAAAATAGTATACGGTAGACAGGGAAATTATCCATAGGGGGCCTTCGGCTCTACGCTCTTGCTACCTTGCTACTGTGCTACCTTTCACCCGTGCCGGGTATACCGCAAGGGT
>CAZRYD010000041.1:0-5131 GCA_964604225.1 uncultured Caldilineaceae bacterium
ACATAACTTGTCATAATAACTTGACATCTTGCCCCAATTTATGACGAAGAATCAAGATTTTTTCCAGCAGGGCTTCCAGCACCGCCCCCTCGACCTCGGTCAGGAAGGAGTCCGCCGGGACCGGCTCGCCGTTGGCGTACTCGACTCGGGCGAAGCGGGTAAAGGCCCGCAGCCCGGCCCCAACACAGGCGATGACCAGGTCTGCCCCGGTGATACCCTGCGCCCACAGCCGCTCCAGCCGCTCCCGAACAATCCGCTGGAGCTCCGGCTGGACTTCCTGCTCGTAGGAGCCGGTGGCGTCGCTTTCCCGACGGCGGGCGACGAGGAAGATAGAGGAAGCGAGGGCAGCGGAGTCCATTGCTCTCATGCGAGATACGTTTTCGGTATCGAGTGGCCATGCTTCAGTTATGACCAGGCCTGAAGATTGCATCGCATCAATTAGAGTTGCCCATCCCGCAGTTGTTTTGTGAGCATAAACGACAATAAAAGGAGATCCTGTCTTTAAAAGTCTTCCAGCCTCAAGAAAGGACAACCGCATCATTTGCTCATATGTATTTTTTGCTTCTTCACGATTGCCTCCATGGCGTGAAGCATCAGTAACCGCCTCTGTTTTTTTCGGTGTTGCAAGGCCGGAAAAATGCTCTGGATATAAAGAGCCAATTGATCTTTTTAGCCACACATAGAAAAAGTCCGAGAGATTCGAATAAGGCACATTATCGTAGTAGGGGGGATCAGTGATAATTGCATCAAACGAACTCGGTGGATAATGTTGATGAAATGCAGAGCCACGAGTGACTGCTGCAGGTCTAATATTTAGAGAGGTTAATATTCCAACAATTTCTACTACAACTTCCAAACAAGTTTGCCAACTTGCAGCTGTATCGTTTAATGGGTTTGTTTCAGCAAAATCCCAAACCATCGGAAGTGCTTGCCTTGCAAATACGTGTTTGACTCCTCGTCCACCACTATGGAACCAAGTGCAGAGAGATGAATTAAAGTTACTAAGGCGGCTTAAAGTTAGCCCAAGGAATGTGGTAATAACTTTGCTATATTCTTCGGAGTATCCTTCACCAAGAAGTAAGGATTTGGCATAGCGAATATATTTGGCAAAGGTTAGTAACGAAAGGATCTGACGAGGTGTAAAAAGATCTTTAAATTGTGTCAGTCCATACATTACACACCAGGCGCTTCCTTTGGCATCATTTACTAACTCACCTTACGCAGTGAGGGATTTGACAAAAAAGAGAGATGAAAGTAATAGCAGAGTATTCTCAAGCGCAGGATACCCCGGATGAATAAAGCTCTGTTAGATTTATACAGCGACTATCTGTTAAGTTCATTTTCGTTGGCTACCGCTACCAACCTGTCAGCGATGGTTGATAATGCTTATAGCCACGACCAAATCACCCGCTTCTTGGGCCAGCAGCGCTATGAGCAAAAACAATACTGGCAGGTCATCAAACCGGTGGTCAGACAGGTGGAACAAGATGAGGCGGCGGTCTTGGTGGATGACACGCTGGAAGAAAAGCCCTACACCGATGAAAGCGAGTTGGTCTGTTATCACTATGATCACACCCAAGGGCGCAGTATCAAAGGGATCAACCTGCTGAACTTTGTCTATCACCTCACTCTGCCCAAGGGCGAAACGGTTTCGATCCCGGTCGCCTATGAAGTGGTGACCAAGCCAGAAGTCTATCAAGACCCTAAAACGGGCAAATACAGGCGTCGCAGCGAAATCAGCAAGAACGAGTTAGTCCGACAACGGTTGAAGATCTTGAGCCAGATCAACCACCTGCGTTTCAAGTACGTGCTCAATGACATCTGGTTTAGCAGCAAAGAGAATATGAACTGGATCAAGCAAGAACTGCACAAGGAATTTGTGATGGCCGTCAAAGACAATCGGCTGGTGGCTTTGTCCGAACTGGACAAACAACAAGGTCGCTTTGTGGCACTCGCGGAATTAGACTTAAAGCCCGGTCAATGCCGTTTGGTCTACCTGAAGGGAGTGGAGTTCCCGGTCATCGTAGCCAAACAAATCTTTATAAACCAAGATGGCTCCACCGGGATATTATATCTGGTCTCCAGTGATACCACCCTGACCTATGACCAACTGACGACAATCTATCAAAAACGATGGAACGTCGAAGTCATTCATAAATCGCTTAAGCAGAATGCTGCTTTGGAAAGATCACCGACCAAAACCATTCGGACTCAGTCTAATCATATCTTTGCGGCCATGGTGGCGGTTACCAAACTCGAATGTCTCAAACTGACCCATCAGACCAACCATTTCGCTTTGAAGTCCAAACTCTATCTCAAGGCCGTCAAAGCTGCTTTTGATGAACTCAGAGCCTTAAATTGTCAATCTCTTGATTCTGTCAAATTCTCCTTTGCGTAAGGTGAGTTACTAATTCTTCATCAGGAATGGTTAAACCCGTTTCAGTACATATTTGTCCTATTCTTTGGAGTATGCGCTCGTCATCAGGTAAATACTGTTGGGATAAATCATCGGCAGAAAAATAGGCTTTACCTGGTCTACCCCTATTTAAGCAAACAATGGATAATGGTTGTAGACCGATGCGCTTTGCCATCCCTTCTTGCTTTACATAGCCACTATCAGCCACAGTACCACAGAATGGGCAAGCAACATTTCCACCTTTACTTCCTGAAGCTGGATCAAATCCTAATTCCTTCAGGGAGGATGCTTCCACAACTTTATATCGAACACTTTTTTGCTGTTGATATATTGAGATTTCCGGCTTTAAAGCTACTTGCTTCCCCTCTTTGGTAGCCAGCCAAGTCTGTCTAGCTAAAGGGACTGTACCACCACAGGTGGGATTTTTGCAGCGTACCGTGCGTGTCCATAAGTAAGCAATCGGCGTCAACATTCCGGCGCGAGCGTCATAACTTTTTCGGTTCTCCTGCATAACCATATCCAGGGAAAGCTGAGTCGGTTGAAGATTGGAAGCTTGTGAGATTGAAGACTGGGGATCGGGAATAGGCGGGTAAAGGTCACTAATTTCGGCGCGAACTTTTTCCAACACCCACTTACCCCAGTGTTCCACCTCGGCGGCCAGACCGGCCCAACTGCCGTTTTCACCGCTGCCCACTGCCGCCGGATCGGCTGCACCGTACTGCTGAGGGTAAACCAGGGTGCAGAGTTGGATCAGGTGGGCCACCGGGTTGAGGTCCAGGGCGTAGGCTTCACAGCCCAGGCGGAGAGCCTCCAGGGGAATAGCGCCACCTCCGGCAAACATATCCAGCACCCGGGGACGAGAAGCGCGGCCAGCTTCGATGTCTTCGACGGTCACTACCTGACCCTGCTCTTGGGTCAGGCGCTCGGCGTGGGCTTGCAGGATATTTTTTTGAGCCTGGCGGATGGTATCGCGGGGGCCGGGGTAGGTGCAGAGATTAGCTACAAAATCGGCGGCAGCTTTGGCCGCTTTTTTGTCCGTGGGGGCGGGGACGAGCGCGCCATACACAGCGGCGCGGGCGGCCACCAGGGGTCGCCTGGCCCACCACAGGTGCAGGGTCGAGATGTGGCCCTTGCGGATAGATTTTTCCCGCCGAGATTCTTCGGAGATGGCCTCAATAGGAATGTAATCCTCGATGAGGCGTTGGTCCACCTGGGCGGTGCTGCGATCAATCGTCACGATTTATTGCCTCCACATTTAGCCTATCGTCAAAGGTTGATACGTGATTCGTGATGCGTGAAAGGCTTACCTGTATTGTTTCTTTCAATTCAGAGCACTCCCTAATTGGTTCAACACAGTTGATTGGGGTGAATTATCCCCCGGCTCACGCTGCCGGGCCAGGCGTTCGGCCTCGAGCAAGGGGATACCTTCAGGAATAGGTGAGATAGTATCCGGGCGGGGCATGCCGATGTCGTTCACCCCGCTTTGCCACCAATCATGCAGCGCGGTCAACATTTGCCGCCCCTGGTCGCCGCGCTCCTGGCAGTGAGGGATGATTGGTCGCAGAGGGGTGCAGACTCCCCCGCCCCATAGCACTTCGTCGAGCAGGAAGCGGTTGAAACGCAGGGCGTGAATGAGAGCCTGCTGGTAGTAGCGCAGGGCTGCCTCGAAGCCGTTGCCCCATTCGGGGAGGTTGCCATCCCAGGTGATGTGTCCCTGGGTCAGGCGTAAGGAGGCCAAGTGGTCGTTGTATTCATATTGTCGGGCGAGTTGCTCGGCTTCGGTGAGTAGGGGGGGAATGGAGGTGTAGTCAGCCTGGGCATGCTGGACCCGGACGAGGCCGGTGAGTGATTGCGAGTAGAAATAGTATGGTTTAAACCACTTCCAGGTTAAGCAACGATTATGGTAATCCAGAGCTTTATCAAATTCCTTTTGGACCTCATATAAGTTCCCAAGGCAGACAAATGGCCATAACCTCGCCGGTGTGTCACCTAGTTGTTCTTTCAAGTCCAAACAACGCAACAGGTACGCTTCTGCTTCCTTAATTTTACCTTGTCTAGTCAAGACCACTGACCAGAAAGTTAAGCCTGCTGTCAAATGGAAGCTATAGTCTTTTCCTAATCTCTGGACGATTTCAATACTTTCTGCAAAATTTTGATCTGCTTCAAGGTATCGTCCTTGATGACCAAGAGCCCAACCAAGATCACGCAATGGAGTGGGCAGCGCGGTTATATTATCTAAGGAATGAATAAGATCAATTGATTCTCTCGCATCTTGCTCACTTTTGGACAGATCACCAGCTAAAGCCCAACTCCAACCCCATACCGCTAAAATTCGACTCTTTAGGAAAACCGACTTCGGCAGTTGATTGTATAATTCTTCCAGATGTTTCTGAATAGTAAATAACTCCTTCCAAAGCCCTCGATACCCTAAACCAAATTTCATTTCAATATAAACATTAGCTAATCCATATAAATCATTTTGTTGCTCAAAAAACTCTTTGGCTTTCTCAAAAAGAGCACGCTCTTCATCCCACCTGCCTTGATGTCTCCGAATGCGGGCTAAATACAAGAAACCTTGAGCAAGGTGATGATCTAGTGGTAATAGATTTAAACTACGTTCAAGTAATGAAATTGCTTTATCTACTCCCCCCGATTGCTTATATCTTTCAGACCGAGATAAAACTTGTCCCCAATCAGCCAGAGCATATGCTTGTA
>CAZRYD010000041.1:5141-27890 GCA_964604225.1 uncultured Caldilineaceae bacterium
ATAGTTTGGTAAACCTGTTCAGCTTTAGCAAGCTGTCCTTCCAGGAGTGCTAATGACGCCTGATAATACTCAAGCCATAATCGGCTATCCTCTCGGTCCAGTGGAAAAAATGCCACATCGTTCAACAATACACGTAATTGATTGATTAACCGATACCTTACTAACTCCTCCGCTATCTCCTGGAACAACTTAATGCCTGTCAGTTCATCAACTCGTACCCGCTGATACAGCAACTCTAGCCTGAGTCGCTCCGCCTCTGTCTGATTTACCTTCGTCAATAGTGATTCAAAATATGCTGCCCCTCGTTGGTGCAATTCGCGATAACGTTCTGGATCATGTACACTCAGATTCTCATCTATCATCTCACGTACAGCGTCGTGCAGAGCTAGCCCCTCGGCCCGGGGACGAGTGAAGGGAAAACGTCGTAGTTCGTCATAAACTACATTTACGTCGACTTGGCCGGTTACTGTCCGCAGGATATCTTTATTGAACCAGCGTACCGCTGCCGCCGCTTCTAACATCGGTACTAACGCAGATGGTACACCTTCCAGTAGCCGATCTACCAGATCAGCGACGACTTGCGGTTTGACCGTTTGAAAATCCTCAACACCGTACTGTACCCACAACCGTACCGCGCTAGTCACCACGATGGGTAAGCCCCGGGCAAAATCAATAATCGCTTCTACCTGCGCTGAACCTGGCTCACCGCCATGCATAGTGGCATAATAACGGTTAATGAGTTGACGCATAATTGGCTCAGTCATTGGCTTGAGTTCCTGTACTTCGGCTTGGGCCAGCCAGCCGGGCCATTGGCGACTCCAATCTGGCATAGCCCGCCCGGCCACCACCAGCAGTACGTTCGGGTGCATTCGCTGAGCTAAGTCACGCATCCATTCTTCGAGCGTCTTTAATTGTTCAAAGGTATCCAATATCAACACGAGTCGTTGTTTTGGGGCAATAGCGGCGATATCAGCCAGGAAATCATCGGTCAGAGCTTTGACTGGGTCGAGCAGCAGGTCAATATCCAGCTTCTTGAGAAAGCCGCTTAGCCAATCAACGAGCGCCTCAGCTCCTATACCACTTAGCCCACTTATTAATGGGCCAACAACGGGGATGGCACTGACGGCAGTTTCTACGACGGTCTTAGCCGCGGCCTTACCCAGTGTTCCGGCGGCGTTGTCCCGGATTTCCTTGGCTTTGCGAACCTGTTCTTCAACCTTGGCTTGAATAGCCCGATAATGTTCGGCGGTTTTGGCAAAAGTGGCGAGCTTAATTTCATCAACTTTCAAATCATTAGCCCAGCCAGTCAACACGTCAACAGCCGATTTGGCTTCATCGCCGGAGGCTAGAGCGACAGGTATGGTTTCCTGTTTGCAATGTAACCGGAACATGCGCAGCAGTGACGACTTACCCACCCCGCCGACGCCGTGAATGACCAACAATCGTTTCAGTAACGTTGGAGCGACCACCAGGGTCTTAAATGTCTCGCGCAAGTGTTCAACATCAGTGAAGTAAGTTTCTAAGCCTTCTGGGTCTAATTGGGCTAAACTTTGATCTGGCATGATTGCCTTCCTTTAAAAAAGTCGTTGATAAACTCGGTGAGAAAGAAGCACGGATTTGGCTTAGACACGAATGGCCTGTGCGGGTATCTCCATATGGCTAACCGAACGCACCTCACGGGCCACATACTCCAGCCGATGGCCAGGGTCGGGCACAGGCACCAATTCGGGAGCCGAGCTAGTTGGGTCCCAGACCACGTACAGCCAGTAGCTCTCCCCCAACTGACGGGCCTTGAGCCACTCGTTGATGGTCAAGCGCACCGACTGGCCTCGCTTGCGCCCCTTGACTTCGATGCGACGGACCGGGCGCTGACCGGTGGCCGGGTCGGCTGGCCCTAAAGAGCGGATGTCAAAGCCGCAGCCATCATGCAGGTCGCTCACGTCAAACGGCTCCCAGCCGCGCTCTCGCTCGTAGGCCATGACCATGGCCATGGCTGCCAATTCGCTGGTACGTTTGGTACTCTCATCCATTTCATCAGGCAGCCAAGCCTCGCTGGCAGTTGGATCAGGTGACAGCACTAAGGCGGTGGCCAGGTGACGCACCGGACCGGGTCGGGTAATTACCAGCCGGTCCAACCCACCCAGCCGCTCGTCGCGCGTGCGGGTCAGGTCGGCCAGGTCTTGCTCAGCTCGCTGCCGGGCCAGAGCCACTTCACTTTCACCGCCAATCTCTCGCGCTCGCAGGCTCATTACTCGGTTTTCCGTGGCCCGGATACGGGCTTCAAAAGAGCGGGTTAGGTAGTCGCGCACAATCTGGGCGTACTGCTGCCGCTCCTGCTGCACCCGCCGGCGCGCCTCAAGCTGATACCCGGTGCGCACAAAGTCTATCGCCGGGGTTGGAGAGAAGGATGAGCGCTCTGCGTGAGGGACATCGTGCCCTTTGGGTATGAAGGATGAATAGCGTTCCTGGTCTGTTTCAGATAAGGGAGCCAGATCATGGAAGGTGTCGGCGGGGATGATGGAGAAGCTTGCTCTCGCTTCCTCGCTTCCTCGCCTCACCCCCTCTTCCCGTACGGCCACAACTTCGGCATGTAGGGTGACCGGTTCGCTGCTGTTGGGCGCTTCACCCCGAACTTCGACTTCCAGAAAATGGATAAAATAGGGCTGGTCGGCTGTCCCATCCACAAAGGCCGCTAAACCACCTTGCAACACGGCCATGCGCTCGTTCATTACCTCATCTATGGCGGCATAGAGCGGATGGCCCGGCCCGACCAGCACCGCATCCAGATGTTGATTCTGGGCCAGATGCTCTTTATAAAATGTCAGCTTGCGGTATTGGTTCTCAGCTGGTCCCAAACGACGCACCGCCGACAACCGCTCGGAGCGAAGGGCTTGCAGCACATGTTCGATCCGCCACAAGCCATCGGCTCGCGCCTCGACTTTCAGGCCGACCACCTCGGCTGCGGCCAAGAATTGGCGGGCAACATACTCTGGCATCAGCCGCTGTTCTTCAATCAGATAATTGGCTTGCTGAAACGTGGTGAAATCCACGGTCGCCCGAGCCAGGGCAATGCCGGTCATATTCTCATACTGGCGTAACCGCTCCGGGTCCAGCCGTTCCAGTTGGTCCAGGTATTCGTCCAGGCGGCGGGGATCATAGGCCGCCTCACGCAGCATTTCCGGCAGATTGACTTGATTGAGGGTCAGGACTTCACCAACCACATCGTAAACCCGCCCCGGTCCCAGGGCGTTGCGCATCTCATCCAGTTTCTCCAGCAGCCGGTGCAGGATACTGCCTTCTACCACCGGCTGGCCGGCTTCCGACTCATAGGCCACGAAGTTATAGATGTAGACATCCCGTTCCTGGCCGATGCGATGAATGCGGCCCATCCGCTGCTCTAGACGGGCTGGGTTCCAGGGTAGGTCATAATTAATCATCAGGTGGCAGAATTGCAGATTGATGCCCTCGCCGGCTGCCTCTGTGGCCACACAGACCTGAACCTGGGTTCGGAAGAGGTCCTGGGCCTGCTTACGCTCGCGTGGGTTCATTCCCCCGTGAATTTCACAGGTGCTATAACCCCATCTCTCCAGATGCTGGCGCAGGTAATTGAGCGTATCACGATGCTCGGTAAAGAGCAGCAACTTGCCCCGGCCATCGGTCAGCTCATTAAACTGAGCTTGCTGAAGACACTCTTGCAGCGCCTTGAGCTTGCTGTCAGGCGCCTGATCGCGGACGCGGCGGGCCTGTTCAGTCAGGTCTTTCAAGGCCGCGACTTCGCCCCGAAGCTGCTCCACGGCCTCGGCTGCGGTAAAACTGTCCAGCAGATCATCGCGGGCGTCGTCGTCCAGGTCATCTTCATCCTGCTCGACATCAGTCAAGCGGCCGCGCAGCCGCTCCAGGTACCGTGCCCGCTGGCTTGGTGGCAGCGCCTCCAGCTCTTCCAGGATGCGTCCCTGTTTCTCCAAACGACGACGCAGCGACTCGTAGATGGCGTTGGCCGACGAAGCGAGGCGGCGTTGAAAAACAGTTCGGGTCAGGGCGACGCTCTGCTTTTTGGTCCCGCTCGTCTGGGGTAAAAATTCGTTGATATAGGCGGTCACCGCTTTGTAGAGCGCATACTCCGCCGGGTTAAGCTGAAAAGAGACCGTCTGGGTGTGGCGATCGGGGAAGAGGCGGCGGCCGTTGATGTCGCGCAAATCCTCTTTGAGCCGGCGGATGGCCCAGGGCGAGTCCGGCCCCAAGCTGAGGATGCTCTGGCGGATCTCGCGAGCCTGCTCGCCATAGCGATGGGGTTCGGGGAAGACATCGGGATCGAGCAGGCGCATAAAGTGGCCAAAGCGATCATCGTCGCCGTGGTGGGGCGTGGCCGTAGCCAGAACGACGTGGTCGGCCAGGGCGGTCAGTCGCTCGGCCAACTGGTAGCGCCGAGTTTTTTCAACATCATCGGCCCGACCAGTGCGGCGCTTAGTGTAGGCAGCGCATTTGTGGGCCTCGTCAATAATAACCAGGTCCCAGCGCTGCTGCCAGACGCGCTCGCGCACCTCTGGCTGCTTGGCATAGTCCAGCGAGGTGATCACCTGATTTTCGCGCTGCCACAAGTTGATCAACTGCTGTTGGTCGTTGCCGGCGTGGATGATCTGGAAGGTCTCGCCAAAGAAGCGCAGCAACTCATCCTGCCACTGAATGGTAAGAGGCGCGGGGACTAGGATGAGGATACGCTCCACCGCCTGGCGCAGCTTCATCTCCTTGATATACAGCCCGGCCATAATCGTCTTGCCCGCGCCGGGGTCATCGGCCAGTAAGAAACGCAGCCGCGGCTGCGGCAGCATCTTGTCATAGACCGCCTCAATTTGGTGGGGCAATGTACGAATGCCGGACAGGGAGACGGCAAACTGAGGGTCATGGGCATAAGCCAGACGGATGCGGACCGACTCGACCAGCAAGCGCAAATGGTGGGAATTAGCCAGCGTCACCGGGGGTGGTTCAGGCTGAAGGCTGTTCAGCAAAACCTGCACCTCGTCGGCGGAGAGGATGGTTTCATCCAAAACACCGCTGCCCCGCCGGACGCGCACTTCGTAGCCAGCGCCTAAGGGCCGGATACCCTCGATGGTGACGGCTTCGTTGAAATGACCCTCAAGTCTTAATCGCTGGCCGGTCAGGCGCTCAGTCGAAGTTGGAGAAAGACTCACTCGTTTTACTCTTGTGTGGTTATAAAATGGGAGGCGGCTATTGAGCAAGAAGACGAGGTTTGACGGTCATTCAGGGTTGGCCCGTGCTCATGCTGAATGGGGGTAGAGTCAACCTTGAGTTCAGGTGATAAGAAGTGAAAGCCGCTCTTGACCGGGCGGCGAAGCTGTGCTAAGATATGCCACCAAAAGTTTAGCACTGTCCGTCGCCTACCCTGGTCGGACAAACTCGTGATAACCCCTCCTTCCCCCAAAGTGAGGGGTTATTTTTTCGTCTTTTAGTATAACATAATCTCCCTCGATAAACAATGCCTTCAGGGAGGGTATCTATTCCCACCGATGACTGCTTCTTATTGTAACACAAAAAACGCGTTATAACCTTTCAATATTTTTGCAAAAAAATTCGTCGCGAAATAATTTAGTTGAGACTAAACCATCACCACCCTGTATTTGGGAATGTGTACCCAATTACAGCTCGATAGCCACTTTCCCATGAAAATAGAAGAAAAAGCCGGATGACCTGCATCCGGCTCTCTCATTTTAGCGTTGTCATACCTAAACTCAGGGGTTAGCGTGCGACTAACCATTGCCTCAAGATGGTTTCGATCTGATGGGGAAGCAGGTCTCGATTAGCCAGCATTACTTGTTGGAGTTGGATACGAGGATGTGTTTTGATGTGATCGGCCAAGGGATGAGGGCGTTCAACTATAGAACCAACAACAAGAACCGGAAGATCCAAAATCTCCCATACAGTCTGACAAAATTTTTCGGATAGCAGCTCCATCGGCCCAATTTCATCAATGACTACGATCTGCCGCTGAGCCATCGCCCGGTGCAAGGCCCGTACCGCCAACTTGTCAATGGCTGACAGATTGACCCGATATTTACCAAAAGGAGCCTCGGTGGCGAAAGTGATGTCCGGCGACTTGGTCGCTAGGAGGTCGGTCTCGCCCGCCAAGGTGACAACTTCGAATCCCATACGTTTGCCGGCAACACGCACTTCTCGGGTATAGAAGCCGCCAGCGCGCTGGCCCAGGGGTGACACCACCGCCTTGATGACCGTGCTTTTCCCCACGCCGGGGCGGCCGGTCAAGAGAATGACTGGCTGATTGCTCACCCTTCAGCCCTCATGACCCGCCTGGGCTTTCAATTTGCGAAGTATTGGGATAGTCTCGATCTGTTCAGGCCGGACTTTGGTCCAATCCAACCCCTCCGGTTGCGGCCGGGTGGAGCGGGTTTCGAACACTTCATCTGGGGTCACAATCCAGCTTAAAGACCAATCGTGGGCCTGCATTGGTAGCTTCTGATTCTCGACCAATTGCAAGGAGTGGACAGTTGTAACAATGGGGGTATCCGCCTTAATCAAACCGAACTGCCGTAAGAGGCCGAGTTCCAGATCGGCAAAGCCAGCCCCCTTGCCGGTGCGCCCACCATCCCGCGATACCGCCACACAGCCGGTGACCACCAGGTCAATCGGTTCCATCTCGGCCAGGGAGACCAGGCGACCATAACGCATCGCGCCTTTAATGGTGGCAGCGGTTTTCAGACTGACGCCCTGTTGTTCCAGGGCTGTCCGGGTCAGTTCGACAAAGCAACGCTCTTGGATCAGGCGGGGTACCGCCATATAAAGTTTTTTCCCATCCTGCAAAGCACGCCAGCGCACCGGCTGTTGTGGTGAGTCGGGATTGGACTTGATCACCCGCGCTTGCTGCCAGGTGGATAGACCAGCCAATCGCTCGGCCGCCTGGTCGGCTCCTTTGAAGTTGGGAATATGTCCAAACGGTTGGCCGATGGCCGCCTCCTGTTCCACCAGGCGTAACCACACTTCAGGGCGGAGCTGGTCTTTGCCGGCATGCCGGCCACTCCATTCGGTTTGAATAGGGGAATTCATCTCTCGCATCCTCTGAACCTGAATTCTGACCGGCACTGATTGTAACACAGGCCATGCCGTCAAACAATAGACTCCGAATGACCGGAAAAATTTTGAGGGATTGTGACCAGCCGTCCGGCGTGGTATACTCACAGGAAACTCAGCGCGGGGTTGAAAAGGGAGAGAATATGCCCATCAAGATCAGTGCCAAGAAATTTGAAGCTTTGGTGGTGCAGGCATTGGAGGAGTTGCCGGCGTTTTTCAAAGACCGGCTGCAAAACATCGAGGTCCTTATCGCCGACTGGCCCACAGAGGAAGAGTTGGAGGAGGCCGGGCTAGGGCCGGATGAACTGTTGCTGGGGTTATACCAAGGCATCCCGCTCACTGAGCGTACCAGCGACTATGGACTGGTGCTGCCAGACACAATCACCCTCTACCGCGAATGTATTGCCGAAGTCTGTGATACTCCAGAGGAAATCGTGGCTGAAGTGCAGCAAACGATAAAACACGAAATTGCCCATTACTTCGGTATCAGCGATGAACGGCTGCAGGATCTCGGAGCGTATTAGAAAGTGAACCACCTGAGGCAACTGGACGAACGATCCCGAAAATGTCGGGCTTTGGCCCCCTCTGCGGAAGAGGCAAAACTGTGCAGGTAGAGATTTGTTTCCTGAGCCATTTGATTGATCCCTCGAATTTAAGCGGGAATGAAAGATATAATTAGCTTGGTCCCCTTTGTTCAATCCCAACCGACCTGTTGCGTGGTTAGCAGAGCTACCCCGCCTTAATCGAAGGAGCTAACATTGCTTTTTAACAAACTGCTGCAAGCGTTCAATCAGGTTGAGCTTGGGGGAATAAGCTGGGGGAGAATTCAACAGTGAATGAGTACTATAACTGTCGGAATATCCTCAATTGTGACCAACATTGACTCCGTATGATATATGCCCTTAATCTTTTCTAAATCGAGCTTGTCATCCTCAGAGTTGATTTGACCGAAAATGTTAGCCCTAAATGTTTCATAGATTGAAGTGTCTTGAGAGAATGACTCATTTGGACATAAAAACACCTTTGTTTGCGGCGACCGCCAATGCTTCCACACCCTCAACTTGGGCTGCAAATGTTCTCCCTGACCTGTCTCGACTAACCGCTGTTCCGCCTTTTTGTACCCTTCTCGCAGATATCCGAGGACACAAGGGGCTATATCTTTGCTCAACATTTGGCGAATCGTGGCAGTCAATGAGGTCCGGCAAAGGTTGGACAATTCACTGCCGGTAACAAGACTGAGATCCTTCCCATCCATAAGGGGATCAAAGAGGTTAGCCGGCATTAGTAGCTCTGCCGCTCCCTGTTCGCACAGGTACTCCTTATTGGCTAAGAACTGCTGTCGAACCTCTGGCGAAAACCGGGATGGCGTCTCAGTCTTAAGGGCAAGAAAAAGGGTTTCCATCATCTCGTGAGCCTCGGTGAATCGTTGTACCGTCGGCAGATCATCACTATTGACAAAGATGCCATGATCGCCTACCAGAAAACCTCTGGACGGCATTGATGTCGCCTGCTTTTGGAAGCCATGGCGTTCTCGGATAAGATGCAACGATATTGGCAGGCTTCTAATTCCCGATGACACGATTAAATATCCAGCATACAGGCGAAAGAGTGTTTCAGGCTCGGCTTCGTCTGTCTGTTGTAGAAAAGTTGTGGCCGACCTTGCTCGTCCTGACAAGTTCAAGGTTCGTTCACTCCTCTAACAAACCCTTAATAAGACTGTAAATAGCTTTCCACTCCTCTGGCTTACTCGGTCTCTTACCCCGGTATTGGATTTGCGCCAACATTTGAATTTCTGCTGGTGGTAGATTCATTTGTACGGCAAAGTTTTGTAACCCCTCTGGAATTTCTGCCTCTTCCGGCTCCTCGCCCAGTAACTGGCTAGGCCGGACGCCTAAAGCGCTAGCCAGTTTTATAATCTTTTCCTGGGTAGGAGTACTTCCCCCCCGCTCAATTTGAGCTAAATAACTGCGGGAAATCTCCGCTCGTTCAGCCAGTTCGGTTAAACTCCACCCCTGCTTCTCCCGCAACTGTCGAACGCGAGGTCCAATCGGGCTGTGAGATACCTTCTCGGCCATACGCCTCACCTTCGTTGATTGGTTAAGAACTATTTGATTCCATTATAAAGCACCTTTGGATTCGTTGTCAAATATCGCCGGAATTTGTACTTGTATATTGACGGAGTGCCGATTTAATGATACAATTTCGTGTTAATATACCGTCTCTGGTCTGGGGGTTATCTATCCGTCCAATGGCGAAAAAACCGATTAGAGAAGGGAACAAATTTCTTTAGAAAAATGGAGGTATTATGACAAACGATCGAACAATTACGGTTACCATTCAGAGTGGTCGGGGCAGCCAGGAATTCAGCTTCCCTCAGCAAACAAAAGCTCAGGATGCAGCCAACCAGGCGGCTACAGCGTTAGGCTATCCAGCCGGGGGCAACTATGTCCTGGTCCGGTTGAAAACCAATGAAGAATTAGAAGGTCAAGGAGGTTTACCCCAAAATTTGTACCAATCTGAGCTGTGTTTTTTGTGAGCCTCAAGGACATCATTGAACGTTAAAAACCACCAAAAGTTGTGTTTATGACTTTGATCGAACCCGGTTGGGTTTTCCATTGGGCTGGCCGGACCAGATCTTTTTCAAGTAAGCCAGCGGTGAGAGATAACCGAGACTGGAGTGCCGGCGTTTGGTATTGTGATAGCTCATCTGCATAGCGACAACCTGTTCGAGGTGACCTAAATCGGCGGCGTTGAGAAATAATGATTCTCCTTCCGCTTTGAACCGACTGTTGAAAGATTCCATCTCGGGATTATCTTTGGCTCCCTCCAGAGCATAAGACAACTGCACCTTATCTTTCAAGAGTAACTGACCGGTCCAAGCGTAGCTGGTGTAAACGGTGTCCTGGTCATGATGAACGATCATGCCTTCACACGGGATCCCGTACTTGCGGAAGGTCTGCTTGGCCCGCTGCCAGGCTTGCAAGGCCAACTCAGTGTTGGCCTGCTCGCCCACCGCCCAACCGTAGACCAACTTGCTGGTATGGTCGATGATCGGCATCAGATAAGCTTTGCCGGCTCCGTCGGCGTAAAGTAACTCGGTAAAATCGGTGTAAGCGACCTCGAACAACCCGATGTCTTCCAGTTGGGCCACCAGATTGGCTCGTTCACCGACAGCTACAATGACTTGCCGGACGGGACTAGGCTCAGGGACGTGAGTACTGCGTAACAAGGTCAACTCCCACGTTTGCAGCAACCGCTGCACGACCTTGTGATTGACCCGTTGCTGGTAGGTATCCCGTAGCTCTCGGGTAATCCGAGGAATGCCATAAGCGGGATGAACGCGGGCAATCTGCTCCAACAACGGTCGTAAATGAGCATATTTCTGCTCATAGGGCACTTTTTGTTGGGTATGATAGTACCAGGTCGCTTTCGGTAATTCAAGCGCCGCCAGGGCTGCCCTCAAGCCGTATTCTTCTCGAACCGAGGCCACTAACTCGACTTTTTCGCTCAGGTTCATCTGGTCCGGCCTAAGAAGTTTTTTAAAAGGGCGATTTCGACTTCCTTTTTGCCCAACAACTGTTCCAAGTCCGCGATACGCTGCTCGTACTCGGCCACCGTGCCATTCTGGTTAAAGATTTCCGGCCCTTTATCCAGGAGCATTTGCTTCCAGTTGTTGGCCGTGTTGGGATGGACCTGGTAAGCTTTCGCCACCTGGCCCAGTGTTTTATCGCCCTGTAACAGTTCCAGCACTACCTGGAACTTGAGTTTGGGTGTATATCTTTTTGCCACTATGGACCTCCTTAAGGTAAGCATTATTGAGGTCCTTGAGATCGTCAAATTTCACAATACGACTCGGTCCAAATTTTTGGGTAAAGGTCCCAACGTCCTCTGGTCTCTTATCATATTGAGGATGGAGAAGTGTTGGCTCTCTCTGAGACCGGAAGCGGCGTATGAACGTTGATCCGGACATTACCCGGCAAATTATGGACGAAGAGCTAGAGGCAATGAGGCCTTTAGCTTCTGTTTATAACTGGGAAGTGACTCCCGATCTTCCCAATCTAACCATCACGGTGAGGATGCACAGCGTTATTGACAGCCAAATCTACATTGTAGAGGCCCGCTGCGATGAGTATAAAGCTCTACCACCCATCTTCGAATTCATCCATCCTGAGCTGGAGGAGCGAGGTACACAGCGGTGCTATCCGGCCGACGGCAGCTTCTTTCACTCGACGCCATGTATCTGTGTCCAATGGAATCGGAAGGCTTATAAGCCCCTGGGCGGGCCACACGCTGACTGGCAGATGACCAACTGGGCAAGCGCCCGGCCGGGGATGACAACATTGGGCGATATGTTTCATTTGGTTCAAATTCGGATTAATAAGCCGGGGCAGTACAGCGGCCGGATGGCGTAGAGGGCAGAGATGAAGCAATGGTTGGACCGAGTGCTGGGGTCTCTGGTCCGAAAGCGACCGGTAGAAGTTGCCGCGCCGCCCACAGTTTTTTTGCCCCAAGACGTCGCCCATGCTACTGCCCGATTAGTCGCTAGTTTTGGAACGCTTCATAAGCCTCACGAAGGGATTGTTTACTGGGCCGGAGTTCCAACCGTACAGGCCTGGGTAATCACCACAGTTCTCGTTCCCCAAGCGCTGACTACACCTGGCTCTTATAGAACCAGCGCAATTGCCAACGCCCAGGTGATTACCAAGACCAACGAATTTCGCCTACAGTTGCTGGCCCAAATCCACGGACATCCCACAGATTGGGTAGATCACTCGACCGGAGATAATCAAGGCGCTTTTATGCCCTATTCTGGATTCTATTCCCTGGTTGTGCCCTGGTACGGGCAGCGTGGGCTCCTGCCTCTCTGCCTATGTGGTATCCATCGATACGAGAATGGTAGCTTTGGACGCCTGACAATAGAGGAGATTGAACAGCAGTTTGTCGTGATACCAGCCACAGTGGATTTTCGGAGCTAAACGTGATCGAAGGGTTAGACGCAGCAGAGTTTTATCGTCTACGGGACGATCGTACAAACAGAGTTACTACAAGTCGGGACTACCATTCTTTGCGTGTCCGTTTGATCGCTGGCCTCACGACCGTTCAGACCTTTGCTGGGCAGGTACAATTGCTAACTTCAGCGAATCTGCTGGCCCGTTGGTGCCGGCAGATTGAGTTTGGTTTCCCCGATGCGCCCCTTGCCAAGCTGTTACAAATCCAGGGCTATAAAACCCTTCACCAACGTATAAGGGCGGAAGTTGATCAGGCCGATCCTTTTGGTCATTTTGTTTTTAAAGTGGAGCAGTCGGGAAGTGTGCAATATACTCTCAAAGTCGGCAGTGACAACCTCGCCGAGCCGGTTGATTTCACAATTGACTCAAACGGATGGGACGTCTGGGCCGGTCAAGGTAACTGTATATTTGACCTATCTCAGGCCCAAAATAACCCTGTTGGTCCGGCTTTTGCGGCTTGCCTTGGCGTCGCTGATGCTTTTAAGGTCGCCACTGGCCTACCAGAGGCTAACCGAGTCCGCCGTCTGGCCTGGTCTCTATTCGATTTTGGTCACCTGGATACAAAGGAAAGTATTCTTTCCTCACAATTGCCGACAACACTAGCTCTCGGCAACGTTCAGATAATGGGGATTGGCTCAGTCGGTTCAGCTGTGATCTATCTGCTTGCAACGCTTACCCTGGAAGGTTCTATCCTTGTAATAGATCATGATATCGTGAAAATTGAAAACCTCAATCGTTCCCCGCTATTTGGTATCGCTGATGTTGGTCAATCCAAGGCGACAGTAGCCGCACGGTATCTCCAGCCTCTCGTGCCTGTCGAGGCTTTTGTCGGCTCTTATAACGAATTTATCCGACAGCATGGCCGAAAGCCGGGCGACGTAGACCTGATCCTCCCCTTGGCCAACGAGTTCGGAGTGCGTTCCAATATTGAGAACAATTTTCCACCGCTTCAGATTTATGGGACGACGACTCCTGATTGGGGCGTTAACTATCACCGTCATGTCCCTTTTCAAGAAGACTGTTCAGTCTGTCGTTTCCCTGACGAAGTCCAGCCTAACTTCGTGTGCTCAACTGCGCAGATAGAGACTGAACAAAATGAGCAAGTTGACGCTGCCCTGCCCTTTCTCTCAATGGCAGCCGCTATATTAACTGTAGCGGACCTGCTGAAGCTTCAACTACCGCGTTACCCCTTCACATCCAACTTTGCTTTCATTGACTTTAAGGGTGGCCTTGAACCACCTTATCCGCTGGCGTATCAAAGACACCGGCGGGTTGGATGCATTTGTGCTGAAAGAAGTCCTCATATCTATAAACGCTACGTAGCTTCGACACGTTTTTCAGAACTGTCGCCTATAACTGATGAGCAGGGGAAGAAATACGAACCAGCCAATCATTAAGGTTTAGCAGTTTAACTAAAGATGAAATACCCGCCGAATTACCCTAGTTTGAACGTTATTATTGCCAGTAGGAAATAGATGGACTTAGCCGATCAATGATTAATCAGATAATGTAGATACTATATATAGTAGCATAATGAATGGGAACCCTAGATGTTGTAGTTGCGGGGATTATCTGCTATACTAACGATGGAATATGAACCCTAAATTAGCGAGCAATAGTAGATCCTTCTTTTTGTTTTTACTTTAAGGAATAACGATTTTATCCTATACCACCTTTTTAGGGATGTAATCTGGCCATGGCTAATGCAGTAGTTCCACGGATGCAAGGGGATGATTATCAAGCTCGTTTTTTCTGGCTTCAAGCTTGTCGTCTTTTTGAAGATAATTCAAAGGTGATTCGGGTTGGCTATGAACTGGACACGGTAAAATTTTTTGATGATGTTGGCGTTTTTTACGACCCATTCATTCCAGATGAAAGAGGCGACGAGATTCGTGCTGATTATTATCAAATTAAATTTCATGTCAACCAAGCCGGTGCTTTTACCTGCAAAGATTTGATGGATCCGGCTTTCATCGGAGCTACATCTACCTCTTTGCTTCAGCGACTTCGAATGACACAGGAAATGTTCCCTCCTGATGGTAAAGGATGCCGGTTTCATATAGTAGCCCCTTGGCCAGTCCATCCCGATGATCCATTGGCGCAGCTTATTAGCAATTATGGTGGAGAACTGCGTCAGCATATCCTGTTTGATGATAGTGGTCCACGCAGCATAATGGGAGAAATTCGCGCTGCCTGGCGCAATCATCTTGGTTTAACTGATGATACAGCATTAGCCCGTGTCCTTCGCCCTTTGCGGATACATACAAATGCAGGAGATCTTCAATCACTTCAAGAGCGACTGAATGATAAATTAAGCTTGGCTGGATTCGTGCCTGTTGAGCCAGGATGTCAAGTCCATTCGTATGACGATTTGATCCGGAAACTTTGTGCACAGCGTATAAAGGTCTTTGATCGTGCTCAACTCCTGGAGATTGTTAAGCGTGAAAAACTCTGGCGTGGTTCTCTATTGCGGAACGAAGCCACAGCACAGCTGGGTATCCGCAGCTTTATGCGCTGGGCCGAATATATGGAAGATGAAACAGATCAGATGCTTTGTTTGGTGCGTCACTTTGATGGTCGGGGTATTCGAGAGTCTCGGCTCTGGCAGGAGGGAGTATTTTCCGAACTGGAAGCTTTCCTATCTGGTGCAGTTCGGCAACAGCAGCCTTACCACCTTCATATTGATGCGCACGCTTCAATTGCTTTTGCGAGTGGTTACTGTCTGGACTCGAAATCTGGGGCTGATGTGGTTCCTGTACAACGCACCCGATCTGGAAAGATGATCTGGCGTCCTCAACTCAATGATAGTACCTACGACTCACCGCTGTGGTTATGCCAGGAAAAGTCATGTAGCAGCGATGGTGAGGATGTCGCATTATCTATCAGTGTTACCCATGATATATCCAATGATGTGCAACTGTATATTGACCAAATCCTTCCTACTGTAGGACGACTGCTTGCTTGCACAATTTTACCACGCCCAACCCCTACAGCAGTTCGTGATGGAACTCACGCTCTTCTCCTCGCCCAAGAGTTATCAGCGGTCCTTAAACAAAGACGCTCAACTAAAGAACGACTGGGGGTATTGCACATTTTCGCTGCTGCTCCCAACGCGCTTCTTTTCTTTCTGGGCCAATTCGCCCGGAGTTTTGGCCGCTGCATTTTGTATGAATACGATTTTGAGCGCAATACGCCTGGCGCTTATCAACCATCATTAATGTTTCCACCTAGTGCAACCTCGATCAATCAGAGATCAGGTTTAGAAGTTAAGGAGTAACTGTAATGGAATTACCAACTTATTTTGCCGACTTTCTTAAGGAAATTCGACCTACCCAAAATCAGTTTGATGATCTTAAACGTGGTCACCGGACCTTGCGCCAACGCCTCGAACAAGATGAGACTTTGGCCCCAATTATTGTCAGCACTTTTCTTCAAGGGAGTTATCGTCGTGCAACCGCAAACCGGCCAAAGGGTGACAAGCGGTCGGACGTTGATATCATCGTTGTCTCTAAATTGAGTAAGGATGAATATTCCCCGGATGAAGCCCTTCAATTATTTGTGCCGTTTTTAGACAAACATTATAAGGGCAAGTATGAAATCCAGGGACGTTCTATCGGCATCACCCTAACCTATGTTGATCTTGATTTAGTCGTTACCTCCGCTCCTTCCGAAAGTGAAATTGGAGCGCTCAAATCTGCCAGTGTAATTACTGAAAATACCCCAGATGATGTGGATGATTGGCGCCTGGTTAAATCTTGGATTCCGCTAGAAGAGCGAGCTGCCTGGAATGCGCGATTTTTGTTAGAGGCGGCAACAAAGGAGGCAGAGTGGAAGCTCTCGCCGCTGTATATCCCTGACCGAGAAGCTGAGTGTTGGGAACGTACTCACCCCTTAGCTCAAATTCAGTGGACCTGGGAAAAGAATCGCCAATGCAACGATCACTATGTTAATGTGGTCAAGGCCATTAAGTGGTGGCGTCGAGTGAATCACGCTGAGCCTAAATATCCTAAAGGATATCCTGTCGAACACTTGGTGGGACAATGTTGCCCTGATGGAATCACGTCGGTAGCGGAAGGGGTGACTAGAACTTTAGAAACTATTGCGACAAACTATAAAGGATATGCTTTATTAAAAGCAACCCCATTTCTACCTGACCATGGCGTTTCTGAACATAATGTCTTCGCTCGAGTTTCAGGGGAGGACTTTGCCGCTTTTCATAGCCAAGTTTGTGATGCTGCTGAAATCGCCCGTCAAGCTTTCGATGCAGATGATATAACTGAGAGCGTAGACGCTTGGCGAGAGTTGTTTGGTAGCAAATTTCCGCCTGCGCCATCTAGCGAAAAAACCGAGCAAAAAAACCACCAGGTCCAAGGAGGATATACGCCTCGAGAAGATGTATCTATTATCGGGGGAGGCCGGTTTGCTTAGTGGGTGATGAAAAAGAACTATCACAGGAACTGCTGGCTGCCAGGCGGGTACTTGAGGGCATGCCTGATGTCATTCAGTTGAAGGATTGGACATGGAACGCAAACATAAGTAGATGGATATTATATTGCCGACTGTCCCCAGACATATCTCCTGACGGTCCGATTCCATCTACAACCGATTGGTTTGTCCTTGTGGACCCGGCTTATCCGTGGGGGTCTATCAAATTTTATCCGGCAAAAACACAAGCACTCGTTCTAACCTTCCCCCACCAAAATTATAATGGGGAGGGAAACGAAGTGGTCCCCTGGCGAGATGGTGCCTTATGTCTTGATACAAATGTCCGGGCACTTGGTCGGCAAGGCTATGATACTGAACCTTACGAAGTTAATAAGCGGTTACAATGGCATTTTCAACGGGCGCTAGACTGGTTAAGTCTGGCTTCTCGGGGCGAGCTAGTTCTTCCCGGCGAGCCGTTTGAATTGCCCGAGTTTCCTCTAACGGTAGCCGATTTTACCGGGGTGGCATTCTCTGAGAATAGTGACACTTTTTCCACTTGGCAGGATATTCCTGAGCAAGTGGGTTTAGTGAAACTCTTGCCCTTACCTGGGAATTCCAAGTTCTTAGTGGTGAAGAGTTTGGCATCAATTTCTGGGAGAGAAATAATTACGCCAAGCTGGGGTCAGGCTTTAGCAAGTATAAAAAGTAAGCCCCTGGTAGGCATCTGGTTACGCTTAAACTCCACACCGGTTCTCTACCCCTGGCAAGCCCCAGCGACTTGGGGCGAACTGCGTGAAGTTTGTCACTCGCAAGGGGTAAAAATTGATGATCTATTTAAAGGGACCGTGAGGTTTATTCGAGATGGGGAAAAGCATGTAGCTTTACTTGGCTTCCCGATTCCTGATCGAGTCGGCAACCCACCTTGTCAAATGCATTGGCAAGCCATAGAACTTCCTGTACTTTCGCATGGTGCCAAGACAGCAAAGGGATTTAGACCGAACGAGCATGGATATTGGCGCCGTGATCGTACCGATATCCTCCGTGATGAAAAATTCCTGATCTGGTTGGGGTCGGAAAATTGGCATGTCGAACAAATTACAACCCGAGGTAGTTTTACCCAAAGATTAAGGTCGAAGCGAGTGTTAATGATCGGAGCAGGCGCAGTTGGTTCAGTAATAGCTGAACTGCTTGTCAGGGCCGGGGTTCAGAACCTCATGATCGCAGATGGGGATCGGTTAGAAGTGGGCAACCTCGTGCGTCAGACCTTAACCCTGAATGAACTTGGAATGTATAAAGCAGAAGCTATAGCCCAGCGCCTGCGTCTGGCTTCACCTTATGCTGCGGTTGATGCCTTCACTACTAACTTTCCACCTGATGAGAGATTAAAAGAACTGTGGTTTCAACATGCTGACATTATTCTTGATTGTACCGGATCTGATGAGATTCTTCATCATTTAGCACTTTTCTCCTGGAACGAGAAGAAGTTGTTCATTTCACTTTCACTCGGATTCCAAGCGCGACGTCTTTACTGCTTTGTCGCCTCTGACAGCACCTTTCCACAGGTCCGTTTTCGAGAAATGCTCAATCCTTGGTTAAAACAAGAACTTAAAATGTACGAAGGGCAGGAATTCCCCAGAGAGGGGATCGGATGCTGGCATCCCATTTTCCCGGCGCGCGCTGATGATATATGGATGATGGCTTCTATCGGAGCCAAACAAATTGAGTCTCTGGTGGTGACACCTCCTATTCAGCCAGAGTTGATAGTTTTTGAACAACAGTACGATGAAAATGGAACCTTTATTGGTGTTCATAAACTATGTCCTGAGACCATCCATGTCTAATGTGGAATTTTGGTCCAAGGATGGCCAACTTGGTCTGAGAATAGCCGATCAAGAGTTATCAAAAATTATAAATATCTGTCATCAGGCTAACATGAAAGAAATCGGAGGAATCCTTGTCGGTTTCTATACAGAGGTACACAATTGTGCGGTAGTAACTGTTGTATCTGGTGCTCCCGCGGACTCTCGAAGTGGAAGAACCTGGTTTAGTCGAGGTGTAGCTGGTCTTCAAAGATGGCTCAATCTTTTGTGGTCGAAAAAACAACACTACTATCTAGGTGAGTGGCATCTTCATCCCAATGGCCCACCTCAACCCAGCTGGATCGATATTGACCAAATGAAAGCTATTGCAGCCTCACCTCTCTATCGGTGTCCAGAACCAGTACTGTTAATCGTTGGCGGAAGTTTAACATCAGGATGGACGATCAGAGCTTTCGTGTTTCCACGAGGTGGAAGATTTATAGAGCTGGTGAAATAGAGATGAGCCAGCAGGTCAATATCTGGGATGACGGTCTGGACGCCCAGGGCGCGCCGATACCGTTCGATTTCGAGGGCGTCCCCAAACGGTGGGTGGAAATTGTCCGCAATGGGGTCGTCATCGGCCCAGTCTACGACCGCCTGACCGCCTGTAAAGCAGGGCAGGCCAGCACCGGCCACGCGCTGCCCCCCACGATGCGTTCATTAGGACCCCTGGCGACCCATCTGTTTATGGCCCCCGGCCGGGCCAGTACCGAGGCCTTGATCCAGTCGACCGAGCGTGGCCTCTATATCACTCGTTTCTGGTACACCCGCCTGGTGCATCCGCGGGATTGTGTCGTCACCGGCATGACCCGTGATGGCGTCTTTATGATTGAAGGTGGAAGGCTCACTCAGCCGGTGAAAAACTTGCGTTTCACCCAAGCCTATGTGGAAGCGCTGGCCAACGTGGAAGCTATTGGCAGCGAGACGCGCCTGCTGATCGGTGAATTTGGCGGCTTTACCACCCGGGCGCCGGCATTAAAGATCAACCACTTCAAGTTCACCGGTTCAACAGTTTGAGACGACCCGGTTGATCAACCCGACTATTCGTGTTTACTTCGGCCCTCGAAGGAGTGGCTCAGGTAATCTGTGAGCCAGCATACATGGAGAACCGCTATTTTCCGGTTATAAAGTCTTTTTTAGCCGAGGAGGCCCTGGCTCGAGAAATCGAAGCAGCTTACGGGCTGTCCTCGGTGCGCTGTCAGCTCATTGCCGCATTTATGCGCGATGTTTATCTGGTGACGGCCAACAAACAACGCTACATCTTATTCATCTACCGTCACCATCAGCGCACGATTGACGAAATCATGTCGGAGTGGCGGTTTGTGGCCTACCTGAAAGCCAACGGTGTATCCGTGGCTCCGGCGATTGCCACGAGGAGCGGCGAATTTATCTTGACGTTTCCGGCGCCAGAAGGAACTCGCTATGGCGTCTTAACCACCTTTGTGGCCGGCAAACATTTGCGGCAGCGATCCAGTGTCGAAGCGGTGAGGACGTATGGCCGGCTAATTGGCCAAATCCACACTTTGGCCGATGAAGCGCCTTTTGCCTTGACTCGACCGGTGAATGAGGTGGCGCTCATCGTCAATCAGGCCATAGCTGCTTTTGCAGTTGCCGTGCCTGAGCGTCCACAAGACCTCGCTTATCTGCGAGAATGTGCCGGCCTGCTTCTACCCAAGTTCAACGGACTCCCCCAGCGAGCACCTTACTACGGCTTGATCCACGGCGATGTGATTCGAGCCAACGCCCAGGTAGCTGATGACAGGACGGTCACGGTCTTGGATTTTGACCTGTGCGGACCGGGTTGGCGCGCGTATGACATCGCCAGCTATCTGGCGGTCATTCGCGGTTTACCGGATGAGGTAGAATTGGCTGATGCTTTTATGAACGGCTACGAACAAGTTCGCCCCATCACTTCAGTGGAACGAGAGACGCTGCCAGCGTTTGAAGCTGTCCGCCTGATTTTTTCCATCGGTGTGCCGGCGCTGAATGTGTCTCATTGGGGCAGCGCCTATCTGCATACCTTTTTAGATCAATCTCTGGAGCAGCTCAGAGAGCAGATGAAAAGAATTGGTCAACTCTAAAAAAGCGGTTAGCGACTCAAGGAGACAAGGTGGCTCCAATCGAAGCAAAAGATCAAGAGATATACCTACCCCTCATCGCTGCAGCCGAGCAACTTTTGTCGAACAGATTTAGCTGCCCCATTCGGTTAGGAAGCGTCGAACGCTTATCCGAGGCAGGTAGAAGAAACTTATTGCTCCGCTGCGCCATAGTTGAGGTCACTGACCCCTTGCCGTCGAGCATTATCCTCAAGAAGGTTGAAACCGAAGCCTATGATCTCAATAATCCTGAATCCTGGGACAACCAACGTTTTTTCAGCGACTGGGCCGGCGCGGAATTCTTAAGCCTCGTCTCCCGCGAGGCCCGGCATAGTCCGCGTTTTTATGGCGGGGATCGAAGGTTGGGCTTTATCCTCCTGGAAGATCTGGGCCGCCAGCACCACAGCCTGGTTGAACCTCTGTTACAAGCAGACACGGCCAGGGCTGAGAAGGCGTTGCTTACCTTTGTCACCCGCCTAGGCCAGATGCACGCCGATAGCCTGGGCCAAGCGACTTTGTTTGAGCAGATTCTTCAGGCCATCAGCCCTACGGCCATATCATCAGCGCGCGATGCAAACAGCATACGGCAGCAGTTTGCGCCCTTGCAAACTACACTCGAAAGCCTGGTAGCGGTAGAGTCTCAGTTTGAACGAGACCTGGAAGCTGTTATTACGGCCATCGCTGATCCTGGACCATTTCTTACCTACATCCACGGCGATCCCTGTCCGGACAACGTTTTTTACACCGGCCATGACTTACGCTTGATTGACTTTGAGTTTGGGCGATGGGGGCATGCCTTGCTCGATGCCGTCTATGGTCGCATGATGTTCCCGACCTGCTGGTGTGCGAATCGTCTGCCTGAGGCCCTGGTGGCCCAGATGGAACGAACCTACCGGGCCGAACTGGCTCAAGCCTGTCCGGCCGTCCAGGACGACCACCTTTTTGAAACTGCTCTCGTGGCAGCTTGCGCCTTCTGGCTGCTCAACACTTTGAACGGACACTTAAAGCGAGCTTTGGCCGAAGACCGCCGCTGGGGCATCAGCACCATTCGTCCCCGCATCCTGGCTCGATTGCAAAGCTTCATCGCCACCTCCGAGCAGTTTAATCACCTTCCTGGCCTACGAGGGACAGCTAACCGTCTACTGGCAATCTTACAGAAGCGCTGGCCTGACACCACCCCTTTACCGTTATACCCTGTCTTCCGTTGATGAGTCACATTGAGCTACTCACCCAATTGGCGCAGCGCCAGGATGAGGCAATAATGAATATTCGAGAATACAACCGACAAGCCTGGGACAAAGAGGTGGAGCAGCAAAATGAGTGGACGGTGCCAGTCAGTTCAGAAGTGATTGCCGCCGCCCGTCAAGGCCAGTGGACGGTCGTCTTGACTGAAACCAGGCCGGTCCCCAGAGAATGGTTTCCTGACTTGACCAGCCAGGATGTCCTATGCCTGGCTTCGGGGGGAGGACAACAGGGACCGATCCTGGCTGCAGCCGGGGCCAGAGTGACCGTCCTGGATAACTCCCCCCATCAACTCAGGCAGGACCGTTATGTGGCTGAGCGCGACGGATTGGCGTTAATGACGATCGAAGGGGATATGGCTGATCTGTCAATGTTTTCGGCGGAGAGCTTCGATCTGGTCTTCCACCCTTGCTCCAATGTATTCGTGCCCGAGGTTCGGCCGGTCTGGCGGGAGGCGTACCGTGTTTTACGTCCGGGGGGCGTGCTCCTGGCCGGGTTCCTCAATCCGGTGATGTTCATCTTTGACTACGAACTTTCCGAACGAGGCGTATTGCAGGTCAGGCATGCGCTGCCTTATTCAGATCTGACAAGTTTGAGCGAGGCGGAAAGACGGCAATTGCTGGCTAAAGGTGAGCCGCTCACGTTTGGGCATACGTTAGAAGACCAGATAGGCGGGCAACTCGAAGCCGGATTTATGATCACCGGGTTCTATGAAGACCGGCACCGGGCAGAAGAGATTGCCAAGTACACCGCTACTTACATTGCCACACGAGCGATTCGGCCAGTCCTTTGAATGAACCATAAAGTTCAACCCAGGCGAGACCTTCAAGGATCAAGGCCGCTCACCCTGTGCGTGGACGGGATACTCTCTCGTCACTGCGCTCGCATCGCGGGCAGGGGCAACACAAATAAGATGGCTTCAATCGTTAGCGCATCCTTGAGACAGGATAAACTTCACAATAATAATCTCTTCGCCGAAGAGGATGCCTCATTGTTTCGCACCCTGTTGCGCGGTGA
>CAZRYD010000042.1:0-27856 GCA_964604225.1 uncultured Caldilineaceae bacterium
CCCCATTGACTCCCACCCCCCATCTGCGCTACACTATAGCGTATGAGCGGCGAAACTAACCCCGAACACCTCCTCCGTCAGCAGGAGAGTCTGCGCCAGGTCATCGAATCCATCAGCAGCGAGCTGGAACTGCGCCCACTGCTGACCCGGATTGTCCACCACGCCTGCGAACTCATCGGCGCGGATAACGGCACCATCGGCCTGGTCGACGAGCAGCGCCAGGTGGTGCGGACAGAAGCCGCCTATCAGATGCCTACGACTGAAATCGGCGC
Source organism: uncultured Caldilineaceae bacterium (assembly GCA_964604225.1). Classification (GTDB taxonomy): domain Bacteria; phylum Chloroflexota; class Anaerolineae; order 4572-78; family J111; genus DSQQ01. Next base: position 273 of record CAZRYD010000042.1, read on the forward strand.
AGAAATGCCGCCCGGCGTCGGGCTGGCCGGCCGAGTTTTGCTCACCCAGCAACCTCTCATCCTGGATCGTTATGCCGAGGTAGGCCAGCCGACCCTGACCGGCCTGGACGAGTATGCTGTCATCGGCCTGCCCATCTTCTGGCATAACCGCATGATCGGCTTTTTCGGCATTGGTGTCGCCCCGCCACGCCGCTTCAGCCAGCAGGATGTTGAAACGCTGACCCTCTTCGCCCGCCACGCCGCCATTGCTATTGAAAATGCGCGTTTATTCCAGGTCGAGAAGCGTCGTTCAGCCCGCATTGCCACTATCAACCGCATTGGACAGCTTATCACCGGCGGGCTTGGTCTGGATCAGCTTTTGCAGCAAGCGGTTGAAACCATTTGTGACGACCTTCATTTGGACAGCCTGGGTCTGGGCCTGATTGACCCCGAAGACCCCGAGATGCTCATTCTGCTCCGGGCGGTGGGGGCTTATGCCCCCGACATCCCCCCGGATTACCGGCAAAGTATTCATGTCGGTATCTGCGGCATCGCTGCCCGCACCCGCCAATCCGTTTTACTCAACGATGTTTCCCGCAACCCCGATTATATCTCAATGCCCGGTGTTGATGATATCTATGCCGAATTGGTCGTGCCGGTGGTTGTGGGGGAACAGTTGCTGGGCGTGCTCAACTTTGAGTCCCGCCAGCCGATCACGCCTGAAGATGTAGCGGATTTGAAAATTGTGGCCCATCAGCTTGGGGTCGCCATCGAGAACGCTCGATTGTTTGAGGCCGAGAAACGGCGAGTCGCTCGTATCTCCATTATCAACCGGGTGGCCCGGCTCATTGCCGGTAACCTCAACTTGGAACAACTCCTCCAAACCACCGTCGAGGCCATTGCTGAGTATCTCTATTACCAAAACGTGGCCCTGTTGCTGGTCGATCCCACCGACCCGGAGACGCTGGTGCTGCGGGCCAGCAGCGGCCTCTACACTACCGCCGAGGTGGGGGCCTATCGCCAAAAGATTAACCAGGGTATTATTGGGGCGGCCATCCAGACGCGCCATTACCTCCTGATTAACGATGTCTGGCGCGACCCGCGTTACCTGCCCGTACCCGGCGGTGAGACCATTAGCGCCGAATTGGCCATCCCCATCATCATCGGCGAGCGCCTGGTGGGTGCGCTGAATGTTGAATCAGAGCAGCCGATGAGCCAGGAGGACGCGGCCGGTTTCGAGACCATTGCCGATCAACTCGGCGTCGCCATCGAGAATGCCCGCCTTTTTGCCGAAATCCAGGGCGCGCTCGACCAGGCCCAACTGCTCTATCAAACCAGCCAGCGCATCAGCACGGCCATGGGCGTGGATGAGGTCATCCAGGCTTACCTGGAGCAGGTGGCCGTGCGCGGCCGCTATGCCTGTACGGTGGCCCTGTATGAGCTGGACGAGTTGGGCCAACGCACCGCCGTGATTGTGCGCGGCCAATGGATGCGCGAAAAAGGGTTGCTTCACTTTGAAGAACGTATTCCCTACAGCCGCGATGTGCTCGATCCTCCTCTGGATGCCGGTGAAACCATTACCATTGCCGATGTCCAGACCGATTTCCGCGTCCCGCCTGGCTTGCGCGAGATTCAAATCCAGGATGGCCGGCCGGCCCTGGCCCTTATCCCCCTGATGGTGCGTGGCCAGCGGATTGGCCTGGTGGTTCTGAGCGATACTATCCCGCACGAATGGGAACCAGTCGACCTGCACCCCTATCAGGCCACCGCCGCCCAGTTAGCCACAGCCATTGACAGCCGTCGCCAGTACCAGCTCCTTTCCGAACGGGGTCAGCAGATTGCGGTGTTAAAAGAGCGCCAGCGTCTGGCTCGTGACTTGCACGATTCCGTCACTCAGCTTATCTTTAGTATGACCTTAATTGCTCAAGCTATCGCTCCGGCCTGGCGACGTGACCCCGCCGAAGGCGAGCGCCGGATCAATCGCCTGCTCGAACTGAGCCAGGCCGCCCTGGCCGAGATGCGCGCTCTGCTGGCCGAATTGCATCCCCCTGATCCCCAACCCCCAGCCTCCGGCCCTCCATCTCCGACTCCTATGCCGGGTATTGTTCAGGTGCAGCGGCTTGGTCTGGCGGCAGCGCTGCAAAGCCATGCTGCCCATTTGGCCCGTGATGGCCTGCAGGTTAAGCTCAACCTCAGCGGCTATGTGAGTCAGCCGGTCGAACAGGAAGAGGCGCTTTATCGAATTGCTCAAGAAGCGCTGAACAATGTGGTCAAGCATGCGCGCGCCCAGCGGGCTGAGCTTCAGCTTGAGACTCATGGCGATTCAACCCAACTAAAGATAATTGACGATGGCGTTGGCTTCACTCCTTTTGCAAAACCTTTGCCTCAGGGCCAACCGTCAACCCGTGGAAAAGGGTCCGGAGGACTTGGGTTAACAACCATGCGTGAGCGCGCCGAAGCGCTTGGCGGTGTGGTTCACCTGATTGCTACCCCCGGCCGCGGCACAACTGTAGCGGTGACTATTCCTAGAAAGGATCAGAACTGAATGACAGCTTCACCCATCCGCGTGCTCATTGTAGACGACCACGAAATCGTCCGCGAAGGTTTGGAAACCCTCCTGGCTGAAGAAGACACCATTAAGGTGGTCGGTCAGGCCGTCAACGGGGCTGAGGCGGTGGACCTGGCGGCTAACCTGCGCCCTGATGTCATCCTGATGGACTTGGTGATGCCCGAATTAGACGGCATCGAAGCCACTCGTCGCATTCGCCGCACCGGCGGGGCCAGCCAGATTTTGGTGTTGACCAGCTTTGCCGACGATCAGAAAGTCCGGGAAGCTATTGAAGCCGGAGCCATCGGTTATCTGTTGAAAGATATCTTGAAGGCCGACTTGCTGCGGGCGATTCAGACCGCAGCCCAAGGCAAACCCACTCTCCACCCCGAAGCCCAGAGTTACTTGATGCGGCAAGTCACTGTCCCCTCACCCTCGCTGCCCAAACCCAACTTGACCGAGCGCGAGCTGGATGTGCTGCGTCTCATTGCCCAGGGCCAGAGTAATAAAGAAATCGCCGCTACCCTCCATCTAACCGAAGGGACTATCAAAGGTTACGTCAGCGCCATCCTGGCCAAACTGGGCGTAGCCGACCGCACCCAGGCGGCGTTGTATGCCGTGAAGCACGGCCTGGTCAACAGCAGCCGTTAGAACGGTCAAACGCTCAACGCTTGAACGCTTTACCCCTAACTTTGGTAAAACCCCACCTCTTACTTTAGTTAGTCAGCAGGGCTAACTTATTTCTGTGGTTAAAGCCTGTCTTTAGCTTGATGTGTAGCCGGGCTGTTTTGGTTATACTAAAAGCTGTCTCCCCTAGACTAAATTACCCGGTTCAACAAAGAAATAAAAAGTAGGAGGACTTTATGAATTTTTTACATTGGCCTCGCCTTTGGCTAATAGCCAAGATACTTTCCGGCGCTATTCTCATCGGTTTAGCGTCGGGTGCTGGGTCGAGCAGCCTGGCTCAAGAGGGCGGCATTGGCATCGCTGCCTTTGACAGCCCCACTTACTCCAGCCCGATTGCGATGGACGCTTTGAAAAACCTGGTCTGGGTGGTCAACCCAGATGACGACAGCGTCTCGGTCATCGGTAATCTTAATAGTACTCCTACGGTGATCGCTAAAATCAACGTAGGCGACGAACCGCAGAGTATTGCTCTGGATACCGATAGTGTCACTCCCGACAGCTACCATGCCTACGTGGCCAATGCGGCCGACAACACCGTGACGGTCATCAATGTGACCGGCAGCAGCGCCAGCAGCGTCGCTGCTGTGGTGCAAACAACCCTAATCACCGGCGCTGAGCCCCGCAATATCGTCGCTACACCTGACGGAACGAGGATTTTTGTGGCCAACAGCGCCCAGGATACCATCACCGTGATTCGCACGGATACCCAGGCGCTTGTCGGCAGCGTAAACTTGCGGACTGATGCCACCTGTAACCCGGATACAACCCGTCACTTCCAGCCGCGCGGGTTGGCCGTAACCCAGAATAATGATCGGCTCTTCGTCACCCGCTTTCTGTCGTTTACCGGCGGGGCCAACCCCAAGCAGGGTACGGATAATGGCAAAGTGGGTCTGGTCTGCCACCTGACCATCCCGGCCGGCCTGGGCAACCTGCCCACCGTCGCCGGTGCGATCACCCTGGCCGCTCAGGATACCGGTTTCCCGGCCACAGTCGGCGGGGGCAATGTCGCCACCAGCGCCTACCCCAACCAGTTGCAAAGTATCGTTATCCGGGGCAACCAGGCGTTTTTGCCCAACATTGCCAGCTCGCCGGCGGGTCCCCTGAAATTCAATGTGGATACCCAGGCTTTTGTTAACGTCATTGACAACGTCGCCAGCGGCGTTCCGGTTGACGCCAGCGCCGCCAAGTTTCTCAATCTGCATCTGGGGGCGCGCAACCCCGAACCGGGTAAAACCAAACTTTTCTTCGCCAATCCCTGGGCCATTGCTTTTACCACTCAGAGCGGCGCGGGTAATGCCTATGTCGTCTCTGCCGGCAGCGACCTCCTGGTCAAACTGAATGTGGACGCCTCGGGCGATCTCAACTTTACCGTTGATGGCGATACGACCCGCTACATTGACCTGCACGATCCCAATAATCCGGCCACGAGCGGTGCAAATGCTGGCAAGAATCCGCTGGGTATCGTCATCCGCAATATTGCTCCCGGTAACAACAAAGCCTTTGTGATGAATTACCTCTCTCGCAACGTTTCAGTGGTCAATCTGGATACCGACGCCGTCAGCCAGGTCATCCAGACAACCACGCTCCCGCCGGCCGGCTCCCAGGATGAACAACTCCTGGTTGGCGCAGAAATGTTCTTCGCCTCGCGCGGCGTCTTCAATGGGGGCAAGGTCAACCGCCTCTCCAGCGAGGGCTGGCAGAACTGCGCCAGTTGTCACCCCGATGGCTTGACCGATGGCACGGTCTGGATTTTCGGAGCTGGCCCGCGTAAATCTGTGCCCTTGAACGGGAGTTGGAGTCCCCACAATCCCGACGATCAGCGGCTGTTAAACTACTCAGCCATCTTCGACGAAGTGCAGGACTTTGAAGCTAATATCCGCAACGTCTCCGGCCCCGGTGCGTTGGCTGGCGGCGCTAACGACCCCAATCACGGGCTGTTGATTGGCGATAATGGCGACATCAACGGCGCACCGGGCGCAGTTAACGCTTTTGCCCTGCCCAACGCCGGTCGTCCGCAGCTCACCGTCACTCTACCTGGCAGCGGCACCGCCTGGCCGGCTCTCGACGCCTTGAAAGAGTGGGCGCGCTTTGCCATTCGCACGCCGAATGGTATGTTGACCACCAACGATGGCCTCTCTGCCGCCAATGGCGCGCTGAACGCGAGCAACGTCAGTAATGGCCGCCGCCTGTTCTTTCAGGCGGGTTGCCAGGCTTGTCATGGCGGCACGAAATGGACCGTCAGTAACAAGGATTTTGTTTCCCCGCCTGCGGGCGCTGAAATATCTACCGAGACCACCCCACCCCCCACCCTGGGCGACCCCATCGGTACCCAATATCTCGACCGCTTCCTATCCGAGATTGGCACGTTCAGCCTGGGCGTCACTAATCCAATAAACGGCCAACTCGTCGGTGCTTTTGAAAAGGCCAACACGGCCAATGTGACCGGCAATGCAGGTAAGGATGCTCTGGGCATAGATTACAACGGCGATGGCAAAGGCCCCGGCTACAATATTCCCTCTCTGTTAGGTATCTGGTCTTTACCGCCTTACTATCATAACGGTTCATGTGAGACCCTGGCTTGTGTTTTGAGCAACCAGACCCACCGCTCGGCCGGCCGAAATGGCCAGGACATTCTGAACACCACGGGCGAACGCAACGATGTCATTACCTTCCTGCAAACCCTCGACGCCGAGACCGAGTTTCCGCTGAATCTGTACATTGACCGGCACGACATCTTTGTTGACCCACCGACAGTCTTTCAGGGGACGAGCATCCAGGTTGGGGCTAATCTCTCGCTCTTCGGGACCAAAGCCGACCTGGCCAATCTGGTGAGTGATCTGGGGGCGGGCACCCTGGCGGTCAAGTTTACTTTCACCACTAGCGCTGGTTCCTCCACTCAGCAGGTATCGTTGGCTGCCGCCGACTTCAATCAGGATTTTGGCCAGGCGATCAAGACGGTGAATTTTAATGTGCCCAACAATGCCGGTGCTATCGCCACTTTGACCGTGGAGGTGGACAGCGATAAAGAACTGCTCGAAACCAGAGAGAATGATAATAATGCGACCCGCCGTGTCCGTATCTTCCCTCTACCACCAGATCGTACCCCCCCGGTGGTGAATAATGTTTTTATCAGCGATGACAATCCCTTCAACGACAATGACCAGATTGCCACGACCCGCAATGTCCAGGTCAAGATTGTGGCGGTTGACCCGCCCAGCCCAAACCCGCAACCCACCAGCGGCCTCAAATCTTTTTGCCTGGTCCGCTATGCCTACGATGTGGTCCTGCGCCGCTGGGTTGAGGAATCCTGTGTCTTTCAGCCCTTGCCTGCGCCGGTCGCTGCCAATACTTTTATTGTCAATGCGCAACTGCGCCCCCGTGAAGGCGTCGGCTATGTCTTTGCCTGGGTCAAAGACAATGAGGGGAATATCTCGCGGACCCCTGGTTTTGACTTCATTAGTTTCATTCCGGGGACTCCAATCAATCTCAACCGCAACGATGTGCGCCTCTTCCGCATCACCACGAGCAGTCCGCTCCAATTTACCTTCACCCCCTCTTTTGGCGATATAGATGTATCGGTGTTTCAAGGCTTCGGTACCGGTGCGGCGCGCTGTGCGCTCAGCGCCAACAACGGCTCAGTAGCCGAGACAGTAACGATTGGGTCAGCTCCTTGTACCGGCACGGAGTTTCAAATTGAAGTTAGGGCTGTGGTCAATAGCCGTTTCACGCTTACCAGCGCTGCTGGAGCGGCGATTGCGGCTACAGGAGATGGGATCGGTATTGCGGCATTCGGCGATGCCCCTCTGGTTAGCGGCCCCCCTCCTTTCCAAACGGCCATTGGCACCGATGAGCAGGTTTTCTTGCCGATTATCATCAAATAGATTTGACGATTGATCCGCTCAAAAACTGCCAGAGCCAGCGCTTTTTCGGCGCTGGCTCTTCTCTTTACGCCTAACTTTTGACAGGTCTTTTCCCTTACTTAAGTGAGGGGGTTAGCCCAACTTTTTTCGCTGTCAATACCTGTCTCCAGCCGGTAGCATAATTGAGTTGTTTCTAGTACTCTAAAAGGGATTTCGTAACTTACTCACCACCTGACCTAAAACCCGATAATTTTGCCGGGATTAAGGGATTTGGGGCTAAAATAAGGTAAAAAAATCCCCTATTTTCTAATCCCGGCCCTAACCTGGGTGCTTTTTATAGGCCCGGTGAGTAGTTGCAAAAGTATGAAAGAATAAGGAGACGAGGACGTATGACTTTCGCTCGAATCAAACTAGCTAACCCTCTCAGAGTGATCTTTAAGCGTTGTCTGCTCATCTTAGTGAGTGCTCTGGTCTGCTTTTCACTGCCAGCTTTTAGCGGCCGGCAGCAGGCCAGTGCCGAACCAACCATTATTAGCGGCAGTGGGGATATTACGGCTGTGGTTGAACAGTATCGCCAGGTCTTCGGCGGCCAAAACAACGGCGGCGAACCTGGCTCCGTGGCCGACGGCTATCGGGAAATCAACTGGGACAGCCTGCCGGATGAAGAAGCTGCACCCAACCCTTACACCCCCGATTTTTTCAACCAGCCCACCGCGCCGAGGGCACGCGGGATTGTTCTGACCACACCCGGTGAGGGTCTGTTTGTCAGCGCCGACAGCGACAACCCTTATGGCGCGCTGCCCCGCTTTGGCAATATCAACCCCAACTATGCCGACAGTTTCAAAACTTTTAGTGAGGAACGGCTCTTTTCGCCGCTGGGCAGCAATATCGTCGAGGCCACTTTCTACGTACCGGGCACCGATACGCTGGCAGCCGTCCGGGGCTTTGGCGCAGTTTATACCGATGTGGATACCGACCACACCGCCTTTGAGTATTTCGATATTAACGGCAACTCGCTGGGTAAATTTGCCACGCCTATCGCCGACGCCGGTCTCTCCTTCCTGGGCGTCGCTTTCCCGGAACCGGTGGTCCATCGAGTTCGTATTGCCTACGGTACCGACGCGCTGGGACCGGATGACAGTCTTGAAACAGACGTGGCCGTGATGGACAACTTCATCTATGGCGAGCCGCAGGCGCTTCCTATTCAAACACAGATTGGCGCTGATAATAACTTTGCCGGCAATCCTTTTATTCAACCCCAGGACCCGGCCCTGGCCGGCGGTGGGATTGATCAAAGCCTGGCCTATGGCGACGTGCTCTTTGGCACCAACGCCTCTGACCTGCTGATTGGTGGGCTGGGCGTGGATGTGCTGCTGGGTGATGCCGGGGAGGATGTGCTCATCGGCGGTCTGGAGCATTTCAACCCCATCACGAGCGACCGGAAATTTGGCGGGCCTGATAACGACATCCTTATTTGGGGCGTGGGCGACGGCTCCGACTTGCTTGACGGCGGCTCCGGCGAAGATGTCTTGATCCTCGGCCTGGTGGGCGAAATAGAGAACGGCCAAACCGTCTTTCGAGTTAGCGAGGATGAGCAGGTCGGCCAGGTTTTTATTGACCCGGCCACCCAGTTGCCGGTGGTGGATGTGACCACTGCCCCAGGATTTTGCGGCGTCGTTGATTCCATCCATACCGCTGATGCGGGTCAACAACTCCAGGCGTTGAACCTAGACCACCTGGTGCGTTTCTTCTTGCGGGAAAAGGCCGACTCCTTCAAACGCGCTGAACAAAATACCGATAACGGCCTGCGCCAGACCATGCACCTGCGGGATATCGAATATCTCATTTGCCCCGCCCGCGACGGCGGCGCCATAGAAGTTCTGGATTTAACTGTCAGTCCACCCCAACCGGCAGAGATAACTGAGCTGTTGCTCAAGGACCGACTACAGCTTGTTGTGCGCTAGCCGTTGGGTCATTTCGAGACCACAGGCCAAGAAATCCCTCTAAAACAACAATTAGAGGGATACTATGCTTGAGCAGAATTGAGTAAGAATAATGTCTCAAACCTACAAACCTATGTCGCTTTTAATGAAAATAGTATTCTGGTTCGTCGCCATCAACGCCTTGGCCGGAGCTGCCTCGCTTATGCTGTTTCCGGCAAATACCGATAGCCTCTTCTTTTGGCCGATCAGTCCCCCGCTTTCGGCGGGCATGTTTGGGGCGCTTTACCTGGGTGGGGCCGTGGTGGTGTCGCTGGTCACGTACCGAGGTTTGTGGGAGCCGTCGCGTTACCTGGTGCCTATTCTGGTCTCTGCCGGTATCCTCATCTCTTTCACTACCTTCCTGCACCTGGATAAGTTTACCCCCGGCTTTAAGTTGTTCTACTGGTTGGTGGTTTACATCGTCGCTCCCATTTTGGCGATTGTTTTCTATGTCCAACACGAGCGTGGTAAGGCGGTCTGGGAAGTGGTCGGCGAACCCGTCGCCCCGCTGATACGGACGGTGGCGATCAGTTTGGGTACAATCCTGGTGTTGTTGGGGGTGCTGTGTTTAGCCCAGCCGGGCCTGGTCATCGCTGTCTGGCCCTGGACGATCAGCCCCCTGATGGTACGTGTCTTTACCTCGTGGTTCAGCGCCTTTGGCTTTGGCCTGTTGTGGTTTTGGCCTGAGCGTGATTGGGACCGCTTGTCTCAAATCCCTACACTGATGATAGCTGCCGCCATTTTTGACTTGCTGATGGTCTTTGTCCATCGGGCCGACCTGAATTCAACCGGCCTGAACTTTTGGCTCTTTTGTTTTCACTTGGCTGCTTTTGGCCTGATCGGTGGTTTCATGCACTGGTGGCAATACCGGGTTAGGGTAAAATCAAAATCTTTCCACCTGGTACTTTAGCTGTTTCTTCTGGATGTGAGTGTGATAGGTTTCTTACCCCTTTCCTGGGGCTGACCCGCCGGAACCGGCCACCCCAGGTAAGAACAGGCTGCTAGCAGCCTTTCGCATATAAAGATGAACACCAGACTCGACCCCTACAAAGTCCTAATCGTAGACGACATCCCGGTGGTGCGCGAGGCGCTGCGCTGGCTTATCGAGGATGAAGCCGATCTGACCGTCATCGGCGAGGCCGGCGATGGCCTGGAGGCGGTCCGCCGGGTGTCCGAACTGCTGCCGGAAGTGGTCATTTTGGATGTGGAATTGCCCGGCTTGGATGGCTACGCCGTGGCCCGTCAACTAAAAGCTTTACCAAACCCGCCGGCCATCGTTTTTTTGACGGTGCACGGCGACGCTCCGTCTCGCCAGCGCGCCTTTGAGGCCGGCGGCGACAGCTTTGCCGAAAAAGGCCGGGGCTGGCTGACCCTGATTGACCAGATTCACCTGGCCCTGGCCAGCCGCTCGGCGGGGAATTAAGCTGCGGCAACATTCAATGGGACAGTTTGACTATAGCTCAGATCAAATTTGACCCTTGCAAAGAACTATAAACCTAGTGTATACTTGTGCCAAATTGGTCGAGTTAGATCAGGCCAATAGACGTGTAGTTTAAGAACCAGTCTAAAATTCGGGAGTAAATGCCTACTTTTTAGACGGTTCCACAGGGTTCAAGGCAAGGGGGGAAAAACTACATGCCGAACTTTATCAAAATCCTCGACGTGGGTCAGCTCAAACCAGGTCAAATTACTACCGTCACGGTCAAGGGCCATGATCTCTGCCTGGCCAATTATCAGGGCGAGTTTTTTGCCCTGGACAACAAATGCCCCCATCGCGGCGGCCAACTGGGCGACGGCCAGCTCAACGGGCCGGATGTCATCTGTCCGCTGCACGGCTGGGATTTCGACGTGCGCACCGGCATCAGCCGCTACGACCATTTGGACCGGGTAACCACTTTTCCGGTGCGGCAGGTCAACGGCCATGTTGAAATTGACGCCGATGCGGTGCCCACCCTGCCGGTGCAAACAGGCTACCTGGCTCGTTACATTCGCCACGCCGACGACCTGGAACACGAGTTAAAAACCATTCAACATCTGGCCGCCGGCAAGTGGAAAGACAATGTGCCCATGCGCACCGAGCGGCCGGTACCCAGCTTCGACGACATCTACTTTTTGCCCGGCCAGTTGGCCGCTCCCCCCCTATTAGACGACGAGCCGGTTGAGACAACGACTGTTATCGGGCCGCGAGCCGCCCGGCCCATCACCCTCACCGCCCCCTTTTACATCAGCCATATGAGTTTTGGTGCTCTCTCTCGCGAGGCCAAAATTGCCCTGGCTACCGGTGCGGCCCAATTCGGTACAATGAATTGCAGCGGCGAGGGCGGCATGCTGCCCGAAGAGCGGGCCGCCGCTAAATATTACGTTTTTGAAATGGCCTCCGGCTACTTTGGCTGGACTGAAGAAAATATCAAAAAAGCTGATGCCATCGAAATAAAAATTGGCCAGAGCGCTAAAACCGGCCTGGGCGGAGTTCTCCCGGCGGCCAAAGTGACCGCCGAAATCGCCCAGGTGCGGGGATTGAAACCCGGCCAGGATGCCATCAGCCCCAGCCGCTTCCCCGACATTGATAACCCCCAGCAACTGCGGGCGCGGATTGACTGGATTCGTAGCCTCAATCCGGGTATTCCTATCGGGATTAAGTTTGCCGCCGCTAAATTAGAAGCTGACCTGGCTGTGGCCTGCGAACTTGATGTGGATTTCATCACCATTGATGGCCGGCCCGGCGGCACCGGCGCTGCGCCCAAACATGTCAAAGATCATATCGGTATCCCCACCGTTTATGCCTTGCCGCGGGCGCGCAAGTGGCTGGACGAGCACGGCATGGGTCACATCACCCTCTGTGTTACCGGCGGCTTCCGCACCCCGCCTGATCTGGCCAAGGCCATTGCCCTGGGCGCGGATGCCGTCGCCGTAGCCACCAGCGCGATGATTGCCATCGGCTGCCAGCAATATCGGGCTTGCAGCAGCAACAACTGCCCGGTCGGTATCGCCACCCAGCGGGCCGACCTGCGGGACCGCTTCAGTATCGAAGAGAGCGGCCAGCGGCTGGTCAATTTTTTAGAAGGGACGCGCCATCAACTAACCGAATTTGCCCGTATGTGCGGACGGCGGCGGGTACACGATCTCAGTCTGGCCGATGTGGTGACCTATAATGATGACCTGGCCAGGTACACTGGCATTCGTCATGCGGCCCAACCCTATTCCGTTTGATCTGATAGTCCCCCTCTTGAGTGTTGATAGGAAAGTAAACCACAGTTTACACGGATTTCAGAGATAAAAATCAAAAATTGTGTAAGCGGTGGAATCTGTGGTTTATAATTGTTACAACCTCGTCCTTATGGGGACAGCAATGACTCGCAATCACAAAACTATTTAATTGAGGAGGTTGAAGAAGTAAATTTATGGGCGGTTTAAGAGACATCCCCGGTTTTTTAGGTACTGGTGGTAACTTGTTAGTTGACCTCACCCTGGTCATCGAAATCCTATTCTACATTTCACTGTGTCTGGGGGTAACAGCCCAACTGAGAAAACAGTACAAATGGCACGACCGGTTTCAAATTCCGGTGGTGGTGTTGAATCTGTTTTTTATCGCTTTTGTCATGATCCCCACCTTTGCCGCTATCATCGGCCAGGGTATTGGTCAGATGCCGGGCCTGGTGTTGGCTCACGCCGCCGTTGGCACCCTGGCCGAAGGAGTGGCCATTTATTGTTTGCTGGCCGGCTTGAAAATTCTGCCCCGCAAAATAGGGGTACTGCGCTGGTTTATGTGGGCGGCTTTTGTGCTGTGGACCCTCACCCTGCTGCTGGGTATTGGTTTGTACATCTCCTTCTACACTGGTGGCGACTCGTCCGGCGGCGCGGTTACCGAGCATGCTGCCGACTTGGTTGAGGAGCACGCCGCAACCGAAGTTGGCATCGCCCCCACCGTAGCGCCTGTCGAGACGGTAGCCGAACACGCCGAAGAGCCGGTTGCGGCCGAACCCACTACGGTTCCGGTTGAACCGGTGGAAGAACATGCCGCCGCCCCCGTGGAGGTGGTCGAAGAACATGCGGCCGAGCCGGTTGAAGTGGTTGCCGAACCCACGGCCACACCCGAACCTGCCGCCACTCCAGCCCCGGTACGGGTGGGCTTGCTGACGGTCAGCGACGATCAGGTTCACAGCGACAAAGTTACCCTGGCCCTGACCGGCGTGACCCCGCCGCCTGACGGCTCCGTGTATGAAGCCTGGCTCGAAGGCGAGGGACAATCGCCCTTCAGCCTCGGCAAGTTGACCCTGAGCGGCGACGCCATCAATTACAGCTTCACTGACCCGGAAGGCCGCAATCTCTTGGGGTTATTCAACCGGGCTTTTATCAGCGTTGAACCGGCCGGTGATAGTGACCCCGCTCCCTCGGGCGTAAATGCTTTTGAAGGTGAACTATCCCCGGCAGTGCTGGAACCAGTTCGCCTGGCCGTGGTGGCTGCGCCTGATACCCCCGATGGCGACAGTTATGGTCTCAATGCTTTGAACCAGGTTTTGAAGATCGAGCCGGAAGTCGGTTTCCAGAAAGATTACTCGATTGCTCAGAACGACCTGGCCGCGTTAAAGATTCAAGCTGAAGGTATCCTCAATACGCTCGAAGGCCAAAGCGCCCCCAACTTTGGCGACCGGGATGGCAGCGGCGACGTTTATAATCCGGGCGATGGCTTTGGCTTGCTCGGCGCTGGTTACCTGCCGGCGATGGTCAATCAGGCGATTGCCGCCGGTCAGATTCAAGGCGCTTCGCCCGAAACAGTCCTGCAAGCACAGCAAGCCCAAGTGGCCGCGGAAAACGCCATCCGCCTGGCGGAACAGATCAGAGATTTGGAATTGCAAATCCTCCAGGCAGCCGATACGGCGGCTGCGGCTGATCTTGTGAACCAAGTCGTCGCCCTGACTCAAGCCCTGACCGACGCCGATGGGGTAGACCTGGCTAATCCGGCTCAAGGGGGGGTGCGGACCGCCTACACCCTGGGCCAGTTGATGGGCAGTATCGACCTCTTCCCGGTAGCCGGTGAAGTGGCAGCGCCTGCTGCCGCCCCGACGCCCATCCCGGAGTTGATTGATGAGCACGCCGGCGAATCGGTTTCTGAACACGCGGGCAACTAGACGATTCGTAGGGGCAGGTCTTAGACCTGCCCCTACCCGAGACTCGTGCCGAAATGGAATTTTGGCACGAGAAGACACAAAAGGTCCGTTTTTTACTTTAAAAATGGACCTTTTTATAATTTTGGATTGAGATGTCGGCCAAAGTAGTTACCAAAAAGTCACAATTACTTTTCATAAGTTTGCTCACCCTGGTAGCCTTTGCTCTGCGAACTTATCAGCTTGGCCTGCCCAGTCTGTGGTATGATGAGTTGCTTGAACTCGATGTCGCTCAAGGTTCGTTCTGGGAGATTGGACCGCAGTTGGAACGGCACGCCGCCATGCCGTTGGACTATTACCTTTTGCATAGCTGGATTAAGCTGGGCCGGCAGGAAGCCTGGGCGCGCTTTCCGGCGCTCTTTTTTGGCACCTTGGCGGTGCCGCTTATATATGTGCTGGCGAGCCGTCTTTTTAACAAGAGAGTCGGTCACCTGGCGGCAGGGTTACTGGCCTGCGCTTCATTTGCAGTGGACTATAGTCAGGAGGTTCGCCCCTATGCTTTGCTGCTGCTGCTGACGATGTTCAGTTTTTGGGGGGTATGGCAGGCTTACCGAACCGGTCAGGCCAAATATTGGGGGCTGGCTATTTTGAGCATGGTTGGCGCAACGCTGGCGCACTATTTTGCCTTGTTTTTGCTGCTGCCGCTGGGTCTTTTTGTGGGCTACCAGTTTTTACTTCATTCAAGGCAGAAGAAATTCTGGCAGCACACCCTTTACTTTGGGTTGTGTATTTTGGCCTTACTCCTTATTTTTGCACTCAATGGCCGTTTGCGGCATTTGTATAATGTAGGCGGACGCTTTTCGACAGTAGTCAGCCAACCCGACACCCTCACCCTGCCGGCTGTTGAAAAACCCAACAAAGGCTCCGGACCGCCCCTGGAGGTCCAGTTTTTCACCGATAGCGTCTTAATGCCCCTGGCCACTACCGACCCGCTGGCCCTGCTCCTTTATAATGCTTTCTTACTTGTCGCCTGTTTGTCATTAATCACGGCCAGGTGGCAGCAACGTCGAGCCATTCTACTGTTGTTGAGCTGGCTTTCTTTGCCCATCATTCTAATTTACTTTTTTCTGTTGCAGCGCGGTACTTTTTTTGCGGTTCGTTACATTCTTTACACTCTGCCGGCCTATCTAATTTTGGTTGCCTGGGGTATCGACACGCTGGCTGCGGCCGTCCTGGGGCGATTCAGGTTCAAGTTCAACCGATCCGATCTGCCAGGCGTGCTGAGACTGAATACAATTGCCCTGAAAGATGCCAGTCTCTCAAATTGGTTTTTTCAGTCGCAGCAATTGTTATTAATCGGTATATTAGCCCTGGCTGTGACGCCCTTAATCGTGGCCGAGATGAACGAGCTCTCAATCCATTATACTGCCACTACCAGAGAAGACTGGCGAGCCGTTGGTCAAATGTTGCAGGCTAATGCCAGTCCCGCCGATGCCGTAATTGCCGTTAATGCGGAGCCAACCATGAATTGGTACTATCCGCCGGCTCGTGCTCCCTTTGGTTTGTATAATCGCAGCGAGCCAATCTGGGCAGCCATAAGCGAGCATCGCCGTCGGTGGTTCGTGTTAAGCAGCTACTCTTATAAGCGGGATCAAGGTTTGCGTGATTGGTTGCGCGACCATCAAGCCGTGACAATCGCCATCGACCGGCGGGTGGTGGTTTATATTCAGCAAGAAGATTTGAGCGTCGGAGAACTGTTGGCTCAGGTGAGCACATTTGCTCTGCCCCAGAAAGCACTGACCTACGCTACCCTGGCCGACCAGTTGCACCAGCAGGGTGACCTTGAGACGAGTCGAACTTTTTATGAGCGGGCCATTGCCCTGGCGGACACGCCGCTCCAGAAAAGTGATTATCAGAGCCGGTTAGCTGCCCTGGCTATGTCTCATTAATGCCGAAAATGAGCATGAAATGAGCATTTTTTGGGCTGGAAAGTTAGCGATGATTTAGGTAAACTGCCTCTTAACCCGGTTGCTTGCTTCTATCGCCAGCGGGGATAATAGGTCCTTTAACTTTATTCAGGTTTAAGGTTTCACTGCATTTGTGAGCAGCTTCAATTATGGCTATAATGGACCTATGGGGTAGCTCTATCTCTTTCGATTCGCCCACACCTCAAACCAATGTTGAATAACCTGGCAGATTAGCCTTTTTGGCTCTTTTGTTTTAACCTTTTTCGTTGTATAATAGCCTGCATTCTTTAGGCACTCACGATGAAACGAAGCTTGTTTGCCGAAAACATTGGCTAAAAAAAGGCGCGCTATCGTATTTATCACTGACGAAAGGAGGAGATTATAGAGATGAAGAAATATAGCAAGCCCGAAATGAAGAAGCATGCTGAACTGAAGTCTGTAACTTTCAGCTCCCACTAAGTTTGTGTTGTCAGGGCTACACCCCTATCAAGCATGTTAACGCATTTTCTACCCAGGCGATGCTTTAACATGTTGGGGGGAAGTATAGGTTAGGAGTAGCCGGCCATCTATCACCATAAATTCGCACCAATCTTAAGGGATTGTAGAATGCGTGCTGATTTGTGGCTAAAGTGTCATGTTTCTCCAAAGTCTATATAAGCCCCCTTCAGTGTCGTGTTAAATAAATAGTTAAGGTAGCGCGCCTTTTTTTAGCTGGTGTTTTTTGCGAATATTTTGTGATTGGTAATTAGAATATCTGTAAATATTCTCAATTACTATTATTATACTATAATTTTCAATGTTGGCAACTGGTCCAGGCACGGCTACAACTTCAATTCGACAAATTTTTAATGGTCTTTCACCTCGGCCATCTCTGGCGTCTTTGAGCGAGGCTGAGTGGGAAAATCTGGCCGTAACAGCCATCGCCTTAGGGTTGGCCCCGTTATTGCATTGGCGTCTTACCCAGGCTCAAGTAACCGTCCCGCCTATGGCTATGGCCAAATTAGCCGTTACCCGCCAGGCCCATGCCAAACGTAATGAGGCTATCGGTCAACAATTGGCCGAACTATTAGCTGCCTTTGCGCAACACCAAATTGACGTGCTGGTGCTGAAAGGTGCGCTCCTGGCGACCACGGCCTATCCCGAAGCAGCCCTACGCCCGATGAATGATATTGACCTGCTGTTTCGGGTTGAGGATTTGCCCAAGGTAGGGAATGTTTTGGAAAGCCTGGGATATGCGGGCAAGCACAAGAGCGCCGAGCAAGGACCGGGCATCACCAAACATCTCAGTACCTACCGTCGGGCTGGCAACCAGGGGCAGACGCCAAATCCGTACCTGAGCGCAGGCGGCGACCGCATGGTCGAACCGCATGGCTCGCTCGAAGAGTCCTGGTTTGGCCTCAAGGTTGATATTACGCCCGGTATTTGGGCGCGAGCCGTGCCTATCTCGTTATACGACCAGCCAGCCTATCGCTTATCAACCGGCGATATGCTGCTCCACCTGACCGTGCACGCCACATTTCATGTTATCATGGGCGCATCTGTTTTTGTGCAGCTTTACGATATTGGGCGGGTGATCGAGACCTGGCCGAGTGAATTGAATTGGCCCGAAATTCTGAACTTGACCCGCAAAGCTCAGGCTCAGGCCTTTGTTTATGCCGGCCTCTCTTGGGCCAGGTCGCTTTATGGCGCAGCGATACCTGAGGGACCCCTCGTATCTCTTGAAAAAGAATGTGCCCCGGCTTTGGTCTCTTATGTGCATTCCCTGGACGCAGCAGGAATATTTAAGCGAACACAGCAGCCACCGCTAACGACGTTGCCCCAAAGATTGCGACGCGGTCTGGTGGACCGGCAAGAGGCGGCTCGCTGGGCCGGCTCGCTGGGCCAAAAGTGGCAAATTTGGCAGACCGCGCTGGCTTTTTACAAAACGGATACGGCCAGTCTGTTAAAAAAGGGCCTCAAAGCGCACGGGTGACACGACAACTGGGATTTTTGGCAGCTTGGGTGGTGGCCGGCGTTTTGCTAATTTTTACAGTCAGGCGCTGGCTTTTTGTTTTTTGGGCTTTGATTCCAGACCGGCCCGATCCCCCACGACCTGTCGCTCAAACTGCTGCGCCGCATGTTTTGCTGTTGGTACCATTTAGAAACGAAACGGACGCGCTGCCTGGGCTGTTGCCGGCGCTCGCCGCGCTCGCTTATCCCGCCGACAAGCTCACCATCGTTTTAATCAATGATGGCTCGGCGGATGGGAGTGAGAGATTGATCCAGCCTTGGTTAAAGGGGAGAGATAACTGGCAGCTACTTTCTTTAACCCAAAATATGGGCAAAGCCCAGGCGTTGAATTCGGCTCTGGCCGCGTTTCCCCAGGGAGAAATTGTAGCTATTTACGATGCCGATGAGCGCCCGCAGTCTGCGGCCCTGCAAATTCTGGTCTCCCCCTTTGCCCACCAAAAAATCGGCGGCGTGAGTGGCCGGCGCGCCGTGAGCAATCCCTTGGCCAGTCCGGCGGCCAGCTACACCACGTTTGAGGGCCTGGTGCATCAACTGGTGACCATGCGGGCTAAAACCAAGCTCAGTTTAGCCCCGGCGATGTTGGGCGCTAATTGTGCTTATCGCCGGGTGGCGCTGGCTGAGGTGGGCCACTTTAAACCCGGCGCTCTGTTGGAGGATAGCGATTTAACCCTTAAACTGGCCCGCGCCGGCTGGGAGACCTATTTTGAGCCAAGAGCGATCAGTTATCATCGCGTACCACAAACTATTGCCGGCTATTGGCGGCAGCATACGCGTTGGGCCAGGGGCTTCAACGAAATGGCCAAAAGCCAGGCCCGCTCGACCTTATTCGAGCGGCAGTTGCCCTGGCCCTTGCGCCTGGAATTATTAGCTTTTTCACTGGGCTATCTGGATCGCCTGGCCTTATTGGTTGGGGCAGCACTGGCTTTAATCCATCGCCGCAGCCGTTCATGGTTAGTTTGGGTTTTGTCTGCCAGTTTGCTGACGCCCTTATTGCAGATTATCGCGGCTCTGGCCATTGGTCGAGAACCAGCGGCGCTGTGGCTGAGAATTGTCTGGCTGCCTTTCTTTTTTGCTCTGGATATAGCTATGGCTGTTGCCGGCATGGGGGCAACGCTCAAACAATCGCCCCAGATTTGGGAAGAACGACGCCTCAGAAAGTAAAGATTGATGACTCACTCACCGCTTTTTTCGATTGTGATACCGGTTTACAATGGCGACCAACTCTTCAAGCGCTGCCTGACCGCCATTCACCAATCAAGTTTTACCGATTGGGAACTGGTGGTTGTGGATGACGGCTCGACCGATGGCTCTGACCGCCTGGCCGAGCAATTTGGGGCGCGGGTATTCAAAACGGCCGGCCGCTCAGGTCCGGCGGTGGCCCGGAATAGAGGCGCTCAAGCGGCGCGTGGGCACTATCTTTATTTTATTGACGCCGACTGCGAGCTTCACGCTGATACCCTGGCCAACATTGCCCAAGTTTTCCAGGCCGACCCCGGCCTTGATGCCCTGTTTGGTTCCTACGATGACGCCCCTGGCGCGGTCAATTTCATCGCCCAATACAAGAACTTGTTCCATCACTACGTGCACCAAATCAGCGACGAGGAAGCCTCGACTTTTTGGACTGGCTGTGGGGTCATCAAGCGCTCGCAGTTTTTGGCCCTGGGCGGTTTTGATTTGCAGCGCTATCGGCGTCCGGCCATTGAAGACATTGATCTGGGCTATCGACTCAAGCAAGCGGGGGGACGTATTCGCCTGGTCAAGCACATTCAAGTCAAACATCTCAAAGCCTGGACCTTTGCCAGCCTGCTCAAATCCGACATCTTGGATCGGGGTATCCCCTGGACCCGTTTAATTCTAAAGGACAAAGCCTTTATGAGCGATCTCAACTTGCAGACCCACAACCGGGTCAGCGTGGTGGCCGTTTACGGACTGTTGCTGGCGCTGGCGGTCAGCCTTTTTCAAGCGCAAGGCTTGTTTTTTGCTTTGGGTCTGGCCGTTTTGCTTTTGTGGTTAAACCGGCATCTGTATCGCTTTTTCTATCAAAAACGGGGTTTGACCTTCACCTTGCGGGTCATTCCTATGCACTGGCTCTATTATATTTATAACGCCATTTCTTTTGGCTGTGGGCTATGGCTATATTGGCACGAACAACTGAGAGCGGAAGCGATTGCCCCGCCCAAACCTTTGGTTGATGGTATCGAAACCGATGGAAATTGAAGTTACCAGACTCACCAGTGAAGTTTGGCATTCACAATCCAAAATCGAACGTCTAAAAGCAAAGATCAACAGCCCTTCCTGGGCGGTTTGGGTTGGTACGTTGGTGCTGGTGATTTACCTGGCCCTGCTGCCCTTGGTTGAGCGCACCTGGCGCGCTACCGGCGACGAGCCGCACTACCTGTTGACCGCCCACTCGCTGGTGCATGACCTGGATTTTGACCTGGCCAATAATTACGCCCAACTCGATTACCTGAATTTTTATATCAGCCAAGACATCACGCCCCAGATTCTGCTCAGCCCCTCCGGCCAGCAGATTTTGGATCACCAATTGGGTCTGCCGGTCCTCATTGCTCCGGCCTATGCTCTGGCCGGCCGTTTTGGGGTGCTGGTGTTTCAGGCTGTTTTGGGGGGTCTGTTGGCTGCACTGACCTTCAAACTGGCGGTGTTCATCAGCCAGGATCAAGTGGCCGCGCTGCTGGCGACCCTTTTTGTGGCTTTGACCCCACCCCTGCTGATGTATCATTATCTGGTTTATCCAGAGCTGCTTGGCGCTTTGTTAACCACCCTGGTTATCTATTACGCCGTCCGCTTCAACCGGGCGACCCCGACGGCGTTTGCTTTGACCCTGATTTCATTGCTAACCTTGCCCTGGCTCAATCGGCGTTTTGTGCCGCTGGCGATTTTGCTGATCCTGCTGATTACCTGGGCCTGGCGGAGGAGAGAAGAAAATTGGGAGATTAGGCGATTGAGAAGTTGGTTAGCGTATTTTGGTCTCTCGAATCTCCTCTTATTGCTGACCACGTTACTTTCAATAGGTTTGCTGGGCTGGGTTAGCAGCCAACTTACCCCTGTGGCTGGACCTGATTTTTTTGTCCCTGCTGTGACCTCGATCCTTGGGGAGCGAATTATCCGCGGCCTGGTTGGCTGGTTGGTCGATCAGCAGCGAGGGCTGTTTGTTTACGCTCCTATCTATGTCTTTGCCCTTTGGGGGTTACCTTTTCTAATTAGCGACAGCTTGCGCCAGCACAGCCGCCACTGGGTTGTCATCTTGCCCTTTTTGCTTTCTCTGGGCGTGACCACGCTTGCCGGCGGCTTTTGGCTCGCCTGGGAATTGGGACCGAGATTTTTGGTGGTGGCGCTGCCATCTCTGGCTCCACTGCTGGCCCTGGCCTGGCGCAATTATCACCATCAATGGCTGTGGCGCGGCCTGGCTCTGTTGCTGTTTGGGCTGAGTTTGAGTAACACTCTGGTCATTCTGCAAAACCCTGAGCTGCCTTACAAATCGTCGTTACCGCTGTATTACGGCGAAAAATTGGGTCTACCCCTGACCGAGTGGCTGCCCGACCTGGCCGGATATACCCGCGTTTCGCCCGGCGCGGCCGCCGACTCAACCTCGGCCCAGG
Organism: uncultured Caldilineaceae bacterium; assembly: GCA_964604225.1. GTDB lineage: Bacteria > Chloroflexota > Anaerolineae > 4572-78 > J111 > DSQQ01. The sequence goes on from CAZRYD010000042.1 coordinate 22,031, forward strand.
TGGTCGTGGAGAATGGTGAAAAAATCTGGTTGGCTGAGCCGGGCAGCCCGGTCAATGTAGTTCGTTCGGGACCTTTGACCGAACTGCCTTTTGGTCATTACCGTTTAACCTGGCCCGTCCGCGTTGAGGCCGGCCTGCCGCCTGAGACCGAACTGCTGCGCCTGTCGCTGAAACTTTCGGGGGGAGGGCAAATTTTTAACAAGGTCATCACCGCCGCCGATTTACCCACCGATGGCCGCTACGGTGAGGTTCAACTGGCCTTCCGCAACCCTAATGTGGACCGCTGGCGCACCCCGCCGGTTTTGACTGTTGTCAGTTCCGGGAAAAGCCAAATTGGAGCCAAAGAGGTTATCTTGGCTCCTGATCCTTTCTATGCCTTATTTTTACCTTATCTTTTTCTAGCGCTGCCGCTGCTGGTCGCCCTATGGGCCTGGTTTGGCCACTCACAAAACCTATCTCACCAGGCTGGTCAAATTTCTCGACCAAAGTCTGCCGTCGCTGGGGCGGGACCGGCTTTCCAGGGGGTCATGTGGGGGCTGGCTCTCATCTTGCCGCTTGTCACCTTCAGCCAGGCGGCCTTTCAATACCACCAGACCAACCAGACCTACCCGGCCAGCCAACTGAGCCATTTTGTGGGCCGGACCGTGGTTGACCCGCAGGCCACGGCTGGGCAAGCCTGGTTGGTTGACCCCCAGATTGACCCACCCCAGAAGGCAGTCTACGGTCCGTTTGATATTTATGAGTCTGGCTGCTACCATGTAACCTTTAGGCTGAAATTGCCGCAAGCAGCGCCAACCGACCAGGATTTGGCCCGGTTGCAAGTGTCGGCTACCACCAATTACGATCAACTCATCAGCCAACCTCTCCGTGCTGAACACTTCTCCAAACCCAAGGTCTACCACGATTTCGTTTTGACCATCACCAACCCCCGCCGCCAGGCCCTGAGCTTTGAAGTTTATTATCTTGGTGTAGCCCCGTTGCTGATTGACCAGGTGACGATTACCAAAATTGCCGAGTGACCAATTCTCGCCGTTGAGACGGAAGGCCGGCTATGCAGGACTTATATTATTCTGAAGTAGCGCGCCGCGAGTGGACCCAGGCCCACCGTAAGGCCTTGTGGGTTCAACTCAAAGCCAGCCTGGGGGGCCACAAAAAAATAGATTTGATTGATTTCGACCAATTGGCCGAGCGCTTCGATCTGGGCAATGCCTCCTACCGGGGCGTCCAGAAAATCCCGGTGGCTAAAATTATGGGCAGCGTGGGCCGGTATCACGATTTTGTCCAGGCTTTTTTGCCCACCACCGAGAACATGCGTGACCGCTGGGAGAAGATAGCCAAACTCTATCTCGACCCTTCCAGCCGGGGTTTGCCCCCGATTGAGGTTTATCAGGTCGGCGAGGGCTATTTTGTCTCCGATGGCAATCACCGGGTTTCGGTCGCCCGCCAGCTTGGGCTGAAAGAAATCGAGGCTCACGTTTGGGAATATGGGCAATCAGTGGCCGGCCTGGCCCCGGGCGTGGATATTGATACCCTGTTGATTGAAGCCGAGCGGCGGGATTTTTTGGAGAAAACGCATCTCGACGAGTTGCGGTCCAACCATACCATTCGTCTGACCGCACCCGGCGGCTACCCGGAGATGTTGGGCCAGATTGCCCACTATCAGCAGGTTTTGAGCCTAATTGACGAGGTGGACGTGCCCTATGAGCAGGCTGTCACGGCCTGGTACGATATGATCTACAAATCCACCGTGCTGCTAATCCAAAACGCCGGGGTGCTGGACCTTTTCCCCAACCGAACCGCCACCGATTTTTTTATCTGGGTCAGGCGACATCACCGTGAATTGGAAGAGCGCTACGGCCAGGCGGTCTTGATGGAAGAGGCGGTCAAAGATATCAAACAGCGAAATCGCCCGCCGGTCTTGATCCGCTACTGGCGCACGTTTTGGGGCTGGTTGAAACGCCGCTTGAGCTAATTTTTGAATAACTTATATTTTTGAGAGGTTATGTTGAAATTACACCGTCTTATTTCTTATGGCTTGATGACTGCCGGAGCGATTGTCTCGGCCAGAGCCGTGTTGAAGCGCCAACAGTGGGAGGAAACCAACGTGCTGGCCGCTATCATGCTGGATTGGGATGACGTGCAAGCCGTGGCTACACGGGCGGTCAGCATTTTTGCGGCAAATAATGATAGTACCGCCGCGGTGGCTGCCTTATTACAGCGTTACCGCGAAAACGGAGCTACGCACCTTGCTGTGCCTGAACTGACCCTCAACCGCCTGCTGGCCAAAGGCGAGCTGAGCGTGACCCAGGGTTCGAGCCAGAATCGGGTTTACTTGCAAGTCCAAAATGCTGCCCTGGCCGATCTTGTGGCGTCTGAATTAGAGGCCCGTTTGCCTCAGCTCAAACCGCTGCGCAGCGGCTCCAAAATGCCGGTAATTTCTTTTTTGGGTGACCTGCCCTCCGTGGCCGAAATTGGCCTGGGCTTTGATCCTGCCCACGCGGCTCTGGCCCAGCAGGTCGGGTTGTCGTTGGTGGTCCGGCCTATTGGCTACAGTTGGGTTCAACCCGAAATGATCGAGCGCACTTTAGACCAGGCGGCGGCGTTGGGAGCCAAAATCATCGCCTTTCAGGGCACTCTGATTCCCGGCCACGAATTCAGAATGGATCACACCGTCGCGGCTATGCGTCGACATCACCTGACCTATGCTTACTTTAGCCAAAGCCGTCACCAAAAAGGTGATTGGTTCCTGGCCAAAAGCCTGGCCAAAGTCGGGCTGGTTGTGCTGGCTCACGAATTTCAGCCGGAGGAACTACTGGAAGAGGATTGGTTTACCGCTTCTTATCGCTGGGCCAATCTGGCCACCGAGGCCGGTATCCGGCTTTGCTCGGTTCGCTTCTTTAGAATTTTGCACGCAGCCGACCCGCTGGAGTCGCTGGCTTATGTCAAAGAACTGGCCCACGCTCTGGGGCATGCCGGCCTGCTGCCGGCTCACGGCGGCAATGTTGATTTAACCGTTTTTCAACCCAAGCGGGATGAGGTGGCTTTGGCTTCCGCCGGGTTGAGCATCGCCGGAGCCGCCGGCCTGGCCGCTGACCTGTTGCCTCTACCGGATAGCCTGAAGCTGGCCGGCCTTGGCGCGAGCGCCCTGGCCCTGGCCGGACTGCCCTTTTTGGAGAAAAAGCGCAGCAGCGCCCAGCATAATCACGACCATGACCATCATCACCCTCATGAGCACGATCACGAGCATGACCACGAGCCTCCTCATGACCATGAGCACCCTCACGATCATGAGTATGGGCATCATCATGATCATAAGCATGAGCACGATCACGGCCATAGTCACAGCCACAACCACGATTCGGCCACGGCTTATGCCCCCAAGGGCTTGGCTCTGGCGGCAACGGTGCTGTACCCGGCCGCTGTCACGGCGCTCAATGAGGCAGGTCCGCTGGGGGCGCTCGCCCAGGCCCTGGCGGTCAGCCTTGCCGGAACCGTCGCCTTGAGCGCCACCACCGCCGAAACCGACTATTTGCTGGGCATCGAAGATTATCGCGGCTACAACCTGGATTGGCTCATCCCCATGGGGTTGGCCGCGGCCACCGCTCTGCCGGGGCTCATTAATCGAGAATCCCACCAAAGGCACGCCGATGAAATTCAAAATCCCAAATCGATCTTGCCTTGGCTGCCCCTGGCCGGTCTGGCTCTGGTGGCTCTGCCAGGTCTGAGCAGCCGGGCCGGCTCAGATGCGCCCGCAGCCCTGGACCGGGAGCATCGTCACGCTCATACGCATCACCTGTCGGCCTTTCAACGCGGCCTGGGTGACAGCAAAATGGCTCTATCGCCGAAACCGCTGCGCAAGTGGACCTTGTTGGCTCCGTTGGGGGCGGTTGGCGCCGCCATTTTGAAGCAAAATCGGCAAGATGAACTGGCCGCGCTGGCGCTGACCGCCGCCGCTGCCGGCCAGGTAGCCACGTTGACCGGTTTCCGCAACAGCCAGCGCCCGCTCTTGAAAACCCTGGAAGGCCGAGCCAGGGGCTGGGCTATTGGCGCAGTCTTAGCCGGAGTTTTCTGGCTGGTCTTTTCCCTTTTTAGGTCGAATGGGCAGAGATAACAAGTCGCGACATGTTAATTACCTCAGTTCGGAGTTTTTTGTTTCTCGACAGGATTAACAAGATTTACAGGATAAAAATTGGTCAAAAATCTTGTTAATCTTGCCGTAGGTCCTGTCTATTTCGGGTAAAACGTCGAATTCAGGTTAATTGTCGGTGGTCATAATTGATGAGTATTTCGACGGATAAAGTCCAAACCCAGCTCTGGCGCAACCTCTCGGCGGTGTCGCTGCATAAGGTGGCGCAAGTGGCGGGCCTGGTGGTGACCGTGGCCCTGGTGCCGCGCCTTTTTGGGGCGGAGGAGTATGGCCGCTTTGCCTTTGTGCTGTCGCTGTCCTACCTCGGCCAGGTGTTGGGTGATTTTGGCACACTGGATGTGCTGGGCCGTTTTGTGCCAGGGCTGAGCCAGGCGGAGGCCAGTCGGCTCTACATGCGGACCCTCGCCTTTAAAGTGGCCGTAGGCGTTGTCTGTGGAGTTATCACGGTGGGCGCGGCGCTGCTTCTGGCCGAGTGGATGACCTGGGTCTGGGCCGGCTTGACCGGACTGGGCGTGACCCTGCACATCGTGGCCTGGGTGCCCTTTCAATTTGCCTTGGGCCTCAATCGGGTGGGGACGTGGATGGCCGAGCAGACCTGGCGGCAATGGGCCTTGCTGGTGTTGCTGCTGGCCTTACTGCCGCCCTTGGGCTTGGGCGGTGCGCTGCTGGCTGTCCTGGTGATGGAGATTATTTTCTGCCTGTTGGGGCTGTGGTGGGTGCGTGATTATTGGTGTGCTGAGGAAGTGCGCTTTGAATGGCTCTATCTGAAACCCTATGTTCGCTTTGGACTGAGTTTTTTTCTGGCTAATCTGGCGGCGGTGGCGCTCTATCGATCCGGGCCAGCCTTGGTTGAGTGGCTAACCGGCGACTCCAGGCAAACCGGTTATTTCAATTTAGCGTTGGGGTTATTTTTATTGGTCTACATCACGGTCAGCCAGTTTGCCCAGGGGCTGATTCCGGCCCTGAGCGGCTTTCGGGCGGCGGGTCAGATGGCTCAGTTGCGGCAGTGGCTGCGTAACTTTGTGCGTTACGGCTGGTGGCTGGGTTGGCTGGGGGTGGTGGCGGTCTGGCTGTTGGCCGATGGGTTTGTGCCGCTGGTCTTTGGGGCGGAGTTTGCCCCGGCGGCAGCCTCGCTCAAATGGATTAGTCTGGGGATGCCGTTAGCGAGCGTGTTGTGGGCCGGTAATGTGTTCGCGACGGTGATAGGGCAGGGCGGGGTTAAATTCGGCGCGGCGTTGGCGGCGCTGCTGACCTTTGTCGCCTTGGCCGGGTGGCTTGTTCCGGCCTATGATGCGGCTGGCGCTGCAATAGCTTTGACCTTGGCTGTGGCGGCCAATGTTACCGTGCTCATCGTTTATCTATACCCAAATTTTGCGCTGGATAGGGTGATAATAGAAAGAGGCGTGGTCAATGGCACAGGAGATTATCCCATCAAGCACTGAGGAAGCAGAAGAAATAGAAGAGCCGTCGCAGGGCGGATACACTGCGGTAGTTTATGTGCATGGCATGGGTAGTCAGCGTCGCAATGAAGAAGTTAGCCATCTGGTAGACTGCCTGGATAGGTACTGCTTTGCCAGGCAAGGTCAAGAAAATGTTGGCAGGTTGCGGAATATAAAAGCCTATCTCAATACCTTCGCCAAAAATTAGGCGAAAAGAGAGCGGTTGAGTACCATGCGTTT
>CAZRYD010000043.1:0-6539 GCA_964604225.1 uncultured Caldilineaceae bacterium
CAGCTATTATTAAGGATGAGATTGGTTCAGGGAATTTAAATGATAGTATCTTCTTTATTCGACTATAAATGCTTAATGCAAGATATTCACCAATCAAAGCACCAATTATCCCAACCAAAGCCCACAGTAAAATGGCATTCACTAAAATCCTCAAATTTAAGAGGGATATGAGTTATGTGCCTCAGTTTTTCCCGCTTGGAGAAAATAATCTTTTTTCCAGAGAAACAACGCGGCTATTAGTAAAGTTGAACCTAAAGCCAATCCATAAGTTATAAGAATACCTGATGGAGAAAATATCCTATCAATATTTTCTGGACGTACAGGTAATCCTCTTGCCTCTCTATACAAAATATAGGCTTGCTGCATAATTTCAGGACTCTGGATGCTGATAAAAAAGCTGACTAAATTATTTGCAAGGTCTAAAGCCAAACCTGATAGAGCTATCCATAATCCTATAGGCTTAGGTTTCCATAAATATTGTATAGTTACCCCGGTGAGTATAAGTATAGGGATTGAAAGGATAAAGTATACAAAACCGACACCGGCTTGAGTAAATAAATAGTAATCTGGACTCGAAGAAAACAAAAACGCTCGCTCTATGCCTTTTAGGAAAAAGTAAATATAGATAACAAGTAGGACAATTATAGTTTTAGGTCTTTTTAATTTCATGATTGTCGTGTATGCTCCATGTTCAAGATGAGATTGTATATTTTTGCCAGCTAACGCTCAAAATTAGCCGATTGCGGCTTGGCTGACCTATGTTCGTAAACCCAATTGTTGGCTGGCAAATCAACTTTCAAAATCCGCAAGGGTAGCAATTCGGTAGCATTTTGTTGTTGGGCAGATATGCCGCTGACAAACCCAAAACCAGCCAATCAAGCCAGCGAACCAACCCACCTCGCCTACCCGCTTCTTGGTCCGCGAAACCACCTCTGCCAACAAGCCAAAAATTAAAATGAACTTTCGTATCGTATCCTGTATTTTGATAACTCAACAATGTCAGTTCAAGTGCGCCCGTGATTTGCACGTCAGTTTGCGTGACTGGTTAGGCATCTTCTTCACTTTCAATCGGTGCCCCAAGACAACGAGATGGGCACCCGGGCCACTCATGGCCACGATAGCGCCCAAGTAACGTACCGACTGCAACGACTACTCGAAACAGCACCGCTTGAATCAGTTGTGGCATAATGATTACTGCCTGGGTGTGACGGTGACGCAATGCCACATGGGCAATATAGAAAAGAGGAGGTCGCCCTTCCGAACCTGCATTCATGACCTCGAAAATGGCTTGGAGATACCGATCTAAATCCACTGCGGGCCGAGCATAGCCTTCGAACTCCAGCGGTTCGTCACCCTCATTCCACCAGCGATGTGGCAAACCGCGAGGGATCAATGTGGATTCTCCGGGACCTGCTGTGATTCTGCGTCCATCAATCACGGTAGACAACGTACCAGACTTGATGAAGCCCTCCTCATCCTCCACAAAGTGAATATGCAGAGGTGGTCCCTCCTTATGCGGAGGAAGAGACCCCTTCAATTCCAGCCAAACCTCGTCACCCCGTTTGAAACGTCTAAGGGCCAACAACTCGCCACTATGGATATTCTTCAGAATCAAGTTTGGAACATCTCGATTGGTCATACCCTTCTCCTCTCTTGGAATCTGCCCAACAATTTGTAGGCTGATGCCTCCGTCCGATGACATCACACCGTCGCCTCAGTCCGATGACACAGGACGGAAAGCTCCGCCTCCATTATAACCGGATTTACCCCTTTTGTAAACGGAATCTGAACCGTTGACGACTTGATAGGCGCTGAATCCGCTGAGGCGCTGGTGAATTTTAGCATTTTCAGCCTACTCAGCGCTTCAATCTTGGCCCAAAAACCGAGCGGCACCTCTGCCAATAGCTGCTTAGCTCATTTGTCATATTCGCAAAATTTGCTATGATTGTGCCCAACATTGCCCGGCCCAAAGGAGGGATGACGCCATGAAGGCGCTGCTCAATTTCGCCCACGCTATTGATCGTCTGACCGAAGCGGTTGGCGGCCTGGCCAATTGGATTGTCATTATCACGGTTCTGGTTGGCTTTTACAATGTCGTCGCCCGCTATCTGGGCCGTTATATCGGGGTCAGATTATCCTCCAATGTTTTTATTGAACTGCAATGGTACCTCTTTTCGCTGATTTTTTTCCTCGGCTTTGCTTACATTCTCAAACATGAGGTCAACGTTCGGGTTGATTTTCTGTACGCCAACTGGAGCGACAAGCAGAAAGCCTGGATTAACTTCCTCGGCACCCTTCTCTTTCTCATTCCTTTGTGTCTCATTGGTATTTATGTGACCTATAACCCGGTCATGATCTCCTGGGGGCGGCGGCCCAACGGCGCCTGGGGCATGTGGGAAGTATCACCCGACCCGGAGGGACTGCCCCGCGCACCGATAAAAACGATGATTATCGTCGCCTTTGCCCTACTCCTGTTACAAAGTTTGGCCCAGGCCATCAAACATTGGGCGGTGATTCGAGGCCATACGGAGATTGCCACCCAAATTAAATCAGAAGTTGAAGCCATAGAATAGAGGAAAAAACAATGGGGTACGAATGGTTAGCTTTAGCCATGTTCGCCGGTTTTGTCATCATCCTGATGAGCGGCTACCCGGTGGCCTTCTCCTTTGCCGGTACCGCCATCATCTTTGGCCTCATTGGTTTGGCTGTTGGCGTATTTGACCTCAAACGGCTGCTGCTGTTGTCCAATGTCTGGTTCGGCACGATGTCTAACTTTACCCTGCTGGCCATTCCCTATTTTATTTTTTTGGGGTCAGTTCTGGAGAAATCGGGCATTGCCGAAGAACTGCTGGAAACGGTGGGCATTTTGCTGGGGCCGCTGCGTGGGGGTCTGGCGTTAACGGTGGTGGTAGTGGGGACGCTTTTGGCCGCTACCACCGGAGTTGTGGCGGCGACCATTATCGTGATGGGCATGCTCACCTTACCGGTCATGCTTCGCTATGGCTACGATAAACAACTGGCTTCGGGCGTGATTGTCGCCTCGGGGACCCTGGCCCAGATGATCCCGCCCAGTTTGGTGCTGGTCTTGCTCAGCGATCAAATCGGCGTTTCAGTCGGTGACCTCTTCCTGGGAGCGGTCATCCCCGGACTGATGCTAACGGGCGCTTATGCCCTGTATGTACTGGCGATTGCCTATTTCAAACCTCATACCGCTCCCACCCTTCCGCCCGAAGCCCGTACGATACGCGGCATGCCTCTCTTCTGGAAAAGCCTCCGCGCCATTGTTCCCCCGATTGCGCTTATTCTGGCGGTGCTGGGCAGTATTTTCATGGGCGTGGCCACGCCCACCGAAGCGGGGACCGTAGGTGCGGTTGGGGCCTGTCTGCTGGCTGCCTTAAACCGGCGCTTAAGCTGGTCGCTTATCAAAGAGTCGGCCCATGCCACCGCTCGGGTGACGGCCCTGGTGGTCATGATTCTGTTCTGCGCGTCCCTGTTCAGCCTGGTCTTTGATGTTCTCGGCGGCAAACGCTACATCACCGAACTGCTGGTCAATATGCCCGGTGGGTTTATCGGCTTTATGATTATCAGCAATATCGTCGTCTTTTTGCTGGGTATTCCGCTGGAGTTTACCGAGATTTGTTTTATTGTGATGCCCTTGTTTGTCCCGGCGGCAAAAGCGTTAAATATTGATATGGTCTGGTTTGCCATTGTGATGGCCATCAATCTGCAAACCGCCTTTATCTCGCCGCCCGTCGGCTTCTCGCTGTTCTACATGCAAAGCGCAGCTCCCAAAGAAGTCAGCACGGCAGACATTCATAAAAGTGCTTTGCCCTTTGTTGTCTTACAAATTATTGTTTTGTTTATTGTGATGTTCTACCCCCAGACCGTGCGCTGGTTAATTGATCTGTCGTTTAAGTAAAACAGGACTTACGCAGTTCGCAGCCTGAGTAGCCTTGCGACCAACGGGAGTGGCGTATCGAAGGGTGCGAACTGCTCAAAACGCCGCTTCGATACGGCTAACGCCTACTCAGCATGCGTTTTGAGCACCCAACCGCGTAAGTCCTGTAAAATAAAAACCCCGGTGAAAGCCGGGGTTTTTTGTTATCACTGGGTTGTTGCACTGAGCCTGGAGTGAATGTAACGGGACAATGAACCTTCGTTAGTGTCGTTCCAGGCGTAAATACCATCGCGGAACTTTTTCCACTCGTCATAAATCGCTTTAAAATCGGCATCCTGAGCGGCCAATTCATCATACAGGCCAAAGGCGGCTTCTTCGGCAGCGGCCATAATCTCCTCACTGTAAGCCGTCAATTTGGCTCCGCCATCTACCAAACGAGTTAGCGCCTCATTATTGCGGGCCTCATACCCGGACAGCATCACGATATTGGCCTGGTAAGCGGCTGTTTCCACCGCTGCCTTATAAACATCCGGCAGGGCTTCCCATTCCGCCAGGTTAATTTGCACTTCCAGGCTTGAACCTGGCTCCCACCAGCCGGGATAGTAATAAAAGTCAGCAACTTCGTGCAGCCCTAATTTCTCATCATCGTAAGGGCCAACCCACTCGGCCGCGTCAACTGCACCGGTTTGCAGCGCCTGGAAGATTTCACCGCCGGGCAGCGCTTGGACCGTCACCCCCAATTTGGTCATCACCTGGCCGCCCAGGCCGGGGATGCGCATTTTTAAGCCTTGCAGATCGGCTAAGGCGTTGATTTCCTTACGGAACCACCCACCCATCTGGGCGCCTGTGTTACCCGCCGGGAACTGGATGACCCCGAACTTGTCGGCATACAATTGGCGCAGCATCGTTAACCCGCCGCCGCCGTACAACCAGGAATTTTGTTGTTGGGCAGTGAGACCAAAGGGCACCGTCGTGCCAAAGGCAGTCGCGGGGCTTTTGCCGATGTAATAGTAGGAGGCCGTGTGACCAATGGGAACCGCACCCTGCTCAACCACGTTGAGCACTTCCAGGCCAGGGGCAATTTCGCCGGCGGCGCGCGGGGTAATTTTGAATTTCCCGCCGGTTAAAGCGGCCACGGTATCCGCAAACGCCTGTGCCCCACCAAAAAGCAAATCAAGGGCAACCGGCCAACTGGTCGCCATTTCCCATTCAAGCGTGGGCAGGTCCGCATCCTGGGCAGCGGCGACAATATCGGCAGTTCTGGGTTGAGCCAGGAAAGTGGCCGCCCCCGCTGCGCCCGCAATGGACGCCTTTTTCAAAAAATCTCTTCGATCCATCTTTTCCATACCATCCTCCTCGATAATTTTTAAAACAACTCTGGCTTAATTTGGCAGCATTGTATCATAAGACCAATAAATCATCAAGAATTAGCCCTATTTTGCCGGACTTCTGTAGTTTTACATTTCAATCTATCTGGTGTAACCTTCTAAATACCCTTTAAATAAGGAGCCTGGAGTCTCCCGGCTTCGGGCACATCGTCAGGAGATTTTGCACTCCATTTTCAAGTACAGGAGGTCTTTATGCTCAACCTGCAAGAAGCGCTCAACCGGCTGCCCCGCCTCCCGCTAGCCCAGTTGCCAACGCCCTTACAACCCGCACCCCGGCTCTCCAAAGCCCTGGGCGGGCCAACCATCTATTTCAAGCGGGACGACCTGACGGGGATGCCTCTAGGTGGCAACAAAACCCGCATGTTTGAATACGTTTTGCCCCGCGCTCTGGCTGCCGGAGCCGATTGTGTCGTCGCCGGAGCAGCCATCCAATCCAATTACTGCCGCCAGTTGACCGCCGCCTGCGCTCAGATCGGTCTGGAGGTTTACCTGGTGCTGCGCTCGGTCCGGCCCGATGTCGAGGCTGTCCCCCAGGGCAATTTTTTACTTGACCTGCTGATGGGCGCTCACGTCTACATCGTTGAGAATATGGGCTGGCCGGAGCAGATTGAAAAAATCTACGGGCTGGCCGAGCAGTTACGCGCCCAGGGTCGTAAACCCTATGTGGCCCGCGCCGCCAATCAGGCTGATATTGGCCTCGACGCCGCCGCCTACACCAACTGCGCCCTGGAACTGCATCACCAGTTGACCGAACAGGAAATCAAGCCAGATTATTTGTATGTGGCCGCCGCCGACACCACTCAGGGCGGGCTGCTGCTGGGGGCCAAGATTCTGGGCGAGACCTATCAAATTGTCGGCATTAATCCGCTGGGCCAGGCTGCTTTTGGGGGTCCCCCTGCCGCCGAGTTGATTCGCCACGCCGCCCACAAAGCGGCGGCTGAACTTGACCTGCCCATCGAAATTCGCCCGGACGAGGTCATCAGCTATAATGACTACGTCGGCGAGGGTTATGGTATACCCACGCCAGAGGGTTTGGCGGCGATCCGGCTGGTGGCCGAGACAGAGGGCATTTTGTTGGACCCGGTCTACACCAGCAAGGCGATGGCCGCGCTGATTGATCATATCAAGCAAGGCCGCCTCAAGCCGAGCGATACAGTGGTTTTTCTGCACACCGGCGGTTATCTGGCCCTGTTTGCCTACCAGCACTATTTTGATTTCGAGAGTCAAGTGGGCAAGATAATCTGACTACTGAC
>CAZRYD010000043.1:6639-27622 GCA_964604225.1 uncultured Caldilineaceae bacterium
GCTACTATTTTTGCAGGAGGTCAAAATGCTTTATCTACTGTTAAGATGGCTTATTCTGGCGATTGCCATTGGCGTGACGGCTTGGTTGATGCCGGGGATGCAAGTGGGCGGCGGTATGGTGGGGCTAATTATCGCTGCAGCGGTGCTGGGACTGGTTAATGCCATTATTCGCCCGATTGTTTCACTTTTAACCTGCCCGCTTATTATTTTAACCCTGGGGCTTTTCTTGCTGGTGATTAACGCTTTAATGCTGTCGCTCACCTCCTGGTTCATTCCAGAGGTCTTACAGGTCAATGGGTTCTGGACGACGCTTTTTGCCAGTTTGATTATCAGTATCATCTCCGGCGTACTCACCGCTTTCCTGCACGACGAGAGTCATTGGTAAAGCAAAAGGTGGAGTATTCATTGTCATCTCAGAAGTGATAAAGGCGTCTCGTTACAATGACCAACCTGCGCAGCGGTATTCTACAACTGACCAAAAATGGGGGCGGCCATCTGCTCAACCCGGCCAAATTGACCGACCGGATCTGGGTGCCGGCCAGGCTCATTCGTGACTATCATCTCCCCCAGGGAGCCACCGTCACCGGCCCGGTGCAAAGCAGCCAAGAGGGCCTCCAATTGGCCACCGTCGAGACGGTGTGCGGGTTATCCCCGGAGGTCTTTCAACAACGCCCCCCTTTTAAACGCCTCATCGCCATTGACCCGTCTGATCGGTTCCATCTGGCCGCCAGCGGTGAAACGAGCATGCGCCTGATTGACCTGGTCGCCCCTATCGGCAAGGGTACCCGGGGCTTGATTGTCGCTCCGCCCAAGGCGGGCAAAACGATGCTGCTGGAGCAGATCGCCCGGGCCATCCTCACCGGCGACCCTGAAACCCGCCTCATCATCCTGCTGATTGACGAACGGCCTGAGGAGGTGACCCACTTCCGCCGGTCCATCGCCGGGGCCGAGGTCTTCGCCAGTTCCAGTGACCAGCCGCTCGGGGAGCATATTGCCCTGTCTGAGTTGATGCTGGCTCACATCCGTACTGAGCTTGAGTGTGGTCGCCATGTGGTGGTGATGTTAGACAGCTTGACCCGTCTCGTCCGAGCCTTCAACCTCAGGGGAGCGCAGGCTAACCGCAGCCGGACTCTCTCCGGCGGGGTGGAGGCCGAAGCGCTGCAAATTCCCCGCCGCTTCTTTGGCCTGGCCCGCAACATCGAGCACGGCGGGTCGGTCACCATCCTGGCCACAGTATTAATTGATACCGGCTCGCGCATGGATCAGTTCATTTATGAGGAGTTCAAGGGCACAGGCAACAGCGAAATTGTCCTCGATCGCTCTCTGGCCGAGGCTTACATTTTCCCGGCGCTCAATCTACCCGCCAGCGGCACCCGCAAAGAGGATCGCCTCTACAGCCCCGCAGACAGCCAACGGTTGACTCAACTGCGCCGGGAGTTGGTGGATCGTTCTCCGCAAGAAGCCATGATGTACCTACTAAGCCTGTTGGCCAGGTATCCCACCAACGAGGAACTACTCCAAACCCTTAATCCAGAAAGTTTTTAAGGATCAGCATCGGGGGTTCTATGCCTGACGACAGACAATTTGGTTTCAACACCCGCTCGCTCCACGCCGGGCAGCGGCCCGACCCGACGACCGGGGCGCGGGCGATGCCGATTTACCAGACCACCAGTTACGTGTTTGAAGACACCGACCACGCCGCCCACCTCTTTGCCTTGCAGCGCTTTGGCAATATCTACACCCGCATCATGAACCCGACCACGGCGGCCTTCGAGGAGCGGGTGGCCTCACTGGAAGGCGGCGTCGGGGCATTGGCCGTGGGCAGCGGTCAGGCCGCCCAATTCATCACCATTTTCACCCTGTTGAATGAAGGCGACGAGCTGGTCGCCAGCAGCACCCTCTACGGCGGCACCTACACCCAGTTTGACATCAGCTTCCGCAAAATGGGCATCCAGACCACCTTTGTGGACAACCGCGATCCGGACAACTTCCGCCGGGCCATCACCCCGCGCACCCGCGCCCTTTACGCCGAAACCATCGGCAATCCTAAAATCGACGTGCTGGACATCGAAGCGGTGGCTAAAGTAGCCCACGAGCACAACCTGCTCTTGATTGTAGATAATACCTTTGCCACGCCTTACCTCTGCCGCCCGCTGGAGTGGGGCGCGGATATTGTCGTCCACAGCGCCACCAAGTTCATCGGCGGGCACGGCACCAGCATCGGCGGGGTGATTGTGGATGGTGGGCGCTTCCCCTGGAACAACGGCTTCTTTCCGGGTATGACCGAGCCGAGCAAGGGTTATCACGGCATCCGCTTTTTTGAAACCTTTGGCGATTTTGCCTGGATCATGAAAGCGCGGGTTGAGTCGCTGCGGGATATGGGACCGGCGCTCAGCCCGTTCAATGCCTTTCTCTTCCTGCAAGGGCTGGAGACACTGGGCGTGCGCATGCGGCAGCACGTGGCCAATGCCCAGGCCGTAGCCGAGTTTTTGGCCGCGCATCCGGCGGTGGCTTGGGTCAGCTACCCTTCCCTGCCAAGCAGTCCCTACCACGCTCTGGCCAAGAAATATTTACCCAAAGGCGCCGGAGCCATCTTTACCTTTGGCATCAAAGGGGGACTGGCGGCGGGCAAAAAATTTATCGAGAGCGTGCAGTTGTTCAGCCACCTGGCCAATGTCGGCGATGCCAAATCGCTGGTTATTCATCCGGCCAGCACCACCCACGCCCAATTGAGCGAAGCAGAGCAGATCGCCAGCGGCGTTTCACCCGATCTGATCCGGCTGTCCATCGGTCTAGAGGATGTGGAAGATTTACTCTGGGATTTGGACCAGGCGCTGGAGCAGTCGCAGCAATAAACTCATGTCATTCTGAGGCCGTAGGCCGAAGAAACCCTGGGTGTTACTTTTGAGGGATGCTTGGCTGGCGTTCAGCGTGACATGATAGAGGCTATGCAAGATAGGAACGGTTCTACTATGGCTAAACTCATCGAAACCGCCGCCGAGCGGCTGGACATCTTGACCCGCTACCGCCGGATTGCTATGGTGGGTTTGAGCGGCAATCCATACCGGCCCAGCCACTTTGCCGCCATTTATATGCTGGCCGAAGGCTACGACGTGACCCCGATCAATCCCCGCGAGCCGGAGATACTGGGGCGCAAAAGCTATCCCTCGCTGACGGCTCTGGCCGAAGCTGACCAGGCAGCGATAGAAATTGTAGACATCTTTCGCAACCCCGCCGATGTCCCGCCCATCATCGAGGAAGCCATTGCCGTTGGAGCCAAAGTCGTCTGGATGCAGTTGGGTGTAGTCCACGAAGAGGCGGCTCGACGGGCGGTGACCGCCGGTCTGGATGTGGTCATGGATCGTTGCGTCAAGATCGAGCACGCCCGTTTCTTTGGCGGCTTGAATCTGATCGGCCTGAATACAGGCGTACTGACCTCGCGCCGCCACCGCATCTGACCGGGTGGTTCTTTTAAGCCTATTTTAACCAAACTAGGCTATACTCCGCTATGTTTCCCCGTTTTGCTCAAAGCCATTGCGCCAATTTGCCAGCCAGGACGGTTTGGAGAATCTGGTAATGGCTGTCTGTCATTTTTAGCCAAAGAAAAAATAAGGAGGAATCACGCATGGATAGAGTCTACGTGATGCAATTAGTCAGATCGTTTCAAGTGGGTGAACTGAGCCGGCGTGACTTTTTGTTGCGAGCATCGGCCGCGTTGGGCAGTGTCGCCGCGGCCAATCTATTATTATCGGCCTGCAATGCCAATCCCAATCCGACTGCTCCACCGGTGGTCGAACAAGCTCAGCCAACCCAGGCCCCGGCGACGGAAGCGCCTGCCGCGGCCGCTAATGAAACCAATCTAGCTACTGAGATGGTTGAATACCAAGACCCCGATGGTGAAACGTTAATGGGCTATCTGGCCCGACCCCAAGGAGGCGACCCCAAACCGGCCATTGTCGTCATCCAGGAGTGGTGGGGACTGAACGACCACATTAAAGATGTGGCCCGGCGTTTTGCCGGAGAAGGCTATGTGGCCCTGGCCCCAGACTTGTATCACGGCGTCGTCGCCACCGAGCCGGACGAGGCCCGCAAGCTGGTGATGGAACTGGACATGGCCGAAGCGGTTAAGGAGATTCAACGGGCGATTGCCTATTTAAGAGAGCAAAGTTACGTGGCCGGCCCCAAGGTAGGTACGGTGGGCTTCTGTATGGGCGGCGGTCTGGTGCTGCAAACCGCCCTGGCTGATGATAACTTGGGGGCAGCCGTAGCTTTTTATGGCCGTCCGCTGTCGGCTGAAGAAGCGGCCAAGGTGAAAGCGCCGATTTTAGGTCTCTATGGGGCGAATGACCAGGGGATTCCGGTTGACGGGGTTAAAGCCATGGAGGCTGGTCTAAAAGAAGCCGGCATTGAGAATGAATTCCACATCTATGAGGGCGCCGGTCATGCCTTTTTCAATGACACCGCTCCCAGCTACAACGCCGATGCCGCTGCCGATGCCTGGCCCCGTACCCTGGATTGGTTCCGCAAGCATCTGGAGGCATAAGGAGTAGCCCGTAGTCGGCAGATAGTAGATGGGGTGTTTTTTACTCATTTCTCTGTGGCTATAAAATGGCGATAGCTCTCAGAAAAGTAGTAGACGGTAGACAGAATAACCCTGTCTACCGTCTACGGACTACCGTCTACCGCTTTAATGTCCGCAGCCGCACATCCCCCCACAGCAGCCGCCACCCATGTTGTTGCTTAAGGTTGAAGAGGCGGTGCTGCCTGCTTCGGTCTTGATATGCGTCGCAAACAAGGACAGCACCCGCGAGGTGCGCATGCCCTCGCAGCTTTTGCATTGAATGGCTGCATCGGCTTTGTTCATCGGGCGTAAAGCTTCAAATTTGGTGCGACAGTCAGAGCAATAATATTCGTAGAGCGGCATTGGGTTTCCTCCAGATTTTTATAATATTGTTTGGAAGATTGTCAGGCTGAAGGTCTGATAAACTTTTCCAACCCTGCAACCTGCCAATCCTCATTTATTCTTCCGTTAAGCTCAAAGCCAGGTCCTGGGCAATCCGTCCCAGGGTGGCAAAGGTGGCCGGATAAGCGACCTGCTCCCGCCCCTGACCGTTGGGCTGCCAGCGATAGCGGGCTACTTTGGCCTGGGGATACGGCTCAGCTCTGATAAATAGTTCCCAGTAGGTTAAGGATTCACCCTCCTGGCGGGGCGGATCGCTGCGAAGTTGGGCCAGCTTGTCGGCGGTGTCAAATTCCAGCAGCACCAGCGGTTCTTCCAGGTAGGTCAAACGGCGGGCGGCCTGTTCGGCGCAGCGGCGGAGATAGGCGTCGTCTTTGCCGACGTTGGGGGGTAGGTGCTCGTAATTTACTTCCAACTGGCGCAGGGTGATGCTGTAGCGATCAAAAGTTTCCAGGGTGATGGCAGCACTGGGTTCGTTGCCTTCCGTCGGCACTCCTACAATGTACCCTTGCTGTTGAGCTGAGTTGAGGATAACTGCCTCAACATGCTTGGGGCCTTGGCTGGCCAGTTGCTCCAGTTGCTCGACGACACGTTTACCTAAGTTCATGCCTTGCCTCTCTTCCTGAAAGATGGTCAAATCTTTCGTTCCTTAAAGTCACTCCCATCAAATGAGATCAATATTTTTTTATCTTCAACCATCGTCTGCAAGTGGACGGGCCGGGTCCAGATGCGCTGAATGTTGCGCAGGGTATCACGGGCGTAATCGTGCTTGAGGTCTACCCCTTCGTGGCGGTGACTCAAGTATAACTCGCCCCGATTGTTGTGGTTGCCATCTTCTACATATATAAAGGGTTGCCCAAAATTTGTCAACTGGAACAGCAATTTTTCTTTGATGGCCTTGAACTCGCGCGAGGCAATCTCATACATATCGTGATTGCGATTATAGCGATAGGTAAACAGTTTTTGCTCGATGGCGAACTCCGGGGTTAGAAACTCGTCAATAAAAGTCACGTCGTTGTAGAGTCTACGGACCTCAAAAAGTTTCTGCCGCCCCAGGCCAAGCTGTTGATCCCAGCCCTGTTTGGCCTGAATGTCGTCGCACTCCTGGTATTCCTTGCCAAACTTGCCCTTGTTCCAACGATCCTCGATGTCGCGCAAAAGCTCCAGGCCCAGCTTGTAGGGGTTTAAACGGCCAGGACTGGTGGCCACAACTCCGGCGTGGTGATCGGCAAAGCTAATCACCTCGGAGTCGGTCAGCGCCTTTTGGGTCATAATCTGGCTGTGCCAATACGAAGCCCAACCCTCATTCATAATTTTGGTCATACCCTGGGGCGCATAATAATAGGCTTCGTCACGGATAATTTCAAGGATGGTGTGCTGCCAGCGTTCCAGAGGGGCGTAGTTGAGCAAGAAAAGTAAAATGTCTTTCTGGGGATTTTCGGGAAAGTGGCGGGCCTTCTGTTGCTCCTCGGCCAGTTTCTGGCGCTGTTGTTCCATAAACTCCGGCGGGTTGATGTAGTTGCGCATATAACTGCGCTCAACCTTGAGACCTTCGACCGGCGGCGCTTCATCTTCTTCCACCGCAATCGAGGTGGCGGTTTGCGCTTCGGGCCGCTTGATATAAGGGGCATGATAGTCAATTAAATTTTCCAGCGACAGGCAGACGTCAATAAAATCCTCGATCATTTCGTAGCTATGGCGGTTGATCAGACGCTGGATCCGGCTGGCATGGTTGGCCATCTCGTCGAGCATTTTCCGGTTGGTAGGGGCAAACCACATGTTGTTCTTAAAGAAGTCTACGTGCGCCGCCACGTGAGCCATCACCATTTTTTGGGTGACCATCTCGTTGCCTTCCAACAGATAGGCATAGGAGGGATCGGTGTTAATCACCATCTCGTAGATGACGCTCAGGCCGTAGGTATAACCCTTGGAAAGCTGGTCGAATTCCATGCCGAAGCGCCAGTGAGGATAGCGGATTGGAAAGCCGCCCATGGCCGCTACTTCGTACAGAGTTTTGTAATCAAGGACCTCAAAGATAATCGGAAAAAAATCCAGCCCATATTCGATGGCATGTTGCTCAATCTGTTCCCAGGCGGCCTGCAAATCGGTGGGAAGGCGCGTCTTTTTCATTTAGCGTCCCTTCCCCAAAAAACTCTTGATAGCATCATAAATGTTGTCCCGCCCCATAATTTCGCTGACCACCAGATCCTCTTCGTCGCCCAGCCAATGAGTCAGATCGTGGGCAAAGCTGCCGGAGCCATAGCTGCTGCGAACCTGGCCATAACAGAACTGGTTGCTTTTGGGTAATAACTCTTTTTCCAATAGTTCGACGCACATGTGGGTGTCGCCATCGCCCCAGTTGTCGCCGTCGCTAAAGTGAAACGGGTAAATGTTCCACTCCTGCGGCGAGTAGCGCTCATCAATAATCTCGTTACAAAGTTTATAGGCGCTGCTAATCTTGGTGCCGCCGCCCTCGCGGAGATGGTAAAAGGTCTGCTGGTCGACTTCTTTGGCCGCCGCATCGTGGACAATGTAGCATATTTCAATCTGCTTGTACTGGCTGCGCAGCCAGGTCTCGATCCAGAAAGCGGTCATACGTACCAATTCTTTTTGCTCGGTGCCCATAGAGCCGGACACGTCCATCATATAGATGATGACGGCGTTGCTTTCGGGCAGCAGTTCATCTCTCCAAGAGCGGTAGCGAGCATCCTCGCGAATGGGGACGACAATGGGATTGTCGGGGTTGTATTCGCCGCTGCTGATCTGCCGCCGCAGGGCTTCTTTATAGGTGCGTTTAAAGTGCAGCAGACTATCAGGACCAACCCGGCGAATGCGATTATATTTGCTGCGCTCGCTGGTGATGTTTTTCTTGCCCCGGGGTTCGATGTTGGGCAGTTGTAACTCTTCGCCCAAAATCTGGGCCAATTCTTCAAGGCTGATGTCCACTTCCAGGATGTGCTGGCCCGGCTCACTGCCGGCCTGGCCCTGCCCCGATTGTGGGTCGCCCTGGCCGATAGGCGTGCCTACCTCGCCCTCACCCTGGCCGACGCCGCCACCTTGCTTGGCTCCGTAGCGGAATTGGGGGATGTCAATTTGGGGCAGGGGAATACTCACCAGTTTCTTGCCCTGCCGGCCAATGAGTTCCCCCTGCGACATGTACTTGCGTAGATTTTTTTTGATCTGTCCCCGCACAATATGGCGGAAACGGTTAAGATCACGTTGGACTCTTTGCATACGTCCTTTCATCTGGGGAATGGTGAATGAGCGAATGGTGAATATTTTTATACCCTTTCGCTCATTCACCTATTTGTCTATTCGCTGGCGTCGCCTCGCGCAAAGATACTGGCGACGTAGTTCAGCACGTCGGTGGCGCTTTGCTCGTTGTAGCCAAAGTTTTTCACCAGGCGGGCTTTGACCACGTCAATCTTCTCCTGGGTATCCTTGTCAACAACGCGGCTTACCAGGGAGGTCAGCTTGATGCTGTCCTTCTGATCTTCAAATAGTTTGAGTTCCAGGGCCTTGTGCAGCCGCTCGTTGGTTCGATAATCAAAAGTCTTGCCTTCGATAGCCAGCGCGCCGATGTAGTTCATAATCTCGCGCCGGAAGTCGTCTTTACGGCTTTCGGGGATATCAATTTTCTTCTCGATGCTGCGCATCAGCCGCTCGTCGGGTTCTTCGGCCTGGCCGGTAAACTTGTTGACCACTTTCTCGTGCTGGGTGTAGGCTTTGATGTTATCAATGTAGTTGGCGCACAGCCGTTTGATCGCTTCTTCGTCGGCGCTGATGGCGCGTTGAACTTCGTTCTTCACAATCTCAGTATACTCCTCTTTGACTACAGCCAACAGTTCGCGATAGCGTTGGCGATCATCATCGCTGGTAATCAGGGGATGGTTTTTGAGACCCGACTCCAGTTCGTTGAGAACCATGAAGGGGTTGATGTAACCATCCTGTTGGTAATTTACCAGGGCATTGCTGATTTTGTCTTGCACGTAGCGTGGACTGATACCTTCCATGCCTTCGTGCTGGGCTTCTTTACGCAATTCCTTGATGTTGTCGTCGGTGAAGCCGGGCAGCGATTTACCATCGTACAACTTGAGCTTTTGCAGCATGGTCAGGTTGGCTTTTTTAGGTTCCTCCAGCCGGGTCAGCACGGCCCACATGGCGGCCATTTCTAGCGTGTGCGGGGCAATATGCACCGCCACTTTCTGGGGATTGAAGTCGCGTTCGTAAATGCGGATTTCATCCTTGAGTTTGGTGATGTAGGGCACGTCAATTCTAACCGTCCGGTCTTTGAGTGCCTCCATAAACTCGTTGTTCTCCAGGCGGCGGTACTCTGGTTCGTTGGTGTGACCGATGATGACTTCGTCAATATCGGTTTGAGCGAATTTTTTGGATTTGATTTTGTGTTCCTGGCTGGCCCCCAGCAGGTCGTACAGGAAAGCGACATCCAACTTGAGCATTTCGATAAATTCGATGATGCCCCGATTGGCGATGTTGAACTCACCGTCGAAGTTAAAAGCGCGTGGATCGCTGTCGCTGCCGTAGATGGCGATTTTGCGATAGTTGATATCGCCGGTCAGTTCGGTCGAGTCCTGATTCTTCTCGTCCTTGGGCTGGAAAGTGCCGATGCCGATCCGGTCCTGCTCACTGAAGACCAGGCGGCGCACCCGGATATGGCGGACCATCTTGGTCCAATCGCCTCCATAGCGGCGCATCAACTCGCGCTGGTGATAGCGGCAGGGGGGGCACAGGTCGCCGACGATACGAATTTGCTCTTCGTCAGGCCAGCCTTCGTTAAAGCTGGCCACAAAATGCTCGCGCATTTCCAGAGGAATAAGGTGCAAGGGCTCTTCGTGCATGGGGCAGGGTTCCCATTCTGGCTTTAGTCCCTCGCGACCCGCTTCGATTTTGGCGGGGGCCAGGGCCAGGTCGCCAATTTGGGTCGTATGGCCAGTCAAAATGGTCTGGCCTGTACCCACTTTGTAAAAGTCGGATGAAATTTCGTCGTCGTCGGGTAGGTCGCCTAGATACCAATCAAAGGTATAAAGAGCACCAGCATCGGTGCGACTGTAATGTTCCATCCCTCGCTTCAAGCGGCGCACCATGGTGCTTTTGGATGAACCGACCGGGCCGTGCAGCAATAATACCCGTTTTTCGGTGCCATAGCCTTTAGCGGCTGCCTTGAAAAAGTTGACCAGGCGCATCAGCGAAATTTCCAGACCAAAGATGGCGTCATCGCCGTCAAAAGATGAGTCACCGAAAAAGCGATAACGAGTTAGGCGCTTCTTGGCATCTTCAAACTCTTCAAGACCGTATTCCATAATCATATCGTAGATACGCTGGAAAGCATTGCGGGTGATGCGTGGGTTTTTAGCTGCAATGTCCAAATAATCCTGAAATGAACCGCTCCAGTTGAGTTCCTGAAAGCGTTTCTGATCTTGCATCTCACCGACTAACCGTAACAAAGAAGCTCCACTTTTAACTGCCATTTGCTCCTCCTGCCCTTAACGGGCTTATTGCCTACAATCCTTTAACATTGATCTAAGCGTAAATATACCATCTTTAAGAATAGCTATCAGTAAATGCGGCGTGAAAAAACTATTCAATTCTAACCGTATTGCCTGGGAAAATAGTCGTAGTTGCTTGGTGATGTTTAACTCATAGAGCCTGACATCCTTTCAGAAATAAGCGCTAAATCCAATAGCTTTCAAATAACGTAGTTTAACCCCTTGTGGGCGGGCAGAGCCGGAAGGCCCCCTAGCGGTAAGGCCCCATGCTACAGCCTTATTTTAAAAGTATTGGAGCTAAACCCAGTAGTGATTTTTGGTGGGCCAGGTGAGACCACCTTATTCAGTTGTCGGCGTGGCAGATTTTTCCCACAGCTTGTACCCATTGCGCACACTCCAAACCTGAAACCTGGCAAGATTGACCATCACGCCTTTCTGTCGGTTTGCGTCACGACACGAGTTCTAGCCTCCGGGACGACGGGAAGATTTTGAGGAATTAAATTACGATTTTTACAATGCTGACCGTTGCTCAAACTTTAAACAGGTTCGCTAGAACATTCGAGCGTTTATTGTCTGCAAACTCAAGCCATATGGATATTCTAGCAAAGTGCTTGGAAAATTCCAAACCAGATTCCAGCTAATCCACTATTACCTTTGGGTGAGAACTACCCCAAAAAAGACAATTCACCAGATTGAATGTTGGCTTTCATTGAATTATACGTCTGGGCAGAGAAATGATTCGATTTTTGGTTTAACATCTTTTAACCAAAAATCCTTACCAATCAATGTTGATAAGGATTTCTGTACGGCTTAAAAATTGACCCACTTCATCAAAGCCTAAGACGTAATGATTGTCCTGGAAAATCCTTAAGTTTTACGCCTTACCCGTGAGAGCGATTGAATATTATCAATGCCTGAAATGCCGGACGCCGGTAAAGACCATTGCCAGCCCCAGCCGATTGGCCGCCTCGATGACCGCCTGATCCTGTACCGAACCGCCCGGCTGAATCACAGCGGTGACTCCGGCGGCCGCGGCAGCTTCAAGGCCATCGGGGAAGGGGAAAAAGGCATCGGAGGCCATGACTGCGCCTTTGGCTTTTTCGCCGGCCTTGGTCGCAGCCAGCTTAACCGAGTCAACCCGGCTGGGCAAGCCACCGCCAATGCCAATGGTGGCTGTGCCTGTGGCAAAAACAATCGCGTTGCTTTTGACATGCTGGCCAGCCACCCAGGCAAATTTGAGCGCGGTCATTTCTGCGGGCGAAGGCTGGCGCGTGGTGACAACCTGCCACTCCGTACCGGCCGGATCGCCGTAATCGCGTTGTTGAGCCAGAATACCACCGGCCACCGTCCGAAACTCGACGGCGGTGACAATGGGTTCGGGTATCTCGACCAGGCGGCAATTTTTGCGGCTGGCTAAAATTTCTCTGGCGGCCTGGCTAAAGGCCGGGGCGGCAATCGCTTCGACAAACAGGTCTCCCAGCGCGTTGGCCGTGCCCTCATCAAACTCCCGGTTGACGGCAATAACCCCGCCAAAGGCACTGACCGGGTCGGAAGCGAGCGCCAGCGGAAAAGCCGTGGTCAGGTCGGCGGCGCTGGCAATGCCACAGGGTGTGAGATGTTTGACGATGACCACGCTCGGCTCGTGAAACGACTGGACCGCTTGCCAGGCTGCGTCCAAATCCAGCATATTATTGTAGCTAAGCGCCTTACCTTGCAGCAGCGTCCCGCCGAGCGGACCCATAGTTTCGTCGGTGGCATAGAGCGCCGCGGCTTGATGGGGATTCTCACCGTAACGCATCTCCTGGACTTTGACCAGCGAAGGGGTCAGCATCGGCGGCAGGTCACTCCTGGCCTGACCGGCCAGAAAGTTGGTGATAGCGGCATCGTAGCGGGCGGTGTGGGCAAAGGCTTTGCGGGCCAATTCCGCCCGACGAGCTGTCGCAATGAAATTGTTTTGATGCAGTTCTGTAGCGATGGCGGCATAATCCGCAGGGTCACAAATCACCGTGACCCTGACAAAATTTTTGGCTGCGGCGCGTAAGAGCGTCACCCCGCCGATGTCAATCTGCTCAACCGCTTCGTTGAGCGAGACATTGGGTTGGGTAATGGTTTGTTGAAAAGGATAGAGATTGCAGACCACCATATCGATCTCGGTGATATGGTGCTCGGCCAGTTCGGCTCGATCTTCTTCGGTGGGCCGGGCCAGAATGCCGGCGTGAATGACCGGGTGCAACGTTTTGACCCGCCCCTGCAACATTTCGGGTGCGCCGGTTACCTGGGCCACATCGGTGACAGTTAGTCCAGCCTCGCTCAAAGCTTTAGCTGTGCCGCCGCTGGCGATAAAGTTCCAGCCCAATTGGGCCAGGCTGCGGGCAAAGTCAACCAATCCAACCTTGTCTGAAACTGAAAATAAAGCTGTAGGCATAGTGACTCCAAAAATATATCCTTTTATTTAAATTTAATTTTGGCGTGTGTGGCGTGTTCCGTTGGCTTACGGGTCTGCGTAACACGGATGATTTAAACCAAGCCGAGGAACTTACTTTTTAAATATCTGCGCGTTGGTCACCACCTCAACCTCGCTGAAGCCGAGCGAACGCAGAAAGTTTTCATAGTAGAGCTTGCCGTAATCGTTGGCTTTATTGAGCACCCCTGCTTCAAGGGCGGCTTGAGTAATGGCTTTTTGAGCATCCTCAAGGGCTTCACCTTGCAAGTTGGGGTTGTTTTTTTCGAGAATCAAATTGTTTTCATAATAAACAATATGAGTTCGATCAAAGTCAATACTCGTACTAAGGATCTCGGGAGCAGGAAGGACCAGCCGGACACGCTGGCCGTCGGTCCACAAGTCTTCATCTCTTAATTTTTCCAGATCAAAGCCAGCCTGGACATCCCCATAAACCAGCATGAGCAGGCGTTCTTTGGCGCCTAAAAGACCATTGAGCCAACCTGCCGGAACATTTTCACGATAGATTTCGGCCACTGAGTTGTATTCTACGGTAGCTAATTTGGCTTGTGCCTTGATACTTTGGATAGTTACCACAGGTGGCGGTAGCGGAGTATTAGTCGGTACTGGAGTCGGTGTAGGGGGTAGAGAGGGTGGGAAAAGGCGCCCCATAAAAAAGGCAATCAAGGCCATGCCGATGATAGCTGCTAAGGCAATACCTCCCCAGACCACATACTGTCGCTGTGATTGTCGATTCACAACCCCTTCTCCTTAACCTCAATGGTGATGTCGGTAAAGCCCAGCGAGCGCAAAAAGTTCTCCAGATAAGCGCGACCGGATACCTCGGCTTTTGAGTAAATGCCGCGCTGTTCGGCCCATTCGATCAGGTTTTTTTCAGCCAGCAGCCGGGCGCGACTTTCGAGGGTGGGATCGGGCTTGACCAGCAGGCCGGTTTTGCGCTCGTAGACATAGCTTTTTTCGTTGTCAATCCGGCTGTACAGAATTTCGGGCGGCGGCAGGGTAATTTTGATGGTGGTACCCCGCGCCTGGATGTCTTTCTTTTGATCTACCTTCTGCAAATCAAAGCCGGCGACAACTTCGCCTTCGGCAATCAACATCAATTTATCGGTGCCCACAATCTTTTCCCACAGGTTGCTGGGGTCCTTTTCCAGGTCAATCACCGTGCGCATGGCAAACTCGGTGGTTTCCAGGCGACCTAACTCGGAAATATCCAGAATAATGGGTGTGGGCGAAGGAATGGGGGTGTTGGTAGGGGTTGGGGTGGGGGTGTTGGTGGGGCCAGGAGTGGGGCTGGGGGTTGGCGTAGCGGTGGGCGTGTTGGTAACAATAGGGGGCGGTACAGGTGGGGTCGTTACTGCTGTAGGAGAGGTAAGCACAATGTCGGTGGTGGCGCGTTCCCCGTCTGTGGGCCAGGCCAGCCTTTGCTGGCCCAGGCGGAAGGCGATAAACCCCACCGCCGCCAATACGGCCACAAAAAGCACAACGATGAGGACTAAAAACGTACCCCTTCGATTACCCAAATCCAATGAGCCTTTCGGTGACCAAAATTTGATTCAGAACTTGCGAGAACCAGTATGTATCAAAATTCTCTTTGAAGATTGTGGTTGGCTTAACGTTGATGTTGCTCTCGCGTAGAGCCTGGCGTAAGGCAATGG
The DNA here is from genome assembly GCA_964604225.1 of uncultured Caldilineaceae bacterium. Taxonomy (GTDB): domain Bacteria; phylum Chloroflexota; class Anaerolineae; order 4572-78; family J111; genus DSQQ01. Next base: position 21,223 of record CAZRYD010000043.1, read on the forward strand.
GCGTGTCCCGATCTTCCAAACTCGCCAGCAGAATCAAGGGCAAGGTATAACTCAATTTTACCACAGCCTTGATCCATTCTCTAATCGACGGGTCATTTTGTATGTGCGGCGTCACGCCAACAATGGCTACAGCGCAATTGGCCAGAGTTTCGACCTGCTCCGCCGGCGGCACGGTCTGGCCTTCGATAGCCGCACCCCCCAAGCGGTTAACCTTGTCGGCGATAATCTTCCGCCAATCCGTGTCGACGTCAATGATCAAGGCTTGCCAGCTTGCTTTGGGTTGGGGTGAAATGCCTAGAGCCGCTAAATCCCGTTCCAGGAGCGAAACCTGCTCTTGCTCGACGACAAGCGCATTGTGGATTTCTAGCGGGACATTATAACCATAGAAGGCCGCCTGTTGGTCTAAATAGTTTAAGTTGCGGCGATGCTGGTGTAGGAGCTTTTGTTTTTGTTCGATGAGGGGTTGATGAGATTCGGCGATCATAATTGGCTGCCCTTATAAATGTTAAGAAAATGTTAAAATTTTAACATTCTTAATATTACCCAAAAGACACCAAGAATCAACCCCAAAAATTGGGGGGATTTACCATAAAAATAAGTGATTTGAGATAAATTGCTTACGCAGTCCCCCCATAATTTATTTATGCCGTTTTTCCAGCTCTGCCACCACATCAGCCCAGCGCACATCTCTGGTTTCCAGCAGCACCAGGCTGTGATAAATCAAATCAGCCATCTCCTCAGTTAGACGCTCTGGCGTCTGAGCCAGCGCCGCAACGATCACCTCAGTGGCTTCCTCGCCGACTTTTTGGGCCGCTTTGGCTTTATCGGCCAACAGTTGATTGGTGTATGAGCCTGCCTTGGGATGGGCTTTGCGGTCGGCGATCAACTCCGCCAGTTTGGTCAAAAAATCATTCATTTAACACCTATGAAAAGGTAGCCAGGTCGCAGGGTAGCAGTTAAGATTTTCTTTGCAACACGGCTACCTGGCAAACATTTCTGCTCGTTTGGGGCCGACCGAGATATAACGGATGGACACTCCGGCCAATTCTTCAATTCGATTGAGGTAGCGTTGCGCCGCTTCCGGCAGGTCGGCCCAAGTGCGGGCGTGAGTGGTGGAGTTTTCGGGCCAGCCAGGCCAGCTTTCGTAAATGGGTTCAACCGTCTCGTAGATTGGCGTATCGGGCACGTGTTGAATGATCGTACCGTTGGGCAGACGATAACCGGTGCAAATTTTCAATTCGGGCAGACCGTCCAGTACATCAAGCTTGGTGATGGCTAACTGAGTAAAGCCGTTGAGATAAGCCACGTAGTTGAGCGCCACCGCATCGAACCAGCCGCAGCGCCGGGGCCGCCCGGTAGTTGCGCCATACTCGCGTCCATTTTCGCGTAACCATTTGGCTATTTCATTGTTTTCTTGATCGGTTGGCATTGGACCGGCGCCCACCGCGGTGGTGTAAGCCTTAACCACACCAATTACCTGACTCAGCGCCTGGGGCGGCAAGCCGGCTCCTACCGGGGCAAAGCTGGCCGTGGGGTTGGATGAGGTCACATAAGGGTAGGTGCCCCAATCGAGATCGCGCATGGCGGCCAGTTGCCCTTCCAGCAAAATATTGGCTCCGCGCTCATAAGCCTGGCGAATCGAGGGCAGGGGATCAATCAGCCGCGGCTCCAGTTTTTGACGCCAGGCGAAGCATAGCGCCAGCAGTTGGCCTGGGTCAAGCGGCGCTTGTTGAAAATGGACCAGCTCGCGGTTAGCAAATTCGATGGTCTGATCCAGCCGGGCCTCCAGCCAATCCGGGCGCAGCAAGTCGCCCAGGCGCAGCCCTCGCCTGGCCCCTTTATCGCTATAAGCCGGGCCGATGCCCCGCTTGGTCGTGCCGATAGCGCTTTTGCCCGAAGCCGACTCCTGCAACCCATCCAACAGCCGATGATAGGGCATGACCATGTGGGCCCGTTCAGAAATAAACAGGTTGTCGGTTTTTACCCCGGCGGCTTCCAGGGCTTCCAGCTCTTCGATCAAAACGGCGGGATTAACCACACAGCCCGTGCCGATGAGACACTTGACCTGAGGGTAAAAAATACCCGAGGGAATCAGATGGAGTTTGAATTCTCCATAATCATTGACTACGGTGTGCCCGGCGTTGTCGCCGCCCTGAAAGCGAATCACCCACTCCATTTGCTCGGCCAGGGCGTCCACCACCCGACCCTTACCTTCGTCGCCCCATTGTGCCCCGACAACGGCGGTTACTGTCATTAAAGTTCTCCTTAAATGAGGTTATACTTCATTGGTTGAAGCTATTATACAATACTCATGAAGTTTTCGCTTAAGCTCTGGCTATGATTGCCCAACCTCAAATCTTCCTAAAAAAACAACTCACCTCACCGGTATGGCAGGCCGGCCCGGCCGTGTCCACCTTCACCAGGAGGGTATCGCCGTCACAATCATAAAAAATCTCGCGGACAGTTTGGATATTGCCACTGGTAGCTCCCTTGTGCCACAACTCACCCCGGCTGCGGCTCCAAAACCAGGTTTCGCCCTGCTCCAGCGTCAGCCGCAGGCTTGCCGCGTTCATCCAGGCTAACATGAGTACCTGGCCGCTGGTGGCGTCTTGGACAATAGCCGGGATGAGGCCAGCTTCACTAAATTGCAGCTCTGTAGGGATTTCGACCGCAGGGAGAAATGACATCTCTTTTTCTAATCTCTTATTTCTAATTTTTTCTGCCGCACCAGGATACCCCGCTCGGTCAAATAATCCTTGACCTGCTGAATAGACAGTTCCTGAAAATGAAACAGGCTGGCGGCCAGGGCGGCGCTGGCGTGGGCTTCGCTGATGACCGCCGCAAAATGAGCCAGCGCCCCCGCCCCGCCAGAGGCGATGACCGGAATCGTGACCACATTGGTCACGGCGCGGGTTAGTTCCAGGTCAAAACCGGCTTTGGTGCCGTCCGTGTCCATACTGGTCAGCAGGATTTCGCCCGCGCCGCGCTCCTGGCATTCCCTGGCCCAGGCGACCGCGTCGAGCCCGGTGCGCTGCCGCCCGCCGTGGGTCGTGGTTTCCCAGCCGGGACCATCCAACCGTTTGCGGGCGTCAATGGCCACGACGATAGCATTGCTGCCGAAGGCTGTCGCTCCCTCGGTAATCAAACCGGGGTTGCGCACCGCCGCCGTGTTGATACTGACTTTATCCGCGCCGGTGGAGATGATGGCGTGCATATCACTCAAGCTGCCGATGCCGCCGCCGACGGTGAAGGGAATGAAAACGCTCTCGGCCACGCGCTGGGCGATGTCAATCATCAGGCCGCGCCCCTCGTGCGAGGCAGTGATGTCCAAAAAGACCAGTTCATCGGCCCCCTCGCGATTATAAATCTGGGCCTGCTCCACCGGATCGCCGGCATCGCGCAAATTAACAAAATTGATCCCTTTGACCACTCGCCCGTCTTTCACGTCCAGGCAGGGAATGATTCTTTTGGCTAACATAGGGTCTCCGTTTTGGATTACCTAAAAGTTGCGTGATACGTAAAGAATTATTCACGCATCACATTCTATCTTGGCCTGCTTGACAAACTCTCGCACCCGCGGCCAATCCTTCGCCACCGGGTCGCCGGGGAGATTGGTACCGGTGTTGCTATCGACCCCCCAGGGGCGGACGGCCTCAATGGCTGCGCCGACATTTTCGGGGATAAGCCCGCCGGCCAGAATGACCCTGGCCCGCTTGCCAACCTGAGCCACAATCTCCCGGCTGATGTTCCAATCGTGGGCCACGCCGGTGGCCCCGACCCCCGGCATCCCTTCGACTTTGGTATCCAGCAGTAGCATCTCGGCCACAGCGGCAAACTTTAGGGCCACGGCGATGCTCTCCGGCCCGCCAACGTGAATGGCTTTCATCAGGGCCACGTTGGCCGGGAGCTGCCGGCGTAGCTCCTGCATAGCTTCCACTCCGACGGCCTCGGTATCGCTGGAAATATGGATGATGTCGGGCTGCACCGCCTCGGCCATGCGGAGAATTTCGGCTACGTCGGTGCTCATGGTTAGAGCCGATGCTGCCGCTTTGCCCTTCAAGGTCTCGGTAATGGCTCGCGCCTGGATAAAAGTTAACTCCCCGTAAACCTGCCCATAATCCCCGGCCACAAACCCAACCTGGTCAACCCCCAAATCCACCATTTTCAAAGCATCAGCCACCGAAGTGGCGGCATAAATTTGAACAATCAAGCTAAGTCCTCCAGCAAGTCAGCGAGTCAGCGAATGAGCGAATGGCGAGTATTTTTGCGGGCATTTGTAAGCAAATAACGAGGAATTTTCATGCTTCCCCGTGCGCTACCCGCATGGCCTCGGCCAGATCGATTGCCCCGGTGTAGAGGGCCTTGCCGATAATGAGTCCTTCGACGCCTTCGTGTTCAACCGCTTTGACCCGCCGGACATCCTCGATTCCGGCCACACCTCCCGAAGCAATCACTTTAAAGCGGTGCGGTGAGTCTGCGGCGTTCCCGGCGCGGGCCAGAGCCACCGTCGCTTCCAGGTTGAGGCCGCTCAACATGCCGTCGCGCGAAATATCGGTGTAAATCACGTGGGTCAGGCCGGCCGTTTGGATCAGTTGGACCAACTTCAGGGCGTTGGTTTCGGCCAGTTGCCGCCAGCCGTGGGTGGCCACCTTGCCATCTTTGACATCCAATCCCAATACAATTTGTTCCGGGCCAAACTGGCCCAGCACGTCCAGCATCTGCCGGGGGCGGTCGGCGGCCATCGAGCCGATGATGACCCGGCTGACCCCCAGGTCCAGGGCCCGGGCGATATCTTCGGGGCTGCGCAACCCGCCGCCAAATTGCACCGGCGTGGTGACCCGATCCAAAATGGTCTGCAAGGCGTCAATATTTTTGGCCGATTTTTCCGGGTCGCCAAATGCGCCGTCCAGATTGACCACGTGCAGCCAATCCACTCCGATTTCCACCCATTTTTCGGCTATGGCGGCCGGGTCGTTGCTATAGACCGTTTCGGCGTTGGGATCTCCCTGAGTCAGCCGGACACATTGGCCGTTTTTTAAATCAATTGCCGCAAAGATGTGCATTTCTACCCCTGATCATGAAGCGCAAAAACCTGCTACCTACCAGCAAATTCTACAAAATTCTTCAAGATTTGCAGCCCCACTTGCTGGCTCTTTTCCGGGTGAAATTGAATAGCGCAGACATTAGCCCGGCCCACCACCGTGGCGAAGGGCTGGCCGTAATCGGTACAGGCAATGATGTCGGCGGGATTGGCCGGAACGGCGTAATAAGAGTGGGCAAAGTAGGCAAAATCGCCGGGGCTGATCTGTTTTAGCAGCGGATGATCTCGCGCCGGTTCGATTTGATTCCAGCCCATGTGCGGCACGGCCAGCCCCGGTCTATTCGGGAAGCGAACTATCTTGCCGGGCAAAATCCCCAGCCCTTGATGCTGCCCCATCTCCTCGCTTTCATCAAAAAGCAGTTGCAGCCCGACACAAATGCCAAACAAGGGTTTACCGGCTTGAGCCGCGGCCAGCACCGGCTGATCCAGCCCGCGCTCGCGCAGGTGGCGCATGGCGTCGCCAAAAGCACCCACGCCGGGCAGCACCACCGCCTCGGCCTGCTCGACCTGCGCCACCGAGTCGCTAATCTCGGCGGCCGCGCTCACCGCTTCAAACGCTTTCTGCACGTTTCTAAAATTGCCTACCCCGTAGTCAACGATTACGATTTTGGTCATGGTCAGCTTTTCTATCCGCTCTCTTTTAGCCAGAATGACCGAAGGCCGCCGACCGGAGACCGGTCATGATTGATATCTCCGGTCCTCGGTCTAGGCGATCAAGGTTCCTTTGGTGCTGGGGGATTGTCCGGCCAAACGATCATCCCGGCGCACGGCCATATCCAGGGCCCGGGCCAGGGCTTTGAACAGCGCTTCGGCCCGATGATGGTCGTCAACGCCGGCCAGCAGCCGGGCGTGTAGATTCAGCCGGCCTTCGTGGGCCAGGCTCTCAAAAAAGTGGGGGATGAGGGAAGTGCCTACCTGGCCGATGCGGTCAGTGCTAAAGGCGCCCTCGAAGACAAAATAGCCCCGCCCGCCAAAGTCGACGGCCACCAGGGCCAGGGCTTCGTCCATGGGCACAATGGCGTGGCCCATACGGGTAATGCCCTTGCGCTCGCCCAACGCTTCGGCCAGGGCCCGCCCCAGCACAATACCCACATCCTCGACGGTGTGGTGCTCGTCAATGTGCAGGTCGCCTTTAGCCCGGACTTTCAAATCAAAGCGGGCGTGCCGGGCCAGGGCGTGCAGCATGTGGTCCAGAAAGCCCACGCCGGTGGCGATGTCGGCCCGGCCGGAACCGTCCAGGTTGAGCGTAATTTCGATATCCGTTTCGCCCGTTTTGCGGGTAACGGTGGCGGTGCGTGG
>CAZRYD010000044.1:0-8956 GCA_964604225.1 uncultured Caldilineaceae bacterium
TGTATCTGGGCATATCGTCCACCTGTTTGAGCGAGAGTGCTCGGTCCAGCACCGGTATCCAATCAAATAATTTTCGAATAGGGGAGGTTAGCCAAAAATGACAGGGAGCCAACAAGTCAAAGCCGTAGTGTTTGACGCTTATGGGACGCTGTTTGATATCCACTCGGTTATTTCGTTGGGCGATGAGCTGTTCCCGGCTCAGGGACCAGCCTTGAGCCAGCTCTGGCGGGCCAAGCAGTTGGAGTACACCTGGCTGCTGAGTCTAATGGGCCGCTACGAGGATTTTTGGGAAGTTACCCTGAAGGCGCTGCGCTTTACTTGCCGGGCGCTCAAACTGCCGTGCGACTCCGCCAAACAGACCCGCCTGATGGGGGCGTATCTTCAGCTTGATGTCTATCCAGAAGTTCCCCAGGCTCTGGCTGCGCTGGCTGATTATCCCCTGGCGATTTTATCCAATGGCTCGCCCCCGATGCTGCTGGCGGTGGTGTCCAACGCCAATTTGCAGGACATTTTCGCCCACGTGATCAGCGTGGACGAGGTAAAAATTTACAAGCCCAGCCCGCAGGTTTATCAACTGGTGGTCGACCAATTAGAGCTAGAGCCAAACGAGATTGGTTTTGTATCTTCCAACTCTTTCGACATCATTGGCGCGGCGGCCTTTGGCTTTCGGACCTTTTGGGTCAATCGGGCGGCCAATCCCCTGGATGAACTGGGGTTTGTTCCAACCATGGCAATCAGTAAATTAACGGATTTGGCGGAGGTTTTGCACCGCTGAGTCTCACCTATTTGCAGCGATGTCAGCGGGTCAAATTGGCATGAAACAATTCAGATATCAAATTGGCGATGAGATAAAAACCGGTTGGCGGGCTGGAAAATTACTCATCTTCCAGCCCGCCAACCTGCCAAAAACGCTAAAATCTAAGGCGAGAAATTGATCTAAATCCCCAGCCGATTGCGCCGCAGTATTTCAGCATTCGTTTGCACCGTAGATACCTGGTACCCTGGCAAGGGTAAAACCCGCTCGTGGATAGTATCAAGGATCCACTCTTTTTGCGGGAAAAAAGCCTCCTCTAATTCCGCCGCCGGAGTAATCCAGTTGCGCGCGCCCACCACAGCGACCGGACCATCGAGATAATCAAAAGCCAGTTGGCTGATATTCGAAGCCATTGTGTGCAGGAAAGAGCCGCGTTCGGAGGCGTCCGAAGCCAGCACCACTTTACCGGTCTTTTTGACCGACTCGACGATCTTCTCGTAGTTGAGCGGGTTGATAAAGCGGGCGTCAATCACCTCGGCGGAGAGGTGATACTTTTCCTCCAACTCTTTGGCCGCATCCAGAGCCCGGTAAAGCGTGGCCCCGATGGTTACAATCGTCAAATCCTGCCCCGTGCGCCGGATGGCCGGCGCGCCCATTTCCACCTCGTAATACTCCAGCGGCACGCCGCCTTCGACCAAGATTTCCGGCTCGGCGTAGAGACGTTGGCTTTCAAAAAAGACCACCGGATCGGTGCCGCGTAGGGCCAGGTTGAGCATGCCCTTGGCGTCGTAAGGCGTGGCCGGGAACATCACCTTCAAGCCCGGAATGTGGGCCACAATAGAGGTCCAATCCTGCGAGTGCTGCGCCCCATATTTGGAACCAACCGAGACCCGCAGCACCAGCGGCATTTGCAGCACATTGGCCGACATGGATTGCCACTTGGCCATCTGGTTGAAAATCTCATCCCCGGCCCGGCCCATGAAGTCGCAATACATCAATTCGGCCACCACCCGGCCGCCGCACAGGGCATAGCCCACCGCCGTGCCGACAATTGCTCCCTCGGAAATGGGTGAATTGAACAGACGCTGATAAGGCAAACACTCGGTCAGGCCGCGATAGACGCTAAACGCCCCGCCCCAATCCCGATTTTCCTCGCCGTAGGCAATCATGGTCGGGTCTTCATAGAAGCGGTGAAGCATGGCCTCAAATAACGCTTCGGCGTAGGTCAAGGTTTTTAGCTTGGGCAGCGGTTTGCCGTTTTCGAGGCCAAAGCGGAATTTCTCCTGTGTCACTTTCAGCCGGCTTTCCTCTTTCGGAATGAGCACTTCCGGCGTCCCGTCACCCAGGCGATCCTTGAATTGATTGGAGAACATCATCTGGCCAATCGTGTCTACCGCCGTATTGACTCGCGGCGAAATTTCCGGCGATACAGCGGCCTGGAGCACCTTGATCAGCCGGTCGGTGATGTCAACGGTAATACTATCCAACTGTTCCTCGTCGGCGTGGCTGTTTTCAAGGAGATATTGGCGGAAGTTGACCAACGCGTCGTGCTGCCGCCACAGGTCAACCTCGGTCTTGTCTCGATACGAGGAAGCGTCAGAGGGCGAGTGACCGGAGAAACGATAGGTCACCGTATCCAGCAAGACCGGCCCCCGGCCTGCCTCCAAAACTTTCCGCTTGCGCTCGACGGCATCGGCCACGGCCAGAGGGTTGTAGCCGTCCACCCGCTCGGCGTGCATCGCCTCCGGGTTGACCCCCAACCCGAGGCGAGCCAGAATATCAAAACCCATCGTCTCGCCTTTGGGCTGGCCGCCCATGCCGTAAAAGTTGTTCATAAAATTGAATAAGATTGGCGGGGCGCCGCCCACCTCTTCGGGCCAGAGGGTGCGATACTGGTCCATAGCCGCAAACATCATGCCCTCCCACACCGGCCCGCAGCCCATCGAAGCGTCGCCGATATTGGCAATAACAATACCCGGTTTGCGGTTGACCCGCTTGAACAACGCCGCGCCCACCGCAATATCCCCTGAGCCGCCGACAATCGCATTGTTGGGCATGACCCCAAACGGCGGGAAAAAGGCGTGCATCGAGCCGCCCATGCCCTTGTTGAAGCCGTTGGCCCGGCCAAAAATTTCGGCCAGGGTGCCGTACAGGGTGTAATTGATCGCCAGCGATTTCACGTCACTCAGACTGAATTTTTCTACAACCCGCAAAGCCGCGCCATCCAGGTACGACCCCATGATTTGGGCCAGTTCCGCCTCGCTTAACTTTTCGATAGCCGAAAAACTCTTGGCCAGGATTTCGCCGTGACTGCGGTGGGAGCCAAAGATGAAATCATCCGGGCTGAGGTGGTAAGCTTGACCCACCGCCGCCGATTCTTGTCCAATGGAGAGGTGCGCCGGGCCTTTGTGGTTATATTCGATGCCTTCGTAAACGCCTTCCTTTTTAATTCGATCCAGCATCGTCTCAAACTCGCGGATGTAGACCATATCCCGGTACATCCGCACCAGGTTATCCCGGCCATATTTTTGAGCCTCTTTCTGGGGATCTGACACGTAGGCATTAATGGGTATTTCTTGGCTTTTAATAACCCCGCGCCGCCGAGCTTCAGCGGGGTCAATGGTGATTAGCTTGGTCATGGTATTTTCCTCGTGGTTAAAAATGGGGAGTAAGGAGTAAGCAGTAGGCAGTAGGGCGAAAAAAACTCCCTACTTCTTACTTCCTACTACTTACAATGCTAATAACAATTCAAATTGCGCCAGCCCCTGGGCCAACGCCTGCAAAAAGCGAGCGGCAGGCGCGCCGTCAACCACTTGATGATTGATGGTCAGCGACAAGCCCAGGTGCGGTATAAATTGCACTTCGCCCTCAACCTCCACTGGCTTCAAATTGACATTCCCTACCCCTAAAATTGCCACCTGGGGCGGGTTCAAAACCGGGGTAAAACTTTCGATGCTGAAACTACCCAGGTTGGTTACGGTAAAGGTGCCGCCGTTCATCTCATCCGTCGAAATCGTGCTGTTCAAACAAGCCGTGGCCAGACGCTTGGCCTCCTGGGCCATTTCTTTCAGGCTGAGGGTATTAGCGCGGCGGATAACCGGCACCATCAGACCACGCGGCGTGTCTACGGCCAGGCCCAGATGCACATTTTTGTATTGCCTAATTACCTCCTCGCTAAAGGTGGCGTTGAGATCAGGAAATTGGGGTAAAGTTCGCGATACCACAAAGAGCAGGAGATCATTGATTGTGATTTGCTGCAGACCCAGCACCTCAGCGCTCTCTTTCAGCCGTTTCCGATAGGCCAATAAAGCCCTGGCATCGGCCGAACCGTTGAGGGTCAGTTGGGCCGTAGTTTGCAAGGAATTCAGCATCCGCGCCGCAATCACCTTGCGGATGCCTTTGACCGGGATAACCTGCACTTCGTCTTCTTCAACCGCAGGCACAAGCGCCGGCTGTATCGGGCTGGACGCTTCGGCAGGGGCGGCCACGGCCACCAAGTCGTCCGACATAATCCGGCCGCTCACCCCCGAACCCTGCACCGGTACAGTGTAACCCCCTTGCGTGAGCATCGTCCGGGCCAGGGGGGTCATAAGGGGTTGGTGGGCCAGAGCGGCCTGCACATCGCGCTCGATAATCCGCCCGCCGGGTCCACTGCCCTGCAGACCTGTCATCTCCAAACCTTTTTGTCGGGCTAAATTTCTGGCTCGGGGCGAAATACCGACAAAAGTATTTGCCGGCATTTCCGCACTCACTATCGGCGTAACCTCTGATTTGGCGGTTAAAGAGGCGGCTGCGCTTGTGACCACTGCCGGTGCACTGACAGGCTCAGCTTTAGCCCCGGCTGGCCGCAGGCTGCTGACATCCTCACCCGGCTGGCCGATGGCAGCAATGTTGGTTAAGACCGGTACGTCGTCGCCCGCCTGAAAAAATAGGGCCAGGAGGGTGCCGGAAACCGGGCTTTCAACCTCCAGCAGGGCTTTGTCGGTTTCTACTTCGCACATGGTTTCTCCGGCAGCGACCGGATCCCCAACGGCTTTTTTCCAGCCGACGATCAGGCAGCTTTCCACGGTTTGACCCTGTTTAGGCATAACAACTGCGGTAGCCATAGTTTTTTACCTCACTAACTCTTTTTGTCAAACAACAATTACGTCAATTCCCATCGCCCGCACCGACTCGATCAACTCTGCCGGAGCATCGGCGTCGGTAATGACGGTATTAATCTGTTCGGGCCGAGCAAAGGAGGCCAGGCCCACCCGGCCCCACTTGGTGGCATCCAGCACGGCGATAGTCTGGCGGCACATCTCGACCAGGGCGCGCTTCACTTCGGCCTCGTCGGCGCTGACATCGGTCAGTCCTTCCGGCAGATTGAGACCGTGCGCTCCAAAGAAACCTTTTTGAATATTGAACTTTCGCAACATCTCCAACCCGTCCAGGCCAATCAACGAAGCCGTTTCCCGCTGCAACGTGCCCCCCGCCATCACCACCCTGATGCTGGGCGTATCCTGCATTTCCTGCGCAATCGCCAGGCTGTTGGTGATAATGGTCAAATAGCGATGATCTTTGAGATGTTGCACAATCGCCAAAGCGGTGCTGCTGCTATCCAGAAAGATAGCGTCGCCGTCAAGCACCAAAGCCGCCCCGGCCTGCCCGATGCGACTTTTTTCTTGCACTTGCCGCTGCCGGCGCAAGGCCAGAGCCAAATCATACATGCCGCCAGTCGGAATAGCGCCGCCATGGGTCCGGACGATAAGATTTCGTTCGGCCAGAGCCTGTAAATCTGCCCGAATGGTCACTTCCGATACGCCCAATTGCTGGCTAAGTTCGCCCACCGACACCCGCCCGGTCTGATCTACCCGGCGTAGTATCTCCTGGCGTCGTTCTTCTAAATAGAGATCCCTTGAGGTTAGCACAACTTTTTATTTTCGATTTTTTGTTTTTACTTTCGATTACTTTCATTATAACACAAAAATAACACCCTTGTCAATATTGGCAAGCAAAAAATAAAGCCCTCGAACTTGACGCCGCTACTATTCGGCGTTGCGAGAGCTTTGAAAGTGAGAATAAGAAGAATTGGTTAAAAGTCAGCTTGCAGGTTGCAGGACAAAATCATACGCTACCGTATAGAATGGTACAGACACCCCATACTGGGCTGCCTCTACTGTCGACTCGTGGCGTACAAAATCCACCACCAAGGAATTGCGCACGCCGAACACTGCATCGGAGTCCAAATAAGGGTCGCCTTCAACAAAAAGCTCGGTGGTGATTGCTTCGTAACCGGCGGCGGAAACAATAAAGTGGATGTGCGCCGGGCGATACGGGTGGCGGCCCACCGTTCTTAACATCTGACCGACCGGCCCATCGCCGGGAATAGGATAAAAAGAAGGTTTGATGGTACGGAAGGCGTAGCGTCCCTCGGCATCGGCGCGAAATTTGCCGCGCAGATTAAGTTCGGTTTGGTTGGGAAGTTGCACGTCGTAGAAGCCTTCGGCTGAGGCTTGCCAAACGTCCAGCAGCGCCCCAACCAGCGGCTTGCCTGCTGGATCGGTCACCCGGCCTGAAACAACTACCGGCTCGCCGGGCGTGCCGGCAGCGATATCAGCCAGCAACGGCAGCTCGGGCGCGCCCTCCACATAAAACGGGCCGAAAATGGTGTATTCGGTTACCCCCGGTGGTTTCCGATTATTGATAATATCCTTCAGCGTGGTCACACCCAGGGTATCCGACAGCAGAATAAATTCCTGGCGCTTGTCGTCACACATGTGGCCGGTACGGGTCAGAAACTGAATCGCGTACAGCCATTCTGCTTCGGTCAGTTCCACCTCTCGTACAAAGGCGTGAAGATGTTTGACCAGGCTGGTCAAGATTTCTTTGACGCGTGGATTTTGGGCATTAGTAAAGGTATCGACCACCGCTTCGGTTATATTCTGTTCGGTTAGATTGCGCATTTAACTTATTCCTTTCTCAATGTAACACTTAAGCTAAACCAAAATCACACCCTTCGATACGGCCTTCGGCCTACTCAGGGTGCGCTGTAGCAGCCTGAGTGATTTGAGCGAAGCGAAAATCATATCGAAGGCTGCTGCTACCTAAATGGTAGCCTCAATTCATCATCACCACGCCGCTCTGAAGATAGCCTCAGCCTGGGCTGCGCCGGTCAGAGGCTTGGGATTACTCTGCACGGCGCTGCTCTTAAGAGCCAATTGAGCCAGGTAAGGCAAGTCGGCTTCTCTAACTCCCGTATCCCGCAAACGCTGCGGCAGCCCTAGTTGGCTGACCAGGTTGAAGACATGCTGGGCGGCTGCTTCGCCGGCAGCCTCGTCACTTTGACCGGCTACCTCAAGCCCCATGGCCACGGCGACTCGGGCCAAATGTGGCGCGGCGGCATCCAGATTGAAACGCATGGCGCGGGGCAGGATGATAGCGTTGGCCAGGCCATGCGGCACGCCGACAGTCCCGCCTAATACATGACACAGGCCGTGGTGCAAACCCATGGCCACGCTGGCGAGGGCCGTTCCAGCCAGGTGCGCTCCGAGTAACATATCTGAGCGGGTCTCCAGGTCGTCCCCGTGGGTATAACAGCGGGGCAAGGCGCAAGTAATGTACTGGATTCCGCTCAACGCCGCCGCCGTAGACAGTGGATGGCGGGTCACCGAATAGACTGCCTCGATGCAATGCGCCAGCGCATTGATACCCGTCCCTGCGGTTACGCTGGAGGGTAGATTGAGGGTCAGTGAGGGATCGTAAATGACCAACTTGGGCGCAATCTTGACATCTCTAACCGTGATTTTGCGGGTCGAACCATCCGTTTGTTGGTGGGTGACGCCATACACCGGGGTCATTTCTGAGCCGGCGTAGGTGGTTGGAATAGCCACAACCGGCACGAGGGGTTGATCGGTGGGGAAAGCGGCACGAGCGGGGTGGCCGGTGCGCTGCTCTTCCAGGGCAGAACTGACCGCCTTGGCCAGTCCAATGGGACTGCCCCCACCCAGGCCGATGACGGCCTCAACCTCTGACGCCGCGGCTAGTTCTAGAACTTCGGCCAGTTGGAAATCGAGCACGTGTGACTGGGTGCGTTCATACGTGGCAACCAGCCGTGCGCCTAACGCGGCTTCAATCGTAGCCACATGCCCCCTGGCCCGCAAGGAAGGGCTGGTACAGAGCATCAACCGCCGCCAGCCAAAGCGATTCGCAGCCTCCCCCAGCCGAGCCAGGCTGCCGGCGGCAAAAATGATTTCTTGGGCATAGACGGTGTAGTTAAATTCAGTCATTGAAATTAGTACCGGCCCGATTGGATCTGCCACATCTGATACTTCTCGGCAATCACTTTGGCCCAGTGAGACCAGGGACCGGGCACATTGAGTTGCACGTTTAGCCAGGATTGTGGGCCCAGCGACATAAACAGGCCATGCGAGCCGGAGTCTAAGACGTAAAATGATTTTAAGGCGCTCGCCGGTTTGCGGATCGACTCGCCGTGACCTAAATCCGCCGCAATGTTGGCCGCAGCCACTCGCCCCATCTCGGCGCTGACCGTGCCGGGAATCAAGACATCACACGGCAGTAAAGTCCTGACTTGCGGTTTGACCTGGATGGCCACGCCCGAAGCAAAAACATCGGGATAACTTACACTCCGATAATAATCATCAACCGGGATACGCCCCCGCTCATCGCCCAAGCGGGGCACTTCACGTACGGGTCTGATCCCCAGAAAAGGCGGCACCAGCATGGTGAATTTTGATGGTAGCCGTTGATGTCGGCCAGCCAACACCACCGCCTCAGCTTCAACCCGCTCGATTTGCGCCTCGGTAATCGCCGCAATCTTCTGTTTGGCGAACGCTTCCTCAATAATTTGGCGAGAATTACCCAGACCCTCATGCCCCAGATGTCCCAGAAAAGGTTCCGGTGTAACAAAGGTGAGGGAGGTCTGGTCGCGTACGCCTGCTTTGCGCAAAGCAATATCCAGGTTGAGGGCAAATTCATAAGCAGCTCCGTATAAACCGGCGTTAAGCACCGCCCCAATGACCACCGGGCCGGGGTTAGCCAGGAGCGCCTGCCACTCGCTGCGAGCGGCCATGGCCTCCCATGGGGACAGGATTGAGACCGTATGCCCTTTGGGCTTGGGCCACAACCCCGGAACAGCGTCCCAATCCCATTCGCCGCCGGTGGCGATCAGGCGTTTCATGCGCAGGTTCACGCGGACAAGCG
>CAZRYD010000044.1:8966-21176 GCA_964604225.1 uncultured Caldilineaceae bacterium
ATCAAAACTGAGCACTTGCTGCGTATTGAGCAAAACGGTTTTAGCTGAAGGATTGATAACCTCAAGATAAGCGCAGACAAATTCAATCCCTGCTTCTTCTAACACCGGCCGGATCGGAAATGAGAGGTCAGCCGGTTCTCGTTCACCCTGGGCAACCCAAATTAAAGAAGGGTGAAAAATAAAATTCTCATTGGCAGAAACAACGGTTACGGTATCATTGGCAGGCAAACGATGACGCAAATCCAGAGCAGCGGCTAAGCCGGCGTAACTCGCCCCAACGACGATGACAGTACTCATTGGTCTTGACTCCTCGTAAATACCCCCTCCCCTAGCCCCTCCTCCCGAATCGGGGGAGGGGCTAGGGGAGGGGGTCAAATCTTCATTGCAGATGAGGCGGCAAGCGTCGCCGCACCGGAAAAAGCTCCAGGTCGAAGCGATGGCGTAGTAAACCCCATACGCCTTGGGGTACAAAAAGCATCACGACCACCGCGGTTACCCCCAAAAAAATAAAGGACCACTCACCAAAGTTAGAGAGATATTCGCGGATGATAAAAAAGATGATGGCCCCAATAATCGGCCCTTCAATCGTGCCAATGCCCCCAATCACCACAATAAAGATCATAAAAGCTGTCCATTGTACCGAGAAAGCCGCCGAGGGGCGAATGTTAAGAACCGTCAAATAGATCAATCCCCCAATTACGCCTGTGCCAAAAGCGCACAACAGAAAGACCATCAACTTGAGACGATAGGTATCTATGCCCACACTGCCGGCGGCGGCCTCGGAGTCGCGGGTAGCCGTTAAGCCCAGCCCCGGTTTGGAACGCATCAAATAATAGACTAAGGCAATTGACCCAAAACCAATGATAATAGCGATAAAATAAGTCCAGATTTCACGGGTATTCCGGCCCATTTCAGCGAAAGCGGCCAGGGTACGGCCCGACTCCCCCTGCAACCAGGTGGTACTGCTGGCGACCAGCAGACGAAAGACCTCGGCGATGACCCAGGTGCCAATGGCAAAATAACCGGCCCGCAGCCGAAAGACCAATACCGCCGTAGGTAAAGCAAAGAGCATGGCCACCAGGCCCGCCACAAAGACCGCCACAAAGACATTGATGCCCAGGTCGTCGGCCAACACGATCATGGCGTAGCCGCCGAGGCCAATCCAGGCTTGTTGACCAATAGAGACCATCCCGGCGTATCCGGCCAGCAGGTTCCACATCTGAGCCAGGGCGAGCAGGTAAATAAATTCAATCAGGGTGCGCATGATACCTGAGTCGGCCCAAAGCGGCACAGTTAAGGCGCTCACCAGGAAAAATACGGCAATAATCGCCAGGCGACGTTCGGGTGATAGAGCAGGTTGAGCCAGGGAGATTGATTGTTTGAGCATAAACACTTTTATATTTTCCTACGCGTCACGGGTACGGGCGAACAAGCCGCTGGGTTTCACTGCCAGCACAATCAGCGTGACGATGTGTCCGGCCAGTTGAAACCAGGTCGGGTCAAGGGCCGCGCCAACATTTTGGGCTAAGCCGAGAATAATGCCCCCGGCCAGTGTGCCCCAAATACTGCCCAGCCCGCCGATGATGACGGTTTCAAAGGCAAAGATGAGCCGAGCTGGGCCAATGGTGGGGGTAAAATTAGTCCGAATACCTAATAATACACCGGCTACGGCCACAATCGCCAGCGATAAGCCCATAGCCCAACCATAGATTTGCCGGCTATTAATCCCCATCAATTCGGCGGTAGCCGGGTCGTCGGAAGTAGCTCGGAAAGCCTGCCCCAATTTTGTCCGCTCGAGGAAAAGCTGCAAGGCGACCAAAATCACTACAGCCGTAACAAAGGTTATCAGCGGAAAGATGCCGATGGTCACCTCACCCAATCTCATGCTGGCGGTCTCCAGAGCACCGGCGTCCAGGTCCTGGGAGTCAGCCGAAAAACCCAATTGTAGCACATTCTGCACCAGGATGGATAAACCAAAGGTAATCACCAAGGGGGGCATCAAGCCGGCATGTAATACTTTATTGAGAATGCCTCGTTGCAGCAAAACGCCCAAGCTGAACAAGACCGGGATCACCAGGAGCAGGGTCAGCAAGGGGTGTAGGCCAAAGGCCATCGCCATGAGACCAAGATAAGCGGCCAGCACAATAAAATCACCATGCGCCAGATTCACCATGCGCATCACCCCAAAAATTAGCGATAGACCGGTTCCAAAGAGGGCGTACAAACCGCCCAACAGAATTCCTTGAACAATGGTATTGACAAATTGCATAGAAATTTACATCCCAAAATACGCCAGTGACACTTGCTGCTGGCTGATCTCTTTTGGTTTGCCGGCCAAGCTCACTTTGCCTTCAAGTAAACAATAGACGTGGTCAGCCGAATTCAGGCCGCGACTGACATCCTGCTCCACCAAAATCACGGTAGTACCCGCTTGTGAGATGCGTTCAACCACTTCATACAAAGCCTTGACGATGATGGGGGCCAACCCTAGCGAGATCTCATCCATCAGAATCAGGTCGGGATTGCTCATCAGGGCCCGGCCAATGGCTAACATTTGCTGTTGGCCACCCGACATATCGGTTCCTGCCTGGTTAGCCCGTTCTTTCAGAATCGGGAATAGGTCATAGATTGTGTTCAGATCCCATATTCCCTGCTTGTTATGATAAGCTCCAATTTTGAGATTTTCTTCAACCGAGAGGCTGGGGAAAATTTTACGTCCTTCGGGGACCATCACAATCCCCTTTTGGTTGAGGCTATAAGCCGGCTGACCCGAAATGACCTGACCCTGGTAAGTGATTTGACCCCGCATCGGAGCTAAAGCTCCACAAATTGCCCGCAGCAGGGTAGTTTTGCCCGCTCCGTTAGCGCCAATAATCGCTACGGTTTCTCCCTTTTCAACTTCAAGGCTGACCCCAAACAGGGCCTGAAATTCTCCATAGAAAACCTCAATATTCTCAACGGTAAGGAGCTTGGTCATGCCACGTTCTCCAAGCCCACACTCTCCAGGCCAAAATAGATCTCTTTGAACTCCGGGCTGTCAATCACCGCTTTCGGGTCACCTTCGGTTAACTTGACTCCAAAATTGATCGCCATGATGCGGTCTACCGCAGCCACCAGGGCATGCACAATATGCTCAATCCAGATAATGGTAACGCCTTTGGCCCGAATACTGGCAATCACCTCAAGTAATTCGTGGACTTCATGATCGGTCAATCCCCCGGCGATTTCATCGAGTAACAGCAAGGAGGGCCGGGTGGCCAGGGCGCGAGCCAACTCCAGCCGCTTTCGTTCTAACAAGCGTAAGTTGGCAGCTACCACATTCCAACGGTTGAGCAAACCCGTCTGCCTAAGAACTTCAGAGGCAATATCGTAAGAATCCTTTTCATGCTGGTTGTGACCATACGCCGCCCCTACCAAAACGTTCTCCAGAACGGTCATGCCCGTAAAAGGGCGGGGAATTTGATAGGTACGCCCAATGCCCAAATGACAGCGTTTGGCCGCGGAGAGGGTGGTAATATCCTGGCCCTGGAAGAGGATATGGCCCGATGTCACCGGCAAATCACCGGCGATGAGGTTGAGCAGTGTGGTTTTGCCGGCCCCATTTGGACCTAAAATCCCCAGTGCTTCCCCGGCTTCGAGTTGGGTGCTAATCTCATGGCAAACCAGGAGGACCCCAAATGTTTTGGTTACATTTTGAAGTTCAAGAATGGTGGACATAAAATTGTTCGCAAATAGGTATTGAGTTTGGGAGATTTGAGATAGGAGATTAAACAATCTCCTATCTCAAATCTCTAATGTTTAGGGCCAGGTTTTTTCGCTAATTGAGCCAGCGGTTGGAATATTGGTAGCGGCGCTGTTAGTACCAATAACCAGGTCGAAAGGATTCTTTCCTCCGGCTTGCCATTGCCCACCGACTAGCGGCGTCTTGGCCACATTGGGGAAAGGTCCACTACCCCAGGAGATCTTGCCGACAATAGTATCTAAATTGGTTGATTTGATCGCCTCAACAATAGACTCCGGCTTGTCAAGGTCTTTGGTACGCTTGAGCACATCAGCGGCCACCTCAAACAATGAATGAGCAAAACCGATCGGCTGGGTCCACTGCTTGTTAGCGGCGTCCGTATAGGCGTCGGTAAGTTCCTGGGCGCTTTGGTTGGTTAAGGAGGATTTGAAGGGGTGATTGGGCGTCCACCAGATTTCGGTGGTCAATCCCTGGCCCAACTTATCGGGCAGAGACTCGACCACAATCGGGAAGAGCGCCGCTTTACCAACGGTAAAGGCTTTGGGGTTAAAACCCTGCTGGCTGGCCTGAGTCAAGAACGTGCCCAGATCAGGCGGAATCATCACCCCGGTCACAATTTCTACGCCAGCTTCTTTGAAAGCGGCAATTTCAGCCGAGAAATCATCTTTTAGATTTTCATAGCGTCCTGGATCAACGACGGTGTAGCCAGCTTTTTCTAGGGCGGGTGGAAAGCCTACTTCGGGACTGCTCCAGGCCAGGCCATCGCCGTCATTGGGCCATAACCCACCGACAACCTTGTTGGTGTCCAATGAATTCCAAATATCCAGAAACACCCCGATAATATCTTCCAGGCCCCAAAAATAATGATAGGTCCATTTGTAGCCCTTCTCGGCGGCATCTTCTTTGCGGAAGAACCAGGGCTGCCAGGGCGCCACCGTCGAAATACAGGGAACGCCGTTGGCTTCACATTGGTCTGAAACCGGGTTGGTTGTTTCCGGGGTGGATGAAACCAGGACGATATCAACCTTGTCTTTCAAAATAAGGTCAGCCGCCACCTCAGCCGCCCGGTTCGGATCGGATTGGCTGTCCTTGGCCACAATTTCGAGCGGGTGTTTGGCTCCAGCAGCCTCAATCCCGCCCTCAAAGAATTTTTTCATTTGGCCCAGGACAAAATCATCCGCCTCCCCAAAAGGAGCCAGGGGGCCGGTTTTGGGCGTGACATAGCCAATTTTGATGGCTCGTCCGCTGCTCGAACCGCCGACGGCGCACCCGGCCAAGGATAAAGCGGCCACGGTTCCCGCCGATAGCTTGAGAAAGTCACGCCGCGAAAGTGCCAGCGCGTCTTGAAATGTTGTCTTTTTCATCATGTTTACCTCTTCCTCCGATTGAATTAATTTTGACTGCCGAATAAGCGCACAGTGACCGGCACTTTCTGACTTTAGGAAAGCCGCACTTGAAATTGAAATGCCGGTCACTTGTTCCTAAGGTGAGCCATAGTAGTTATGTCACCACATGGAAGAGAAGAGCAAGGCTGCGTCGTCGGCCCAGCCTTTTTTCTCCTCCGCCGTCAAATCGAGCTGGCGATATTTGCCCGCATAAAACAGCAACGGACGCTCCTCCTGCGATTCAAGATATTCCACCAGACCCAGGTAGAGCGTATGGTCGCCGCCGGGAAAAACCTCTACCACTTTAGCCACGATACAAGCAATGGAATCGGCCAATACAGGCAGGTCTTTTTTACGGACAAAAGGGATGTACAATCCTTCCACCGGACGACCGGCAAAGTGGCGGCTATAAATTTCGTGCTGTTCAGATAAGATACTGATCCCGTAACGCCGGCTCTGTGGTAAGAGACTGTTCAGCCGAGCTTTGTTACCAATGGAGATCAGCACCAACGGCGGCTCCAGTGAAATAGACATAAAGCCGTTGGCCGTCATGCCGTGCGCTTGACCGTCTACCTCAGTTGTAATGACCGTTACCCCCGTAGCAAAGCGGCCCATCGTGTTGCGAAACTCACGCGGGTCAATTTGAAATTCTGACGTTGCATCCATTGGGTCTCCCTGGTGGGAGTAGGGGATAGGCAGTAAGGAGTAGGTAGTAGGTAGTAAGGGTTTATGTCTTTCTTGCCTTACTCCCTACTCCTTGCTCCCTACTCCTTGCTCCCTACTTCTTGCCATTCTGGCCATTGCCCTGAAATTTATTCATCACCACATTGATATCATCCGGGTTGATCAGGTCGGGCACGGTCCAGCCATCCAGATCGTACTCAGCCATGCACTGCTCGGCAAAGCCTTTGTAGCGCTGGGTCGCCCCCATCGCCTCGGCTACCATCAACACCTCAAAGCGGATGCTTTCGTGGTTGCCAAAGTAGTTGCGCTCGTAGAGTTCGTGGCGAGCGCCAAATTCGGTACCGATAGCGTCCCACATCAATTTCATCAGCTTCACCCGATCAACGGCATCATAATTGTTGGAGCCGCGTACAAACTGGTCAAGGTAGGGACGAATTTCAGGATTTTTGAAATCTACAGCGTGAGAGGGCAGGTAGATGAGGGCGCTGGCCATGATATTTTCCATAATCTCGCGGATACGCGAATAGGCCGAGGCCGAGACCACCCGGTAGGCCAAGCCGGCTTCCAGGCTGGGCGAGACATTGCCATTGGTCCAGGGCGAGGTATTGCGGGCCATGGCCTCGGTGAGCGACCAGAACAGGTTGCGCCAGGCCAGGATTTCACCCACATTGGCCTGCACCCCCCGGAATTCACCCACCCCGGTTGACTCCACCCCTTTGAGCACCAGCCCGGCCAAAAAATCCAGTTTGACCGCCAGGCGGGTGCAACCGTGGAACATAAAGCGCGGCAAAAAGCCGGAACGCGGGAAGAAATTGTTGACCTTGTCAATGTCGCCGTAGGCAAACACGTTCTCCCAGGGTACAAAGACCTTGTCAAAGACGATGATGGCATCGTTTTCATCCAACCGGCTGGACAGAGGGTAGTCGAAGGGACTACCCATCACCTCGGCGGCCATGGAATACGAAGTGCGGCAGAACAGTTTGACTCCTTTGGCGTTGGTCGGCACCATGGCCACAAAAGCAAACGGCTTGGTCTTGATCGGCAAGGCGCCATTATTGGCGATGAAGTTGTAATGGGTCAACATCGAAGTGGTGGCCACCACTTTGGCCCCGCTGACAATCAGGCCGTCATCCCGCTCTTCTTCAACATGCATATACACATCTTTGACTTCATCCAGGGCACGATTGCGGTCCACCGGCGGATTGACGATGGCATGGTTAACAAAGGCGACGCTTTCCTGGCACTGTTTGTACCAGCGCCGGGCGTTTTCGGTGAATGGGTCGTAAAATTCGGCGTTGCCGCCCAAGGTCGCCAGAAAGGCAGCTTTATAATCGGGGCTGCGGCCCATCCAACCGTAGGTAATCCGCGCCCACTCAGCGATGGCGTTGCGCGAGGCTACCAGGTCATCGGCGCTTTTGGGCGCTTTGTAAAAGGGATGGGTGATACCGCCATTGCCGGTGTCGGTGGGAGCTGTCAGCGTCCCCTGTCGGGCCGGGTCGTGCAAGGCATCGTACAGCCGGGCGGCCATGCGCACCATATTGCGAAAGGCAGGATGGGTGGTCACATCCTTGACCCGCTCCCCGTAGATGTAGACTTCCCGTTCATCGCGGATACTTTCCATGTACTCGGCCCCGGTATATGGACGAGTGGTGACTCCTTCTTTCGTTTGTGCTTCCGTAGACATTAATAAACCTCCTTTGACTGCTGTTAAATTATTCAAACTCCAACGGGGCAATTGCCCACGGTTAGATGCGGAATGAGTTGGTGGTATACCAGGGGATTGGGGATTAGGAGAAAAAATTTAAAAATCTCCTAACCCGTAGGGCAAGTGTCTCCTAATCCCGGCCCAATAGAAAACACGGCTCAAATCGTCGGCAGCTTAAAGCCCGACTTAGCTACCACGTAATCGCGGGACTCGTAGGCCATCTTTCGGACTCGATTCAAGTCTACCCCCAATAATTGACCGTTCCGTTTCAATGCCTTGCCGGCCACAAAGACCGAGTCCACGTTGCCGGTATCCATCCCCCAAACGACGGCCCCGATAGGATCATTGATGGGGAAGACGTTGGCGCGGTCCGTACGCAGCATAATGATATCGGCCTCTTTGCCCGGAGTTAACGTGCCCACCTTGTGATCCAGGCCATTGGCCCGCGCCCCCTCGATGGTGGCGAACTCCAGCATATCACGGGCAGTCAGGAAGGGCGGCAGATTTTCCTGGCCCGCCAACTTTTTTTCGAAGAGCAAAGCGCGCTGCAGGGAGATGACCGAGCGCATCTGGGTAAACATATCGTTGGGCACGTTAGTCTCCACGTCAACGCTCAGGCTGGGGCGCAGGCCGCGATCCAAAAACTTCTGGGTGGGCACCATGCCGTGGCCCATCATCATTTCCACGGGCGAAGCCAGCGACACCGTCCCGCCCGTGTCCACGATCATCTGGATTTCGTCATCGCTCAGGGTGGTGCAGTGGATAAAGGTGGTGTCTGGCCCGTACAACCCGGTTTTACCCACCTCAGCCACCTTGCCGTGCTTGCCAAAGGTGCCGACGCCCACATGAACGGTGATACGGGCGTCACATTCGCGGGCCAGTGCCCAGTCAGCCTGGTTGCCTTCCAGCGAGTTAAATTCCGGCCCAAAACCAGCCCAGCCCAGTGTAAGCAACTGGTCTTTGGAAGAGAAATACTGCTTGGCGGCCCGCCGGAACCAGTCAGGATGCTCCGGTTTAGGCGCTTCAAACCACGGCAGGCCATAGGCAAAAACAGCCCGCATGCCCGATTCTTTGAGCGCCCGGATGGCCCCATCGGTATGCTCCGGGGTGGCTTGAATGTGAGACCAATCGAGAATGGTGGTAATCCCGGCGTCAATCGCCCCCAGCGCGCTGACCAGATTGCCCACGTACACATCTTCGGCCCGGTACGCGGGGGCCAGGGTGTTCAAAACGAAGGCCAGGTAACTAGATTCGCCTTCCAGCGGCACATCTACGCCAATGTTGCGCAAAATCCCTTCCCACAGGTGCCGGTGGCTGTCAATAAAACCCGGCATGACAATCATGTTCGAGGCATCAATCGTTTCGGCGTCAGCCACGGTCAGGTTTGGCCCTACCTGAGCAATTTTGGTACCCTCGATCAGCACATCGGCCTGGGTGAAGTTCCCCACCTTTGGATCGAGCGTGAGCACACACCCATCTTTTAATAAAGTTCGCTTCGTTGACATTTTGACCCCCTTTGTCACGATAATAATGTATAATTGGATATAGACACGCTATTTTGTTGGATCGCAGCGCAGTGCTTCAGGTCAATAGGTGCTTTGTGAACGTGTACCTACATAGACAGTCCTCCTTAATCAACTACCGCTTAGGACAGTGAGCGAGTCACCCGGCTCACGTCAGCATCCAACCTCCATCAACCCTGAGATTGACGCCGGTTACGGCGCGGTTCTCCAGCAAAAATATCGTCGCATCAACCACATCGTCAATCGTTACCAGTTCGCCCAGAGGCGTTCGAGCGCGTAAGGCGTCGAGCACTGCCGGCGGCTTGTTGGCCCAGTAGGGGCTGTCACCGACCACCGCGGGATGGATGGCGTTCACCCGCACTGGAGCCAGTTCGACGGCCAGGGTATGGACCATGGTCATCACCCCGCCGTTCACGGTCGAGACGGTGGTAGAACCGGGATAGGGCCGGTCTTTGGCCAGGCCGCCATAAAGCACAATAGACCCGTGCCGGCGCATACGCGACGCCAGGACATGGATCACTTCGGTGTAGCCCACCAGCTTCAGTGTGACCAAATTCAGCGCGCCCTCAATATTGTAGTCGCGCACCTTATTCTCGTCCCGATCTACTGCCACCAACACCAGGTGTTCCACATCGTCCACACCGGCGAGAGCTGCGGCTATCTCATGGGGTTTGCTAAGGTCCAGGCTCAACCCGACACAATCGCCGCCAACCTCCTGCGCGACGGCTTTAGCTCGACCCGCATCGCGGCTGGTCACCACCACCGGGTGGCCCTGATTGGCGTAGTGCTGCGCTATACGCTTGCCGAACTCAGATGTGCCGCCGATAACAACAACGCTTCCTTTCTTATCCATGTCGTCCACCCTCCTTCTTCAACGCTTCTTCTAAATAGGTCCAGTCGCGGGCAAAACGGTATGAATAGCGAGCCGGCGGCTGCGGCGCGGAGGTTTCGAGCCAGCGGACGATCTCATTCTGCGGGTAGCGAAACCTGTGGATACAGCCGACACCCGCCCAGGCAATATCGCCCGGTTTAAGCCGGTAGTACTCTTCGTCAAACCAGGCATCCACTTCCCCTTCCAGAATCATGTATGTTTCCTCAAAGGGGTGGTCGTGGTTTCCAACCCCACCACCAGGCTCGTATTGGACCATAAACATCGTCGCCAGGTATGCCCCCAATTGGCTATCAATCATCATTTTTACCGTAATGCCGGTATAGACCAGCAGCGCGGTGCGCATACTTCCTGACACAGCCAGTAAGTCCTGAGACTGCTTGGTGGGATCCATATGCTGCGGGGTGATATTGCCAAAGAAGCGGGTCCGAGGGTCGCGGGCATCAATAGGCAGCGGCGGGCCAGTGTGACCGAGCGGCACGACGGGGAAGGTATCGCCGCTGCTGCCCAACCGGGGCTGTGGCGCGAGCATCTCGACCCAGCGCGTCCGCACCGAGCCGGTGTTGCGCAAGGCGTGCGGCGCGGCCACCAGAAAAACGCCATAATCGCCCTCTTTGAGCGCAAACAGGCCGTCGCCGGTTTCACAGATGAGCTGGCCTTCGAGGACATAAATGCTCTCCTCGAATGAGTGAATGTGGGTATCAATCGAGCCGCCCGGATCAAGCTCACAGATATTGAACTCCTGATGGACGGAGCTCTCGCCGTTGACAATTGACCAACGACGGAAGCCTTTACTCAAAGCGGCAAAGGCGCTGGGCACTTCAAAAGCGGCTTGGTCAGCCGTGCGGACCAAGTGTCTGGGCATCATTTGTCTCTCCTAAAAATAGTAGTCAGATGTCAGAAGTCAGAAGTTAGATAGGTTCTGCGACCCTGCAACTTGCTACCTGCTACCTTTTCACCTGTATTGGGTATTGTCCAAATTCTACGCTTCCAACTCTTTGGCCCGCTGTTCCCACTCGGCCATAAAGCGGAAGACATTTTCAGCCGGCGGTTGGGGCGAGAAAGTTTCCAGCCAGCGTACCGGCTGGTCGCTGATATTGGCAAAAGCGTGAACGCAACCTACGCTGGTCCACAACACATCGCCCGGTTTGGCGATATATTTCTGACCATCTATGGTTGCCTGTACTTCGCCGCTCACGATAAAATAGGCTTCTTCAAAAGTATGATCGTGCAGGCCAATACTCACGCCGGGCTGATATTCCAGAAAGAGCATCCGATGATGGCGCGCCCCAAATTTCTCGTCAATCATCCATTTGAGAAAGACCCCTTTCAGTCCGCCGGCAGCAATACGCCCCTCCTCCGAAGGCGGAATCTGGCTGGCATCGAAATGGCCCAACAGGTTGCCTTTGGGATCGTCGGGGTTGTGCGGCTCGGCCTCGCTGGGAGAGACACCGCCTTTTTGGAAAAAGGTATCGCGCTCTTGGCCGACGGGTTTGGGCTGAGGCGCGGCCATTTGCAGCCAGCGGACCCGCTCTGAACTGATATTGCGCCAGGCATGCAGCGTACCGACTTTAATCGCTCCAAAATCACCCGGCCTCAAGCGATAGGCTTGATCGTTGATGCTGACCAAGACCTCTCCTTCCAAAATGTAGAAGCCTTCTTCATAGGAATGTACGTGCGGACTCAGGGTTCCCCCGGCGGCCAATTGGGCCAGGCTCAGGCCGGTATGCACCGAGCCGCAGGTGTGGTCGACCAACGTGGCTTGAGTGTAGCCCTGGCTGTGCCCCTCATAAATTTGAGGGATCGTCAAAGCTTCCTCGTTGAATTTGCCGATATAATGCATTGTTTACCTCCATCGTATCAGGTCTTACAACAACTACTCAGTGTAATAGCAGCCTTCGATACGATTTTCACTTCGCTCAAATCACTCAGGCTGCTATACCGCTAAAGGTTTAAACCATCTGCCGCCCACCATCAACCACAATCGTCTGGCCGCTGATGAAATCGCTGGCATCTGAGGCCAGGAAGACCACCACACCGGCGATATCTTCCGGCTGTTCGGCCCGCTTGATAGCCCCACGGGCGATTCCATACTGCTCCGCCTCCGGCATCACTGAGCGGCTGGCTTCGGTCAAGGTAAAACCGGGCGCAATCGCATTGACACAAATGCCGTCGTCGCCCGCTTCACGAGCCATGCTGCGGGTCAGGCCGATGAGACCACCTTTGGAAGCCACGTAATGCGACCACAGCGGCGAACCGCTAAAGAAAGTGGCCGAACTGAT
>CAZRYD010000044.1:21276-27528 GCA_964604225.1 uncultured Caldilineaceae bacterium
CCACCGCCTCGACCGTTTGCACCAAACCCTCTTCGTTAAGATCAGCGGCGACAACCCTGGCTCCGGCGGCGACCAAGGCCACACAAAAGGTGCGTCCCAAGCCGCCCGCCGCGCCGGTGACAATAGCAACTCGTCCTTTAAGTTCCCCCAATCTCTAATCCCTCTTCGCTTCGCTTCGGGGACTGTCGTCTCCGATCTCTGAGTTCTAATCTGGTTCGGGCCAATTCCGCTCTGGCCATCTCTTTGGCCTCAGGGGTAAACAGCCACTCTTCGATTTTTTGGTTGAGATAATCCAGATAAGCGGCCAACTCGACCTCAAAGCGCCGGTAATCAATGTCCACGCCGGTCGAGGTGAAGCGCCACAGTTTGTCGGCATCCTTCACTAGGCTGTCGTTGAGTGAGAGCGCCTCCAGGCGGGAGTCGTGGCCGTCAATAATGGTCAAAATTTCCTGCGTTTTAGCCGCCTCATAATCCAGAGAAGCCAAAATCTCACCGCCCAGCCTGACTCCCTCCGCTTCGTGCAGCCGATTGGCCGCTTTATCCGTTGCTTTGGGGCCAAAGGCGTTGAGCTGCCTTTCCTCCGGCACCATTTTCCAGCCGATATCGTGCAGCAGGATAGCCGGTAAAACGACAGACTCATCGGCTTGGGGATAGCAGGCCAGCAGTTTTTTGGCAAAGTCATACGCCAGCGGCAAATGGATATCGTTGTGACGCGTGTCCCAGTAAGGTTCGGCGGCTTGATAGATCTTGTCGTAGATGGTCGCTCTCAACTGTGCTCTGGATTGGGTCAGCAAAGCGTAAGCAAGCTCCCTGGCTTTGTCGGTGAATAGCCATTTCTCGATTCTGGACTCGACAAAGTCCAGATACGGCCCGATATCCAATTCATTCCATTGGGCGCAGATCGGTACACCAATTGGGTCGAACCGCCACAATTTGTCGGCATCTTTGACCAGCGCATCGTTGAGCGACAAAGCTTCCAGGCGCGTGTCGTGCCCATCAATAATCTGCTGAATCTCGGCAATTTTATCCCGTTCGTAATCCAGCGAGGTCAAGATTTCACCGGCAATTCTGGCTCCTTCTGTTTCGTGCTGGCGTGACACATCAAGCCGGGTATTCTGGTTAGTTCCGCCAACCAGAGCCTGCATCTGCAAGTCATCAGGAATCAGAGCATAACCCACATCGTGCAGCAAAATCGCGGGCAAAACAACTGCCTCATCCGCCTCACCAGGGTAATGCGCCAAAAGCTGCCGGGCGTATTCATAAGCCCGCGGCATGTGAATTTCACCTTGCCGCGTCCGCCAGTAAGGCTGGGCCAGTTGGTAAATCTGGTCGTAGATGGTGGTCAAACTTCCTCCGAAGTAAAATTTAAAGCGGAGTCAAAGACCCCCTCTGGGTAAAACGTAATGTTTTACATACCAAGAAATCTCTCTCTTTCAACCATTACGCTTTACGTTTCACGCTTTATAACGATAAATAAATCGTCTTTAACTCCAAATACTCATCCAACCCATAGTGCGATTTCTCCCGGCCCAGACCGCTTTCTTTGAAACCGCCAAAAGGCGTTTCGTTGTAAGAGCGGTGGATGTTGTTGATCCAAACCGAACCGGCCTCCAGGCGCTCGGCGGCGCGCAGGGCTTGAGCGACATCCTGGGTGAAAACATAAGCAGCCAGGCCAAAGCGAGTGTTATTGGCATGTCTAATAGCCTCCTCCAGTGAGGCCACCGGCATCACCCCCACCACCGGACCGAAAGTTTCCTCGGTCATCACCAACATAGAATGATCGGTCTGGGCCAGGATGGTAGGTGGCAAAAAGTAACCACCGTCAAAATTTGGACCGGTCAAGCGCCGTCCGCCAGTTAAGAGTTTGGCTCCTCGCTCCAGCGCATCTCCAATATGGGCCATACTTTTATCAAACAAACGCTGGTTGACCAACGGTCCCATAAAACTGCTTGGATCGCGGCCCGGCCCAACTTTCAACTTAGCCGTACCTACGGCCAGGCGCTCCAAAAATTCGTGGTAAATTCCGCTCTGAACATACATGCGATTGATCCGGTAGCAGTATTGCCCGGCATTGTCAAAGCTGTGCTTGAGCAGCGCCGGTATCGCCACCTCTAAATCGGCGTCGTCACCGACGAGGGCGGGACATTGGCCACCCAATTCCAGCGTGACCCGCTTGTTGGTTTGGGTAGCCAGGGCGGCAATCTTTTTGCCCGTTTCTACCCCACCGGTGAATGCGATTTTGCGGGGGATGGCATCTTCGACCAACGCCTTGCCTGCGGTGTGGCCATAGCCCGTGATAACATTGAAGACGCCCGGCGGCAGCCCGGCTTGAGCCAGAATTTCGGCCAAACGCAAAGTTGCCAGCGGCGTGTCTTCTGAAGGCTTGGCCACGACGGTACACCCGGCGGCCAGCGCCGCGCCCAACTTCCAACTGAGCAGGATGAGCGGGTAGTTGGAGGGCGTTAGCGCGACCACCACACCCACCGGCTCTTTGACAATAAACACCCGCTCATCCGGCAAGTTGAGCTGGGGAATTTCCCCCCGAATCCGCAACCCTTCCTCGGCAAAAAAATCCAGCAAAGTGGCGACCGCCTGCACCTCGCGTTGAGCGCCGGCCAGCGGTTTGCCCACCTCCGCCGTGAGCAGTTGGGCCAGCGCGTCGGCCTCGGTTCGCACCGCCCCGGCAGCCTGGTGCATCAAAGCCGCCCGGTCATGGGCGGGTTTTTGTCGCCACCCGCCGAAAGCTTGCTGGGCCGACTTCAGAGCGGCGGTAACATCATCCGCCGTGCTTTCCGTCACAGCCGCGATGATCTCGCCCGTCGCTTTATCCAAAACGGGGATAGTTGTCTCTCCGCTTGAGGAGACAAAGCGACCATGAATGAATAACCCTAATTTATCCATCAAGAAGTAAAGATAAGGGGTCCACAGATTCACGCAGATTTACACAGATGATTCGCAATTTCTCATTTTTATCTATCTGTGATCATCTGTGTTATCTGTGGACTATTTCTAAATTCGCCCTCAATTGGCTAATTCAAAATTGTGACCGTTCCAGCAGTGCCATCCACCCGCACGCGTTGGCCGGTTTTGATTGTCTGCGTGCCGAAACCGGTGCCGACCACAGCGGGCAGGCCATATTCCCGGCAGACAATCGCCGCGTGAGACATCATGCCCCCGATATCGGTCACAGTAGCGGCAATGCGTGAGAAGACGGGCGCCCAACTGGGCGCGGTGATGGGACAGACCAGCACTTCATCGGGCTGGATTTGATCCAGCTCCGCCGTACTGGTGATGACCCGGGCCAGACCTTCTACCGTGCCGGGAGAGGCAGCAAAGCCCTTCAAATCTCCCTCAGTCCCACCGGCCAGCCAGGTGCTAATGCTATCATTGGTGATACCCCACAACATGATGGTGAAGGGTTCCGTCACCACTTCGGGCGGGATACCCAGGGCCGGCGGAGGAGTCCAGGCGCGCAAGGCTGCCACAATGCCTTTGCGCCGTTTGATCTCACGCGGCCAATATTTGGAACCACGGTCCGCCGCGCCGACGGCCCAGCCGGTGCTCAGGTCATAAATGGCCACGGGGATTTCATCGCGGCGCAGGTAGAAAATATCATTCGCCTCCGGCCAAAAGCCGGCCTGGGCAAAAACCTGGCCCAACTCTTTCATCTTGCGCCAGAAGACCGAGTGGGACCAATGCTCCACGTAGAAATTGTGGTTTTCAATGTAGGGAAAAACGGTGCGAGCCAGTCCGAGTTTGCCCCGGAAAGTAGCGCGATCCTCGTCGGTGGGCAATAAGTCGGCATATTCCTCGGCGATGCGGTCGCGCTCCACCCGGATGGATTCTAAGGGGCGCTCCAGTTTTACGCCCTCTTCCACCTGCCTGATATAGTTGCGGATGAAACTGAAGGGTATTTTCAGATCCTCCCGCCAAACCGTATCGTGGTGATAAAAACCGGTGCCGGTAGAAAAGTTAAACCAGGGATTTTTGGAGATTTCAAATTCGTCCAACCACTTCCGACCACCGGCGCTCTGCGCTAATTTCTCCATGGCCACGGCTGCATCTTCGTTGTTTTTCAACACCTCGGCCACCCCTTGGTCTACCGCTAATTGAGCTAACCGCTTCAATTCATCGTCGGGGCGGAACAAGTCTACCTCGATGCCGGAAACCATTTTGGCGATGGATTGCTCAGGAATACTGGGGAAGGCTTGCTTCAAGAACATGAAGAAATCCAGATAAGCCGCATAACCCAGGTTCAAAAACTCAAAGTGGTACTGCCAAACCTGGTAGCCCAGTTCGATCAGCCGGTTATATTCCCTTTGCATGTCAAAATTGCTGCCGATGCCGCGTCCCCCGGTGACCCAATCAAGGTCAACCATCTCCGGCAAGGATTTAAACTGGACACTCTCTAACTCATCGATGACCTTTTTGATTTTGCCTTTCCATTGCTCGTACAGTTGGTCCCAGTTTTGGAAATAATAACCCGCTCGCTCTAAAAAATGAGGCACGCGCGCCCCGATGGTGGGCCCATCGGTAATGGCGACGGGGCTGAGGTAGGTGTAACCATTCAACACCCGGTAATCCACACCCATGGCCGGCGGGATGATGTAAAAGCGGGTATTGTATTGCGACAGCGAAGTCAGGGCGAACTCCATAAAAATGCTATCGAAGGGGTACAACACCTCGCGCCAATGCATACCATCTTGAAACCAGAACGTGGCCTCCTCATACTCCCGGCGGTCCTCGCTGAAAACAAGATTGTAAGGATAAAGCTCCTCCCACCCTTCTGCTCCCGGTGGAGTCTTGATTTCAAAAGGACTGGGGAATCGACCACTGCCATTGTTTGTCATAACTTCTCTCCTTTTTTGTTGGTTTATTGATGAAGGGAATAGGTAGTAGGGAGTAAGTAGTAAGGGATAAGATTTCCCCCTACTCCCTACTTCTTACTTCTTACTTCTGACCCCGCTGATCAGAGTGTCAACCACTCCCGCAATGCCGGTGGCGTGACCGGCGCTGATGCTCCGGCGCTCTTTCTGGCTCCAGACCGTTTCGGGGCGGCTTTGCAAAATTACCACATTATCAGGCGCGGGCAGGTCGGCATCAATCGCCCACTCCACATCCTGAGGGCGACCGTAGAATTTCTCGGCGCGCTTGGCCATTTTAGCCACCGCCACCAACTCTGCATCGGTCAGCGATGGCTGCATCTGGCGTTTCGGTTCGATCTCTCGCTGTACGACCCGGCCATTGGCCTGGTCGGCCACGAACTCCACGTGCTTGGGGGAGATGACTCGATTGACAACCTCGAAAATAACTTTGTCGATGAGAAAATTATCTGGGGTGACTTCACCGCCAACCACCGCCTCGCCCAGCCCCCAACTGGAGTCAACGGCGATTTTAGAGCGGTCGCCATTGATGGGGTTGAGCGTCATGGCCACACCGGCGGCTTTGGCGTTGACCATCTTCTGCACGCCTACCGCCATCAACACCTTCTCGTGGGCAAAGCCGTTATCATGGCGATAGGAGATGGCGCGCGCCGTGTAGAGGCTCGACCAGCACTTGCGCACGTGCTCGACCACGGCCTCCGCGCCCATCACCCACAGGTAGGTATCCTGCTGCCCGGCGAAGCTATAGCCGGGTAGGTCCTCGGCGGTGGCGCTGGAACGCACGGCTACGGGCACATTGGCCACACCCGCCCTGCGGCACAGGGCCTCATAGCCGGCGCAGATCGTATCTTCAATCTCCGCTGCTATCGGTGTCTGTTCGATCAATTTGCGAATAGTTTGGCTGTATTTCTCTTCAGTCCGCACGTCCTCCGGGTTGAGGCGTTCGAGCCAGACGTGAATGCATTCGTTCAGGTGATTGGTGCCCAGCATCTCCACGTAGGCCTCGGTGGTTACGGCAAAACCGGGCGGGACCGGCGCGCCGGCCTGAATCATCGCCCCCAAGCTGGCGCATTTACCCCCAACACGGCTGTGAGAGTCGGCGTCACACGCTTCAAAGGTCAGGATATAAGAATTTGGCGTCATTGCCCGGCTTCTCCTCTGAAAATAGACCGCCGACGACAGACCGCTGACCACCGAAAGAAATTTCATTCTTGGTGGTGTGCGTTAGCTCGTGACGGCTCCTTACTAATTGTGAATTGTGAACAGTTTGATAGATATAGCCTCTCATTAACAGGATTTACGCGGTTGGGTGCTCAAAACGCATGCTGAGTAGGCGTTAGCCGTATCGAAGCGGCGTTTTGCGCAGTTC
>CAZRYD010000045.1:0-2266 GCA_964604225.1 uncultured Caldilineaceae bacterium
TGGCCGCTGGTGATTGCCGTGGGGGAAGAGCGCTTCCCGGCGGGCCGGGCGCTGGGTTACGAAATCGAGCAAACGTTGGACCAGCCCTATCGGTTTGAGAGCGGTGAATTATGGATTCAATTTCAGCCGGGGGTTTTGAGAGTCCGATAAGCAGGAGTCCAATGTAGACCGTGGACTCCTACTCCTGATTAATCCCCAAAGCTAATGCCTAACTCACGAGCGGTCAGGATGGTGTCGCAATCAAGCGGTACTAACCTCATCCGCCCGGCGACTGACTCCAGCGGGACATAGCGTACGGTCGGTGGGTCAAGGGCGACCATGATGCCGGAATGTCCTTCGGCCAAGGCGCGTACGGCGGCTGCACCAAAACGGAGCGACAGCAGCCGATCAAAGGTAGTCGGCGTGCCGCCGCGCAGCAAGTGCCCCAAAACTACCGCCCGGGCTTCTTTGCCGGTGAGGGCCTGAAGTTCTTCCGCAACCTTTTCCCCCATGCCGCCCAAACGCTCGGCCCGGCCAATTTCCCTGGATATGACCGAAACTGTCCCATCTTTAGGTTTGGCTCCTTCGGCCACGACGACGATGGCAAAATCAAGTCCCCGTTTGACCCGATCTTCAATTTTGTTGGCTACCTTGCTTAGATCGTACGGGATCTCGGGAATCAAGATAGCGTCGGCGGTGCCGGAGACGCCAGCGTTGAGGGCAATCCAGCCGGCATAGCGCCCCATCACTTCGACCACTATGACCCGCCGGTGGGCTTGCGCGGTGGAGTGCAGGCGGTCAATACATTCAGTGGCAAACGACACCGCTGTATCAAAGCCAAAGGTGATGACGGTTTGGTCAAGGTCGTTGTCAATGGTTTTGGGTACACCGACTACCCGCAGTCCTTTTTTGGCAAAAACATTGGCAATAGCGAGCGATCCGTCGCCGCCAATGGCGATGAGGGCGTCAATCTGCTGCCGCTGGAAGGCTGCCATAATTTCGTCGGTCCGGTCTTTTTCCACAAGCTGGCCGTGTTCAGCCGGAGTGGGGTAGCGTAACGGGTTACCCCGGTTGGTAGTGCCCAAAATGGTGCCACCCAAATGGGTAATGCCCCGGACGGTTTCACGGGTCAGCGGGATGAGTCCACCCTCTGGATATTGCTCCGCCAGAAACAGGCCATTGTAGCCTTCGCGAATACCTACACATTCCCAGCCGCGATTGAGCGCCGACAACACTGCGGCACGGATAACGGCGTTCAAACCGGGGGCATCACCGCCGCCGGTGTTGAGAGCAATTCTCCGAATTTCTTGGCTCATATTGCACCTCCTCTAGACCATTATCAATGGTCAATAAACAATTGTCAATTGTCAATAGTTAAGGTGGCCAGTTCGATAGCGTTGTCGGGCTGAGGTTGGCCGTTGATGGTGGCCGGCAGGCGCTTGCCGGTAACCGGGTTGTACATGCCGACCAGCAGGCGGTATGGGCCGGGGGGAGCGCCAGCCCGCAGAGTCAGGATGTAGCGGTCAACCACGCGGTCGCGCTCGGCCCAGGCGGTGGTGGGATAGCGACCGGCCTGAGGTGGATTGTCCCACTGGGCCCAGACCTGCCCATCGGGGCCGAGGAGTTGGGTGAAGACGGTGTAATCGGCGGGGATTTTGGCGGTGGATTGCCAGTAGAGGGCCAAAGAGATTTTGGATTTTGGACTGCCCGTTTGGGCGTGGATTTTGGATTGAGGATCAAGGGCATAGCCGGTCAGGTGGATGGCGTCGCCGATTTGGGCGGAGAAGGGGTTAGGGGGGGATAAACCATCGGCGGGATCGAGTAGGCGGAAGGTGGCTGGATAAAGGTTATTGCCTAAATTGGTTTCGTCGTCGGCCAGGGGTAAATATTCGTAGCCGGCGGGCAGATTTTTGTCTTGCCGCAGCAGGCTGATTTCCAGGCGATAAAGACCAGGCGGGGCGTTGGGGTTCAAACGAAGGGGATAAGTTTCTTCGACAACTTCGGTGGGCGCCCAGAGCACGTTGGGGTAGCGGTCGCCCAGGGTGGCCAGCCGCTCCCCGCCGACGTTGAAATCTTTGTCGAGCAGTTTGAGCGAGACAATGAGGGGGTCGGCCATCCAGCGCCGGGCCTGCCAGCGCAGGGTGAGCGGGAGGACGGGGTTGGACGGCTGGAGGGTGGGCAGGTTGGCTGTCGCGTTTGAGTTGCCATTCTGTAGCGACAAATTGAGCGGGGGCTGGCCGGGAATTTGCAGAGAAAGCGGCGCCAGGAAAGGCGTGAAGACGAGTGT
>CAZRYD010000045.1:2366-27423 GCA_964604225.1 uncultured Caldilineaceae bacterium
GCTGGCCGGGAATTTGCAGAGAAAGCGGCGCCAGGAAAGGCGTGAAGACGAGTGTGGAACTGATGGGGGCAAAGGTGCGCTGGCGCAGGTTGAGTGATAGAGTCAGATGGGTTGGAGCGTCGGCAACGTCGGAAAAATAAGAGCCGGAGGGTAGGGTTGGCCCGGCGATAAAGGTGGCGAGTTGAGCAAACGGCGTTGGGCCATCGTCGCAAGCTAAAAAGAGCGGCGAATTGAATTGGGGCAAAGGCGACCAAACGTCGGAGGCCCCGGCAGCCTGACGGATAAAACGAGGCGTCTGGGTTGGGTTGGTCGAGGCATAATCAAGCCAGGTTAAGGACTGAGCCAGGCTGATCGGGGTCGGGGCAATCAGCCGGTGCTGGCCCCGCCAAACCTCAGGGGTTTGGGGCAGGTTAGTCAAACGGACGGCGCTGGCCCGAATGGTGATGAGCGGCTCGGCGAAGGTTTGCTGCAACACCGGCGGTCCGTCCGGCTTCGGCTCCGGCGAGTCGGGGGCCAGCGGCCAGAGTTCGAGATGGAGGTGATAGGTTTGGGTTGAAGGCCGGTAGCAGGTGGGAATGGGCACAAAAATGGTGTCGGCCAGGGTATCGTCGGCTTCCCAGGCGCGGGCCGGGTAGCGACCATCGGCAAAGTGACCTTGCCAGCAGGCGGCTGGCCGGGCTTGCTCGTCCTGCAAACAGAGCGAAACCAGATAATCCTGGTGGGCGTCACGCTCGGCTCGCCAGTAGAGGGTGACGGGTAGGGTGTCGCCGGCGGTGGCAGTGGCTGGAGCGTCGAAACCGGCCAGAGAGAGGCCGTCGCCAAAGGGGAGATCGTGGCGATAGGTGATGGGGAGGTCGGCAGGCGGAGTGATGGTAATGGGCAGGGTGTCGTAATAAGGAAGGATGAAGGTGGAAGGCTGAAGGATGAAGGCAGGAAGAAGAAAGAAAATAGTGAATAGAAGATAGAAAATAGAAAATTGAAGCGGGTGGGGGGTTGGTAGTACCTTGAGCATAGCAGGCAACAAATGGGTAGACAAGAGGGAAAAAATCCAAAATCCAAAATAAAAAAGGCCGAGTGAAACAAACAGCGCGATGACAGCCAGAGCCGGGTAGAGGTGGCGGCCCTGGCCGGTGTCGATGGTAGCGCTGAGGACGTAACGAGCCAAAACGACGAAAAGGAAGAGAAGTAGATGGAGACCGAGGAGAAAGAGAATGGGCGAAATGTGCAACGTGAGGCGTCCCAAGGGGAGGCTTCGCTCTGAAATGTGAGACGTGAGACGTATAAGATGACCCACCAGGGCCAGGGCTAAGACGACGGTAAACAACATATAGGCCCACGCTGGGGCAAAAATTTGCATCCAGCCGAATTCAAACCAGAAGGAGCGGTAGAGCAAGCTCAACCATTCGGCCAGGGGGTAGGTGGCGGCGATGGGGCGGACCGATTGGCCGGAAAGCAAGCCGACCAGGCCCTCGGTGATTTGCGGTTCGCCCAGCGAGGCGGCCAGTCCGGGGATAAAACCCAGTTCGCTGACCCGATTAAAACGGAGGATGATAAAAGCAAACCAGGGGCCGGCGGTGAGGGTGAGAGCGGCGGAGAAGGCCAAGAGGGGAGAGTGTAGCGCGTGACCCATCGAGCGTAGGGAGTGGTATGGGTTGCGTGGGGATTCAGGTACAGGTTGTCGGTCTGCGGTCTCAGGTCTTCCGTCATTTTGCGCTTTGTAAGTTGCTACCTTGCTACGTGCTACTTGCGACACGACTAGGGTAAAAATTACTTCGGGCACAAGAATGAGGGAAAAGTATTTGGTAATCAGGGTCAGGCCAAAGAGCACGCCGAAGAGGGCAAAGAGTCGTACTGAGGCAGCAGCATTTTGCAGGATAAGCACTTGCACCAAAAGTAACAGGCTGGTAAGGGCAAAAACTAGGTTGTCGTCGTTGACGACGGCGCTGCTAAAGATAAAGCGGGGTAGAAAGGCGACAAAAGTGGCTGCACCGATAGCCACAATTTTGGGTTCGGGACACAAGCGCCGGGCCAGAGCATAAGTGGCGACAATGGTTACCCAGGCCAGCGGCAAAGACAGAAACCGGACCAGGTGCCAGGCCAGCGGCTGGCCGCGCCAGGGCCACTGTTCATCCAGGGTATGCAGTACGTGGTTGAGGCCCAACCCGTCGGTGG
The DNA here is from genome assembly GCA_964604225.1 of uncultured Caldilineaceae bacterium. Lineage (GTDB taxonomy): Bacteria > Chloroflexota > Anaerolineae > 4572-78 > J111 > DSQQ01. The sequence continues at coordinate 4,539 of CAZRYD010000045.1, forward strand.
GAATGTGGCGCTCCGGCCGGCTGTCAACCCGGCGGACATCGGGCAGGGTGTCTTCCCCAACCCAGGCGAGCGGCCAGGCCGTTAGCCAATAATAAAGCGGAGCCAGGCCGCCCTTGAAGCCGGCTTCATCCCGTTCGACGTCGGTCAAGGGTGGATGGCCGCTGCGAGCCACAAAGCGGAGGTATTGGTAGTGGTCGGTTTCGTCGTCAGCTTCGCCCAGGGGGAGAACGATTGAGTAGTAGAGAGTCAGGGCAGTGAAGAGGAATAGGATGAGCAGGAGAGATCTGAGATTTCTCACTTTATCACCTTGTTACCTGAAGTGTTCCCAGATTGACGGCGTAGTCGGGCAAAGTGCCGTTGGGGGTGGAGGCGGGGAGGCGCTCGCCGGTGGTGGGATGGTAAAGACCGGCCAGGAGATAATATTCGCCGTTGGGCAGGCTGGTCAGGTCAAGGGGGTGAGTGTCGACGATAATTTCACCCGGCGCCCAGAGGGAGGTGGGATAATCGCCCTGTACCGGCGGACCGTCGAAGCCGGCGATGTACTCGGCTTGGGCGCCGGCGGCGGTGTGCCAGAGTTGCAGAAAAACCGTGTAATCGAGATCGAGCGGAGCGTTAGCCTGCCAGTTAAGGCTGACCGATTGCTGGTCGGCAGCGATTTGATAGCTGAGCAGGGTCACTTTGTCGGCAAAGTTGACGCTTGGCTCAAAGCGCGGCGGGGTGGGCCATTGCCAGGGAATGAGTTTGGCGCTGGCGATGATTGGTTCGACCGGCTGGCCGGAGGTATCGACCGTGGGCTTGCCGGGACGGCCCGGCTCATTGAAATCGTAAATCCCGGCAGCAATCAGCAGGCGGGTAGGGGCCTGATTAAATTCAGCCTCGGCTGAAATAGGGATTTCGTAAGAGTCGGCCAGAACAGCGCCGGGGGAGAGTAGGCTGGTGGGCCACTGACCGCCGCCGGGGTAGGTATCAATCTGACCGACCACCTGGCGCTGCCGGCCCAGCAGATGGACGAAGATGCTGTAATTCAGGTCAACGGGTTTCAAAAGCTGCCAATACAGCGTCAGCGGCAGGGTTTCAGCCGGGTGGACCGTCTTGGCCGGTAATTGATAGCCAAGCAGACGCATCGCGCCGTCGTAGTCGAAGTTGACCGGCTGGAGGTCGGCGGGTAAGTCTGGCTCGGTCAGGATAATGGGTTTCGCATAGGCAGGAGCTATGTAAAGCATAGGCGACAGAGAGGCCAAGGCCAGCAAGAAAAGGATACAGCCGGCCACAACCAGCTTTTGACCCTGAGAGGGCAGCCACCAGGTTAAGCCCAGCATGCCCAAGGCTGACAGCGCGGCAATGGCGGGGTAAAGTAGGCGACCCTGTCCGGCCGGTTGAGTGAGATTCCAGATGATGAAGCCGGTGATCATAATGCTGGACCAGGCCAGGAGGATGAGGAAGGTAGAGAATGAGTGGTGGGATTCGTAGAGGGTGGGGCGTAAACTGAAAAACACATAGCGCATCATGAAGGCGATTACGCCGATGACAGCTACCAACGATGCCCCATCCAGCATTTTGTAAATCCAATTGTCGGCCAAGATGTTGACGCCGCCGAAGAGAGCCCAGTAGGCAATGCGAAATCCCTCGAATTCGGCGCGGAGGGTGGCCAGCGTGGGGGCCTGGCCGCGCTGGCCGGCGGTGTCGCGCATCACTTGTAGGGCTAACGGGTCGCCATAAAGCAGGGCGTTGCGCCAGTAGAACCAGCCAGCGACGGCGACGACGACAAGGAATGTTGTAAGAAACCAGGTTAAGGCGTGATACGTGATATGTGATGCGTGATGCGTAGTGCGGAGAGCGTGGATTGACTGGTTTTGTACTGGGTTGGCGGACGTTGATTGGCGGTCGGCGGTCTGTGGTCTGCGGTCGCTTTGGTAGGCCAGCCATAGATAGAGCAACCCAACCAGAGGCAGCAGCCCCAGAGCGTAGAGCTTGCTCAACGCGCCCAGACCGATGAGCAGGCCGAGGAGGATGGGGGAGTAGCGAATGGCGAATGGCGAATGGCGAATACCACAAGGGTACAATGTGGCGAATGGCGAATGGCTTATATCAGCACCTACTCGCCCTGCGCTGATTTGCTCATTCGCCGACTCGCTCAGGCGGACCATCAGCCACAAAGCCAGGGTTACAAACATAATCACGGCATTATCATTATTGACTGAGGCCGAGATAAAAATGAACATGGGGTTAAAGGCGGTCAGGGCCATGGCCCCGGCGGCCAGCCAGCGATTACCTTTAAATAAACTCAGGGCAATAAAATAGCCGCCGATTACGGTGACGGAGGCCATGGCGATGGAGAGAAAGCGGATGAGATGGACGGCCAGAACGTGACCCTGCCAGGGCCAGGCTTCGCCGGGCGGGTGGATGGTGATATTTTTGTTGTCGGGCCGGAGTGGATTGCCAATGGTGGTGTGCGGGTTGTACCAGTAGACCTCTTGCCAATCGCCCGTGTCAATCCAGAAGGTCAGCGCCGCAGCCAGGGCATAATACAACGGCGGCTGGTTGCCCTCATGGCTCCAATGGATTTGAGCCTCGCCCGGCTGCTGCACCGGTAAGCGGCCGGTATCGGCCATATATTTGACCACCGCATAGTGGCGCGACTCATCGCCCGCTTCAAAAGGAGGCGTGACCAGGCTGTAAACGATGGCCAGGCTGACGAAAGCTAACAGAATAAAAATGGCAGCTAGATGATTTTGAATTTTGGATTTTGCCCCCGTTGGGGACAGATGATTTGGGAGTTCAAACTTCACGCATCACGCATCACGTTTCACGTTTCAGCCTATTATAACACTTTTGTAGTTAAGCAGAATTTTGGACTGGCCTGCTGAGGGAGCACAGCGTACCGGGGAGTTGTTTTCAACGCTCAAGGTCTAATCTGATCCCCTCCTGACCGTTAAAGGTCAGGTTGTGCCACTGGCCGGGGCCTTCGGTGCGGTAGGGTAAAAGGTGGAGGGTCAGCGGGCCAGAGTTGGGGGGTAAGGGCAATTCGTAAAAATCGCCGACGACTTCGCCAGTCGCCCACAGGCTGGTGGGGTAGCTGCTGAGCACCGGGTGGCTGACGTCTTTTCTGTAAACTTCTTGTCCGGTAGAATCGAGCAGACGCAGTGAGAGGGCATAGTCCCAGGTCAATTTGTGGGGAGCGCGCCAGTAGAGCATGAGTTGTAGGATGGGGCCGACCCCCTCACCCCCCTCCATCTCCCCCCTGAAAGGGGGGAGGGCAGGGAGGGGGTCTTGCGGCCAGATTTTGGTACGGTAGCCGATCAACTCAAGCTCGTCCTCGAAGTTAGCGTTAAGTAGAATAAGATTGGCCGGTGTTGCGAATTGGGGGGCGGTCTGGAGATAGATCAGCGGGCCGAGCATGGTCAGGTAGGGCGTGCCGATGAGGTCGGTGGGTTTGCGGGTAAAATAGACCGGCTGGCCCGCAGCATGGGCAATGGCGACTTTTTCGGGCCAGCGGTCGAGCGGGTTGCGGACGGTCACATCGGTGCGCCAGCCGTTGATGAGCTGGTAATATTTTAGCGGGGTGTACTGTTCCCAGTCGCCCCAGATGATGCTGTTGGGTTTAACCAGGGGCAGGCTGCTTTCGACCATGCGTTCAGCCTGAGTACCGCGTAAAAGCTGCCGCCACTCGTCCAGGAGGGCGGCCGACTCATTATCCAAAATCTGCCAGTTGGGCCAGGCCAAGGTGTAGGCCAGAAGGGCGATCATGAGGGTGGTCATTAAGAGCTGGGTGACAAGGCGATAGGATGATAGGGAGAATGGCGAATGAGCGAATGGCGAAGCCTTGTCTGTTATATCTTCGGGTGCAATCTTTCTAAATCCAAAATACCCAAAGGGCACGATGTCCAAAATCCACGCCCAAACGGGCAGTCCAAAATCCAAAATCCAGTTTACGCCCAGCCCCACCCAGACGGCGCAGAGCATGTAGGCCGGCATTAAATACCAGGTGGGGGCTTCGTTGAGATTGACGACTTCAAAATCGAGGGTAAAGAGCAAGAGCAGAATGACCAGCAGGATTTGGAAGAGAAAATGGCGGGTTTGTCGCCACAACAGCCACAGCCCGCCGAGAGCCGCCAGAATTACCCCCGGCCAGGCAAGTTGGGCCAGTAGGTCGTGCCAGATGAAGGCAAGCCGGGCGAATAGAAAATTGGGGTCAACAGAGAAAAACAACCCCTGCGAGTCGCCGGAACCGACCAAAAACCAGAAGCTTGGCCAATCGCTTATGATTTCGTGGCTGTAAGGCGGATGATTAATGCCGCGCAAGTAGATGAAAAGATAGAGAAGCAAGGGAGCAAGCCCCAGCAGGACTAATGAGAGGATGCGCTTGGGCTGGCGGAGCAGGTGAGGGTCGTGCCAGCCGATCCAGGCGATGAGGGAAGGCAGGTAAAAGACGGTGGTGCGGTGGTGAGCCAGGCTAAGGCCGACGGTGAGGGCTAGAAGATAGGGCGTTGGTGGATGGGCAGGCTGGTTCGGAGGGGTGTCCAGGCCGCCACTCTTCCAGTCTGCCACGCTGCGCTGCCAGAGAATTGCTTCAAGGGTGATGAGAGCAAAGAAGAGGACGTTCATCGCGCGCACGCCGGCGATGATACTCCACTGCCACATGGTCAGGCCAACGGCCAGGGTGAGGCCGGCGCTGAAAGCGGCAGCGAATGAGCAAATAGGCGAATGAGCGAATGATAAGCGCCCATTCGCCATTTGATCATGAGGTTTTGGAGGTGTTAAAAGGTAAAAAACAATCAGGGCAGTGACGCCGGCGGCGAGCGCGCCGGTGACGGCGGAGAAGAGATTCATCCGCCAGGCCATGGAGCCAAAGGGGATGATTATCGTCCACAGTTTGCCGAGCAGGATGTAGAGGGGATAGCCGGTGGTGTGGGGGATGCCCAACAAGGGTGCGGCAAATTGATGCTCACCGGCATCGCCGCCGACCACGCCGGGGGCCAGGGTGAGCAGGTAGAGAGTCAGAACGGTGAGGAAGATAGCGACGAAGAGGAGAGGTGAAGCGTGAAGCGTGAAGCGTCCCAAGGGGAGGCTTCGCTCTGAAGCCTGAGGCGGGAGGTGAGTTGTTTGAGGTTGGTCATGCTGGATCATTGAGCAGATTTTAGAGGAAAGAGGCGGAATTGGCGAATTGAGGGGAAGCGGGTAGCATGACCAGGGTCAAAACCAAACAGAGGGGGCTGAGTCTACCCCCTCATAATTTTTGACTGGTTGAGTTGGAGCGAAATTACAAAAGTTCGTCCATGTGGCGCAGGCGGCTGGCCATTACGCGCATGACCTGAATCGCAAAGAAAGGGGTGTTATGAACATACACTTTAAAGCGGGTTTCGTCGAGAGGAACCAGTTTGCAGTCAGTCTTGGCAATAGCGGAGCCGCTGCGATAGGAACCGTCAATGAGAGCCATCTCGCCGACCACCCCGCCAGGGCCGACAGTCTCGACCAGACGACTCTGGATTACAATGTCCACTTCTCCCTCCTGGACCACATACATTACATCGCCGGGGTCTCCTTCGCTAAAGAGCGTTTGGCCGGCGGCAAAAGTTACCACGTCTGTTTCATGTCTAAAAGTATTGATGGTTGGTGTTGTCATCTTCTTCCTCCCCTTCTTTTAATCTTAAAATGGATTGAAATCTAAAACGGGCTTATCGTAGATGGAATGTTTTAAGAAAATGTTAAGAAACCGTTAAAATTCCGTTAAATTTTTTGGGTGATGAAAGGGGACGACATGTCAACCTTAGAACAGGCAATTGCTTTGGCCGTCGAAGCGCATCGAGGGCAAGTGGATAAAAACGGAGCGCCCTATATTTTGCATCCTCTACGAGTGATGCTGCGCCTGGAGAGCGACCTGGAGAAAATTGTGGGGGTGCTGCATGATGTGGTGGAAGACTCGGCTTTCACCTTTGAAGATTTACGGCAGAGGGGGTATGCCGAAGAAGTGATCACGGCGCTCGATGGGGTCACCCGGCGGAAGGGTGAAAGTTACGACGAATTTGTAACCCGCAGCCAGGCGCATCCGATCTCGCGTCAGGTTAAACTGGCCGATTTGGAGGATAATATGGATGTGCGGCGGATGGCTGCCGAGCTAAGCGAAAAGGATTTTGAGCGACTGAAGCGCTACCGGCGGGCTTGGGAGCGATTGGGGAGAAATAAGGAATAAGCCTGTTTGCCTCAACCCAATGGCAGGGTGATCTGGGCCACAGTGCCTGACTCGTTGGCGGCGGGGCCGAGGTGGAAGGCGCCATTCATGTCCTCCACCACGCTGGTGCGGACGATTTCCAGCCCCAGGCCCAGATTGGTGGCCATATCAAAATCGGCGGGTAGGCCACACCCATTATCGGAGACGCTTAGTTGCAGTTGACCTTTTTGGCTGACCAGTTTGATGACAATTTTGCCCTCACTGCGTCCGGCCATGCCGTGTTCAAGGGCGTTTTGCAGCAGTTCGTTAGCGACCAGGGCCAGGCTGGTGGCTCGTTGCGAGGGTAGCTCGATATTGTTGCCGGCGACGGTGATGGTGATATTGGCCGAGGGATTGACCATGTTATTGGCAATGGTCGCCGACATGCGTTTAATCAGATCCAGCGTCCCCACTTTATCGACCCCCGCTTCCGACAAAATTTCGTGAACGGTGGCGATGCTCAAAACCCGGTTGATGGTCTCATTTAAAATATCGTGAGGCGACAACTTTTTTTCCTGGCTCATCTGCAAACGCAGGAGCATGGCGATAGTCTGCAAGTTGTTTTTGACGCGGTGATGCATCTCGCGGACCACGGCCGCATGCACCAGTTGGACTTTTTCCAGGGCGGTCGCGGCCAACTCGGTGATGAAGCGAAAAAGCTCGATTTCGTCCTCGGTAAAATCGTGGCGGGCGACGGTTTGCAGATTGGCTGCGCCGATCACTTTATCGCGGCTTACCAGCGGCATGGCCATCAACGAGGGGAATTTGCTCTCGCCGGAGCCGAGGATGCGGTAAAAGCGCACATCCTGAAAGGCATTGGTCACGGCCACGACCTGACGGTGTTCGGCGGCCCAGCCGGTCAACCCCGCGCCATGAGGCAGATAAAACTCGCCGATGCCGGCCTTGTTCAGACCCGTGGTCGCGGCTAACACTAATTTATCGCGGGTCTGATTATAGAGGTAGATGGAGCAGGATTCGACGTGCATAACCTCGGTGGTACGGCGGGTAATCAAATCCAGCGTGTCATTTAAGTCCTGGGCTTCGGCGATGGCCCGGCTGATTTCGCGAATGGCGGCGAGTTGGGCGTTTTTTTGCTGGAGTTGGGCTTCAAGGGTTGTCATAATCAGCAGCCAGATGTCAGTAGTCAGTAGCCAGATAGAGATTCAAGGTTGGAAAAAGGGGATGACTCCCGCCCAGTTGGCGGCGGTCGGCGGTCATTGGTCGGCGGTCAATTCTGACAATTTTCGCAGATGCCCTGAAATTCCAGGAGGTGGCTGCGAATTTCAAAGTGGTATTTTTCGGCCAGTTCGCGGCTCAATTGGTCGGCGTGACAATTTTCAAATTCAAAAATGGCCCCGCATTTGGAGCAGACCAGATGGTGATGCCCGCCGGAGGTAGAGATAAAGCGCTGGGTCGGTTCGGTGAGATAGAGCGGGCGAAAGAGATCAAGCTCGACCAGCAACTCCATGGTGCGATAAACGGTAGCCCGGCTGAGTTGAGGATAAATTTTTTTGCCGGCGCTGAGTATCTGGTTATGGTCGAGGTGCTCAGGGTGGGTCTCCAAAACCTCGATCACGGCCAGGCGAGAGCCGGTGAGTTTATAACCTGCCTGTTTTAGTTTTTGCGCCAGATCGGTTGCAGCGACCATAATTCCGTTTCTCGATCAGAAATATCTCGACTGTAAGATAAAATAAGCCAATTGTCAAATTGTTTTTTCTCACCAACCTACCAGGCACAACTCAATGGTCAGGCCCGGCCCAAAAGCCAGGAGCAAGGCATAGTCGCCGGGCTGGGGCTGACCCTGCCGCAGCATTTCAGCCAGTACAAAAAAGATGGTGGCGGAGGACATGTTGCCGTAATGGCGCAATACCTGGCGGGAGTAGCGCAGCTCGGCCGGAGACAATGCCAGCGCCTCACCAACATAATCAACGATTTTGGCCCCACCCGGATGAATACCCCAAAAATCAATGTCGGCCAGAGTCAGGTTGGAGCGACTCAAAAAATCGCTGACCAGGTTGGGCACCATCTCACGCAGCACTTTGGGGACGCGGGTGGCCAGGTGAATCTGGTAACCCTGGTCGGAGAGGTGAAAGCCCATCAAAGCTTGGGCGGTGTAGTCGCTGTAGGTCATAGTTTCCAGCAAGCGAGGTTGGCCGGTCTGGTTTGGAGCCGGGCCGATGACGGCAGCGGCCAGACCGTCGCCAAATAGGGCCGCCGCAACCATGTTTTCCAGGCTGGCGCCGTGTTGAAAATGCAGCGTACCAAATTCCACGGCCAGAAGCAGAACGTGGCTTTTTGGCCGCGCCGCCAACTCCAGCATGGCCCGATCCAGGCCGGTGAGACCAGCATGGCAGCCCATGCCGATCAGAGCCGAGCGGCGCAGGTCGGAGCGCATGCCCAGGTCTCCGGCCAGGCTGACATCGAGGCCGGGGTTATCAAAGCCGGTGCAGGAGATGACGATAAAGTGGTCAATGTCGGTGGGGGTTAGGTTGGCCTGGGCCAGGGCTTGGCAGATGGCTGCGGTGGCCAACGGACGGGCCGCCTGCATGTATAAGTCATTGCGGGCCTTGGTGCCGGGTTCGTCGGCTAAAAAGCTGGAGTCGGCCAGAACGCTGTAACGCGTCTCAATTTCGGCGGCGGAAAAGATGGCCCTGGCCCGCTGACTATTAATGTAGGGTGCGAGCCAGCGGTCGTGAATGTCCATTTGACGGTGCTGATTGGGGGGGACACGGGTGGCTAAACCAAGCAGGGCTGGGCTGGTCATACCAATAACTCCTTCGGGCGTGCGGGAAAATTACCACGTTTTGATTGAGCAGGATGATTGTACTCTTCAGAACCATCGAATTCAAACCTTGCGGCGTTGTTTGAGCTGGCTTACAATTCGTTGGGACGATTGTAGAACAATTTGACAAGATAGGGAAAGTGATTATCATACCTCCCATATTTTTGGGTAGATTTAACGTCGTAGCCCTTAAAAGCCGAAGGAGAAAATTAAACAAATATGGTCGTTCATCCACCGCCATCACTCGGTTTAGATAATCGTAAGTTTGGTTTCTGGTGCTTTATTGCCTCCGAAGTGTTGTTTTTTAGCGTGCTGATTGCCAACTTTTTGGTGCTCAGCAAGCAAGACCCGGCTGGCTCTTTCCATGGGGTGGCTGCGGGCCGGGAATTGCTGAATATTCCCCTGACCGCACTCAATACCTTTCTTCTGCTGACCAGTAGCTTTACGGTAGTGCTCGCCCTCGAAGCCATTCAGATAGGCGATCAACTGCGCTTTCGGCTCTTTTTGCTGGTAACCCTGCTTTTTGGGGCTACTTTCATCGGCGTGCAGGGCTACGAATATTACCAGTTAATTGCTGTTGAAGGACTTAATATGAGTAGCCTGTTTGGGGCAAGCTTCTTTACCCTGACCGGTTTTCACGGCGCCCACGTGATCGGGGGACTCATCTGGCTGGTGATTATTCTCTTCAAAGCGTTTGGCGTGATGGGCGGCTTCTCCCCACGGGATAATTTGGGGATTGAAATTTTTGGCTTGTATTGGCACTTTGTCGATATTGTCTGGCTGTTATTGTTCAGTTTGGTTTATTTAATCTAGGCTTCGCCGGGAGGACGAGAAAAAAATGAGTGTCGCAGCAGCTACCCATACCGATGTTGCAGTAGAAGCAAAAACCCACGAACGTCCCAAATACTGGGTTGTTTTTCTGGCTCTGGCTATGCTAACCGCCATCATTACGATGACGGAGCTTTACATTGATTACATCCCTATCTCCAAGGATATTATTCGGGCCAGTTTTGTGGTCATGTCGCTGATCAAAGCTACCCTGGTAGCCATGTATTACATGCATTTAAAGTTTGATAGTTTTATCTATACGGTCCTCTTTATAATACCTGTCCTTTTTGCGCTTTTCTTGGTGGTTGTTCTGGCGATAGGTTATATCATTATTTGATCTCACTACCCTACACCATCCAAATCCAGCCTAAAAATCAGACAGGATTAGCAGGATCTACAAGATTTTTAATAGAAATTATCCTGTAAATCTTGTAAATCCTGTCTATATTTTGTCACTTTTAAGTCAGGTGTAGGTAACGAAAAAACCAAAGTCAAAAAGCCCGCCGTTCAAATCGGCGGGCTTTTTTATTCAGGCGTGTGAAGACAAAGCTCAGGCGACGTGCCCTCGCACGCTGTCTTAAAGTTTTAATAGTGTTTTTTGGGGTGTCAAACCGGCTCAATCACCCAGCCGATAGCCGCCACCAGCGTAATCACAACCCCCATAATTGCCATAGCGATGTGTAGGGCTAAACCGCCGACGAGGCAAGTGAAGCCAAAAGCCAAAACTATCGGCCAATAGCTGTTAGGCGGCAGGTGAATATCTTCTGGCTTTATTTGGGATACAAGGGACTCATTGGTATGTTCGGCAACTTCGGACATGTTCACAGACTCCACAATTGAATTTTTTTAGGAGTTACGCAGTTCAAGGTAGTTTAGCCCCTTGTGGGCGGCCATAAACGGGCACAAGGCCCTATACTACAACTCAACTTGCGTAACTCGTATTTTTATTTGAGCACAAGGGGGGCATAAATGCTAAACCACAAAATCGCGCCGCCGGTTGAAATAAGGGCGAGGATCACCAAGATAATGACTAAAATTTTATTTTTTCGCTCTACATTTTTATTCATAGTACAACAGCTTTGCTAAAATAGCGTTCGATCCAGAGCCATCATCAGGAAAAGTAAAGCCAGATAAAGTTGGGAGAATTTATATAATTTTTTGCTGCTGCTTTTGTTGTAGTTGCGCCACAACATCCAAGCCAGATAAAGAAAGGGAAGACCTAGCGCCGCCGCCGCAATAAAATAAAGCCAGCCCATCATGTGGGCTACAAAAGGCAGCAAGGTGAGCGTAATTAACAAAACCGAATAAAGAAAAATTTGATAAGTTGTTTCTTGTTCGCCCACCACGACGGGTAACATCGGTACCCGGGCGTTAGCGTAATCTTTCTTAACCAGCAAGGCCAAGGCCCAGGTGTGGGGAGGAGTCCAGAAAAAGATAATGGCAAAAAGGTAAAACGCGCCCAAATCCAGTGAGTTGGTCACTGCCGTCCAACCAACTAACGGTGGAATAGCTCCAGCCGCACCACCGATGATGATATTGTGGATAGTGGCTCGTTTTAGATACAGGGTATAGAAAAAAACGTAATAAAGAATCCCCAGTGTGCTCAACGCCGCGCTCAGTAGATTGACAAAAACGGCAAATACTAAGAAGGATAAGGTGCTGAGGGCCAAACCGAAGAACAGGGTTTCTTGCGGCGTCACCAGGCCGGTGACCGTTGGCCGGCGCGAAGTTCGCGACATCAACTGGTCGATGTCACTATCAATGTAGCTGTTGAGCACGCTGGCTCCACTGGCCGATAAAGCCCCACCGAGCAGCGTGTACAGCAGCAAGGGGATGGAGGGCAGACCTTGAGCAGCAATAAACATGGCCCCAACCGTTGTAATCAACAGCAGAACCAAGATCCACGGCTTGGTCAACTTGAAATAAACGGCTACTTTGCGGCGGGTCATTAGAGGAGTGGAGGGCGCTTGCTCCTCTTCAACCGGCAACCTGGTTTTGGCTGTCAGATAATAAATTGAAGCCATGATAACCAGATTACCCCAAATGGTCATAGCCAGGGTCAAATGGGCTGCACTCATGAGGCCCGGCAGACGCAACAGCACATTCAAACCGCCCAGAGCCATTTGAGCTAAAAACAACAGCCCCAACGCGGTTGACCATTTGACCAGCAGCGCATGCTGCGGGTAACGACGGCGCGCTTGCAACACAATGGCCGCCACCGCCACTCCCACCGCTACCACAGAAAAACGGTGGATCAGATTAATGACCACGTTAAGCGGAGCATTCGCCGGAAAGATCTCGCCCTGGCACAAAGGCCAGTCAGTGCAAGCCAGTCCGGCTTTGGTATCGGTTACCACCACCCCAGTCGCCAACAGTAGCAGAATAGCCAGCCCGCTAAAGAGCAAAAAGCGAAGATACGAGCGTTGGCTTTGCCCTGAGACGCCGGCCTGATTTGAAAAAGTTTCTGGTAAATGGGTGGCTGTGGCTACAAAAAGCACCAATCCCAAATCAATAGCCAGAGCCAACAAACTGGTGATGACTCCCCACGAACGGTGGTTGAATCCGGCAGAGGTCGCGCCCACCAACACCAGCCCGGTGGTTATAACAAACGCTCCCCAGGCAGGCCCAACGATAAGTTTGTAGGGCCGATAGTCGCGCCAGGCCAGCAGAGCCATAAGCAGGGTCAGCACAAACGCAACCCCGGTCACTACCCCATAACCAGCTTGAACCCAGATGGCCGTTGCAGTCGAAACGATCATCTGGCAATCTGGACAGCTCACCGTTGAGCCAGTGATGCGGACAAACGCGCTTATCAGAATCACCAACAGCAGCCAGGCAGCGATGAAAATGGTAAGCTGGCGGAAGCTCCGTTGAGCCAAAGGTAAGCTGTCAATCACAAAAATCAGTCCTCCTACTTTGAGGCTGGGGTAGGACTGGTAACGGGCGGCGTGACGCTCGGCGGGGCCGTGGGGGGCTTTTTGTCCAGCCGCAGATCGCGAGTAGGCCGCTCACTATGAACGGTAGGTATCTCCAGGAAGTTGTATTCGGGCGGCGGAGAGCTGGTCCACCATTCCAGCGAATTAGCATGCCACGGGTCGGCAGCAGCTTGGCGGCCTCTAACGAGTGAGTAGGCCATATTCCACAGCAAAGGCAGGATCGAGGCGGCGACTAGAAATGCGCCAATCGTCACCAGCAGGTTTAAGTCTTCCCAACCTAAGCCTGCCTGGTAATCGGCGTAACGGCGCGGCATCCCTAGTAGGCCCAGAATGTGCATGGGGAAGAAGGTCAAATTAAAGCCGATGAACATCAGCCAGAACTGGAATTTGCCCAGGGTTTCGTTCAGCAAGCGCCCTGTTACCTTGGGGAACCAGAAATAGATGCCAGCAAAGATACCCATAATGCTGCCGCCGAAGAGCACGTAGTGCAGGTGGGCCACAATGTAGTAGGTATCGTGAATCTGGGTGTCAATAGGCACGAGCGCGGAGAAAATGCCACTGATCCCACCAATGGTAAAGGTGACAATGAAGCCGGCGGCAAACAAGAACGCCGTTTTGAATTCTATCGAGCCGCCCCACAAGGTAAAAATCCAGCTAAAGATTTTGACGCCGGTAGGCACGGCAATGACCATTGAACCCAGCATAAAGAAGAGTTGGAAACCATAGCCGATGCCAGCCGTAAACATATGGTGGGCCCAAACAATAAAGCCTAAGACCGCAATCGCCACCGTTGAATAAGCAATCATGCGATAGCCAAAAATAGGCTTACGGGCAAATACCGGCAAAACTTCGGATACAACGCCCATCGCTGGCAGCACCATAATATAAACCGCCGGGTGAGAGTAGAACCAGAACATGTGCTGCCACAAAATCGGATTACCCTGCGCGCCAAAGAAACCGGCGCCAAAGTTGCGTTGGATGAAGAGCAGGGTCAGGGCAGCCGCCAAAGCCGGGGTGCCAAAGATGATCAGGGTGGACTGAACCAGAACCGTCCAGGTAAACAGCGACATCTGGTTGAGGCCCATGCCCGGCGCACGCATGTTGAGGATAGTTACAATCAGGTTAATCGCGCCCAAGATAGACGAAGTCCCCACAACATATAGGCCGGTAATCCACATATCCATACCGTGGCCCTGGGAGTAGAGGGCTGTTGAGAGAGGGGCATAGCCGGTCCAACCCCCGGCAGCGCCGCCTTCAAAGAAAAAGCTGCTATAAAGCAACAAACCACCAAAAACGAGTAGCCACAAGGCAAATGCGTTGAGGCGAGGAAAAGCCATATCTCTGGCTCCAACTTGCAAGGGCACTACGTAGTTGGCAAAGCCTGCTAGCAGCGGGATGATCCCAAGAAAAATCATCGTTGTCCCGTGCATGGTAAAGAATTCATTGTAGCGGGCCTGGGTGAGCAATTGCATGCCAGGCAGGGCCAATTCGGCCCGAATGATCAGGGCTAAAACTCCGCCGACCAGGAAAAAGAAGAAACTGAACAGGAAATACATGATGCCGATTTTCTTATGATCGACCGTAGTTAACCAATCCAGAATACCACTGTATTGTTTTTTGGCTGCCGCTGGCTTCGCTTTCCTTTCATCGGGTTTGGGCCAGTCAAAAGTTCTGAGTTGCAAGGGACTATCCAGGAAGATGAGAAGTACAATAGCCACCAAGAGGGCGACATAGGTTAGGTTGCCGAAGCCATAGAGGCGTAACGGGGCTTTGAGCACTCCGATCATAATGGCCGCAGAAACACCATACCCTACCAGCAGACTAACCAGAAAAGCGATAATCAATCTTTTGCTTGGACGTCGCATTTAAAAGATTCCTCCTGAATAAACCCGAACTATTTGGCCGCCTCAGATATTGCTTTGAGGTATTCGATAATATAGTTGATATCGTCTTCAGATAACTGCTCGCTGAAATTTTGCGGCATGACCCCGGCTGGGCAGGAACCGGTGGGACACACAGAGGCGATAATAGCGTTGGGGTTCAAAATCGACTCTCTGAGATAGTCTGGCCCTTTATCAGCGTAGACCTGGGTTAGCTCTGGGCCAATCTGTCCGCCCTGGCCATTGATGGCATGACACCCCACACAGCCCGCTGTGCCAAATAGAATTTCCCCTTGCGCCGAGGCGTTGGCCTGCTTCTCGGCGGTGGCCGCAGCCCACAGATCAAAGCTGTTCTGATCTAACACAGTCAGCTCTATCGGCATTTGCGAATGGCCCAGGCCACAAAACTCAGCGCACTGGCCGTGGAAGGTGCCTAATCGGTCGGCTTTAAACCAGGTAGAAGTTAAATAACCCGGTACTGCGTCTTTTTTGCCGCCCATTTGGGGTATCCAGAAGCTGTGGATTACGTCTTGTGAGGTAAGCTCCACTTTTACGTCGGTGTTGACCGGCACCCGTATCTCGTTGGTTAGTTTGATCCCGCGATCTGGATATTGAATTTCCCACAACCACTGCTTACCAATAACCCTGATCGTCATTTGGGTGGGCCGGTTAGGTTCAATATCTTGCAGTGTTTGATAAGTTAACACCAGCAGGGTGGCCAGAATACCCACCGGAATAATCGTCCAGATGACTTCAAGGGTGGTATTGCCGTGAAAACTCTGATCGGGCTCAGGGTCGTCAGCAGATTTACGCCGGAAGCGAATGAGGGAGTAAATCAGTAAAGCACAAACAATCAAGAAGACAATGGTGGCAATCGCCAGGGTGATGGTATGTAAATTGGCGATTGACTCTGCCCCGGGAGAGGCCGGGTTAAGAGGGGAGGGCGGGGCAGCCAGAGCTACGGCTGGCGCCAGCCCAATCAGCGCACTGAAGATACTTACATAACGGATCGTCCTCAACACACGCTTTAAAAGGAAGGGTCTCATTAGGTGCATTAAATGTCTATCCTTTGTTTGAGAATATTTCTGCTGACGAGGCCAAAAGGGGAAGCGAAACATGCCGGAAAAGATTACGATCACGGCAGCTCCCCATTGAATGGTGCTACTCTATATCATAAACAGTTTTCCTGTCAAACTATTTGACTTGGAAAACTTTATGAACATTTTAGTATTTTTTTTCACAGGGCGAGATTATTATACTTAGCAGTTTCTGAGCTGTCAAACTGCGGCGGGAAGAAATACTTTTACCATCGTCTCTTGTCGTGCTATAATCACGTTCAAGTTTGTAGGCTGTCCAACCATGATACCACAACCTTTGCTCAAAATTAATCCATCATCCTCACTCTCACGCTCAGCCAAAGATATCTTAACCTGGCCGCTGTTGGGCACTTTTCTCCGCTGGCGACACGCCCGGCGGAGTCTGCAAGCCGTTCTTTTGACTGCCAGCGTTTTTATCATTTTTGATGGCTTGTTTGGGCCGCAGCAAGCGCCCAAAAACCTGGCTACGGTAACGGCCTGGGTTCATTATCGCGGTTTTGTGGTTCTGGCTTTGTTGATGGTTGGTAATCTGTTTTGCCTGGCCTGTCCTTTTATGCTGCCGCGTGAGGTGGGGCGTTGGTTGGGCGCGCGTTTAGGTTGGCAGAGGCAAGCGCCG
Organism: uncultured Caldilineaceae bacterium; assembly: GCA_964604225.1. Taxonomy (GTDB): domain Bacteria; phylum Chloroflexota; class Anaerolineae; order 4572-78; family J111; genus DSQQ01. The sequence continues at coordinate 20,886 of CAZRYD010000045.1, forward strand.
CGCCTGTTACGCCATAAATGGTTAGCCGTAGCCCTGCTGATAGTTTTCTTTATCACCTACGAGCTGTTCAGTTTATGGGCCAGCCCCTGGCTGACAGCCTGGATCCTTATCGCCTACTTTTTAACGGCGATGGTGGTCGATACCTTTTTTCAAGGGGCAGCCTTTTGCAAATATGTTTGTCCGTTGGGCCAATTCAATTTCTTTAGTTCGCTCAATTCCCCGGCTGAAATCAAAATCCGCAGCGCCGACATGTGCGCTGCCTGCCGTACCAAAGATTGTATTGCCGGCAACAAACTGACCGGCCAGCGTGGCTGCGAATTGTGGCTGTTTCAAGAGAAAAAAGTGGGCAACATGGACTGCACCTTCTGCCTGGATTGCGTTCAGGCCTGCCCTCACGATAATGTGGGTTTGATTGCCCGCGTCCCCACCCAGGAATTATGGACCGACCCGCGCCGTTCTGGTATTGGCCGTTTTAGCCAGCGCTGGGACCTGGCGGCCCTGGTCATAGTCCTCACTTTTGGCGCTTACCTTAATGCCTTTGGCATGATTACCCCGGTTTACATCTTACGGCAAAACCTGACTCATTGGCTCGGTGTTTCCTCAGAGGTGCCTGGACTGTTGTTAATCTTTGGGATTGGTTTTACAATTGTTCCGGCCATCCTCCTCAGCGTGACCGGTTTCTTCAGCCGCCTCCTGGTCGGCCATATCCACGAACCTCTGGAACTCATCATTCGTCGCTTTGGGTACAGTCTGGTTCCACTCGGTTTCGGCATGTGGCTGGCTCACTACGCCTTCCATTTTCTCACCGGTGCGATGACCATCATTCCGGTCATGCAGGCTTATCTTAATGATAGTGGCTTTAATGTGGGCCAACCCTCTTGGCAGCTTGGCCCGGTCGTGCCGTCGGATTGGCTTTTTCCCATCCAGGCTATCTTCCTCTATCTGGGCCTATTTGGCGCTTGGGTGACTGCTTTCCAGATTGCGCTAGGTCACTATAAAAACCGAGATATTGCCCTCCGCGCCTTTTTGCCGTGGGGAGTCCTCTTACTGGTGATGTTAGTGGCGGCTTTATGGATCATGTTTCAGCCGATGGAAATGCGAGGCACTATTTTCATGGGGTTATAACTGCGGGGGGCGCTGCGGCTACCTGTGCAGAATAAAATTGATTTTATAAGGTTAATCCAAGGAGGGAGTCATGTTATTCATTACCAATCGCGTTCTTGATCAGTCGATTAAATTGAAAGTTGGGCGGAAGATCACCTTTAATCTGAAGGATAATCAGGCCCAGCAATCAGTCTATTTCTGCCGTCGTAATGGGGTGGATGATTACGAAGAAGTGGGCAGCCAAAACTTCCTCGACGAGTTGAAAAATTCGCCTTATAACCAGATTCTGATTTACGTGCATGGGTATTCTAATTTACCGGAACCATCCATCTTCCCCAGAGCCGAATTGCTGCAATGGTTGTTCGATCAGGAGAAGAAAAATGAAGTGCTGGTAGTGCCCATGATCTGGCCCTGTGACGCCGATATGGGCGTGGTGCAGGATTATTTCGATGACCAAATTGCCGCCGATGCCAGCGGCTATGCTTTTGCCCGGGTTTTTGAAAAATTTATTGGCTGGCGCGACCAAAGTGATCCCTTAAGCAACCCCTGCCTGAAGCGAATCAATATCCTGGCGCACTCGATGGGTAATCGCGTTTTGCGCGCTACTTTTGATAATGTGGTTCATTACTACCGGCCCAACGGCGTGCCGCTCATCTTTCGCAATATATTTATGGCTGCGGCCGATGTGGTCAATGAGTCTTTGGACATGGACCGAGGGGGGCGCTTCATTTCTCAGGCGGCCCGAAACGTGGTCGCCTATTATGCCTCGGATGACTTGGCTTTGCGAGCTAGCAAAGTGGCCAATTTGAAGAATGATGTTGCCTCGCGCCGCCTGGGTCACACCGGCCCAGAAGATATGTCAAGAGTGCCCAAGAATGTCTACGCTATTGATTGTGACGACTTCAACAGCAGCTATGATCCCTATGGCCATACTTACTTTTCAACCGACTCGCTGGGTAAGCCGGGTCTTTTATTCCGGCACATGTGGGGAGCCATTCTCACGGGGCGTGTCCTGATGAAAACCCCGGCCGAGCGCACGCTCATTCTAACGTCGTCGTTCCCCTTCAAATAAGCAAATTCACCCGCTGAGCTATGAACTTTATCATTGCATTATCACAAAATAAAATTCGTGCCACTTACGCTTATGTTCAATCCTATCAAGCGCTTATTAGCCTCTGTTTGCTGGTCATGTTGCTGCTGTTGCCCCAATCCGCTCTGGCCATTGGACCTGGTACCGGTGGCAGCAAAATTCGAGTCAGCGACGAGCGAATTGGGCCCTACATCCTCCTGGTGGCCACTTCGCCTTTACCGGTGGCGGTGGGTCAAATGAGCGTGTGGGTTCGAGTGACAGACGGCAAAACCGGCCAATACCGCTCCGATGCCACGGTGACGATTAAGGCTACACCTCGTGAAGGTGGCGGTTCAGCCCTGACCGCTCAGGCCACCCACAAAAACGCCGGCAACGACTACGATTACGTGGCCCATTTTGAGGTGCAGAGCACCGGCCAATGGGATATTACCGTTTCGGTGCAGGATGAACTGGGCCAGGGCGAAGTCTCTTTCAGCGAAACCGTGACCCGTGGTTTGAGTGTGGGCCTGCTGCTTAGCCTGGCCATTCCCTTTGTGGTCCTGGCCGTTGTAGTGGGGATTTATCTGTGGCGGCGCTCGGCCTCAGCGCCGGAGTGAGGGTTCGCTCAAGATGTGGTACTAAGGAACTATTGTCCGATGAATATTTTTTTAATAAAATTAACCCGCACTTGAAATAGTGCGACAAAATTTAATACGGTTGAGGTAAAACTAAACCCTTCATCCTATCACTTCTTTGATTAGGAGGGAAGGAAATAGTAAGGCCTGACTTATCACTCCTGATTTTGGGGTGGTAAACAGGCCTTTTTTTATCAAAAAACTCGGATGCTTTAACCTGAAGTAGAATGCAATAGTGAAATAAGGAAGGATTAGATTAATTATGAACGCTAAAAGCTATTTATCCCAACGAATAGGAACTAGCCTCTTAATAATCTTAGGTACATTTGTTTTTATAATGGAAGTTGGTGGGTCGATTGTTTTGGCTAAATCAATTACCCCAGTAAACACTAGGCTGAGTCACAGCGAAGCGGATCTTGTCTACACAACTACTCTGTATCTACCAATTATCTTTGCCCCACAAGTAGAGATTTTGTGCGAAGGTGAAGTGTATGATGGGTATACTAAAACTTTGTTCGTTTTTAAAACGGAACAAGATAATGATCCGACCATTCAAAAAGTTATCCGCAACTGCACCTTTAGAAACTCCGGTAAAGCGCCTATCGCATTTAATGGCGCCCAAAACGTCCTCATCGAAGGCAATACGTTTGAGAATATTCGCACCAATATCCCTGGAGTTGATGCCCATGCTATTGACATTCGTTGCTCGGACCCATGTAATATTGATAACGTAGTTATTAGAAATAACAGCTTCAAAAATATCGGTGCTGATGGGATTCAAGTAGGAGAAAAGCAGCGCAAAATTAAAAATGTCATAATTCAAAACAATACCTTTCAAGGCAACGACACTACTGGCGAAAACGGGATTGATATCAAAGGAGTAGATGGGCCTATTTATGTTCTGGGGAACAGTATATATGGGTTTCGTCCTTGTGAGGCTCCCACTTCGGAAATACCCGGCAATCAAGATTGTTCTGGGAGCAGTGGAGAAGCCATGGTCATCCACGCCGGAAAATATTCCGGCTCTCCCAGCAATGTTGTTGTGGAGGGTAATCGTTTTTATGATAGTGTTTATGGTTTAACTATAAGCGGCAATGCCAGCAATATTACTGTACGTAACAACGATATCTTCAATAATTTATACCTTGGACTTCATGTCAATGGAGGCAGCAACATTACCGTTGAGGGTAATAAGTTCAGCAACAATCTGAAAGACCTGAAAGTTGAAAATTGTACGAATTGCACGATAAGATAAGGCTCATATTTACCGCTCCTTTGAGGCCCAAGCGGACCTTGCCTACGCCGGACGCATCAGTAAGGGTGAGCCAGGCCTACATCGCTCCCTGACTTAAGGGAAGCTCTTTTAAAGCTCCCCCGCCCCCGCCGAAGCTTGACACACATACACGGTCGCTTCTAAGCCGGAAACCCTCGGATACTTCTCTGCAATCGCTGCCTCAACAGCCGGGGCCAGTTCCTGGGGAGCCAGGGCTACTACACAGCCGCCGAAGCCGCCGCCGGTCATGCGCACGCCGCCGTTATCAGCGATGACCTCGCCAATAATTTCCACCAGCGCATCAATCGGCGGCACGGTGATTTCAAAATCATCGCGCATCGAGATGTGCGACTCGGCCATCAGTCGGCCCATCGCCCGCAGGTCGCCTCGCGCCAAGGTCTCGGCGGCGGCCTCGGTACGGACATTCTCGGTGATAACGTGGCGGGCGCGTCTGGCTACTCTTTCGTCGAGTTCATCCGCGTGCAGGGCAAACACGTCGGGGGAAACATCCCGCAAGGCGGGCACGCCGAAATGGGCCGCCGCTGCCTCACATTCTTGCCGGCGGGTGTTGTACTCGCTGTCCACCAACCCGCGCTTGACGTTGCTGTTGGCGATAATGATCGCCGTTCCGGTGGGAATCGGCACCGCCTTGTCATCGAGACTGCGGCAGTCAATCAACAGGGCGTGATCTTTTTGCCCCAACGCGGCGATGAATTGATCCATAATCCCGCAGCGCATCCCCACAAACTCGTTCTCGGCTTGCTGGCCGGTCAAGGCGAGAGTTTTCAGATCAAGCGCAAGGCCGCTCATGCGGGTCAAGGTCAGCCCTGCTGCCACTTCCAGCGAGGCCGACGAACTCAGCCCGGCCCCCTGGGGCACGTCCCCGGCGATGACCAGATTGGCTCCTTGCAGGGCATACCCGCGCTGGGCCAACACCCAGGCGACCCCACGCACATAGTTGCTCCACGGGGCAGCCAAGTCGTGTTGAATCTCACCGTTCAGGCTAAATTCGCTGGCCTGCTCGCCAAAATCGGCAGCGACCAGGCTGACCCGGTTATCGGGGCGCGGCTCGGCGGCAATGACGGTGTGATAGTTGATGGCGCAGGGTAACACAAAACCGTCATTGTAGTCGGTGTGCTCGCCAATCAAATTGACCCGCCCCGGCGCCTGGAAAAAGTGGGTCGGGGCCGCGCCAAAGTGGCGTTTGAAAATTTGCCTTGTTTTATCTTTTAAGGTCATGATCATTCCTCACAATTAGGCTCCGAATCAACAAGCCGGGATTGGGAGACGAAGGGATTTCAAAATTTTCTCCCCTAATCCCCTAATCCCGGCTTTTTCTTTGCGGCGGCCGGCGGTACCACAAGGGTATTATATCAGCCGTCGGCGATCATAATGTCCTTACAAATTCAGGTCCGTCACCGCACCGAGGCTGCTGGTAGAGACCAGCTTGGCATACTTGGCCAGGACGCCGTAATTATAACGCGGTTTGGGTGGCTGCCAGGCGTTGCGGCGGCGAACCAGTTCTTCGTCGCTGATATTCAACTGAAGCAGGCGCTTGTCGGCGTCAATGGTGATCGAGTCACCCTCTTTGATCAGGGCAATCGTCCCGCCGACATAGGCTTCGGGGGCCACATGGCCGACCACCAGGCCGTACGAGCCGCCGGAGAAGCGGCCATCGGTAATCAGCCCCACCTTGCCGCCGAGTCCCTTGCCGATAATGGCCGAGGTCGGCGAAAGCATCTCACGCATACCGGGGCCACCCTTCGGCCCCTCGTAACGAATAACCACCACGTCGCCTTCTTTGATCTGGTCGGCCAAAATAGCCTCCAAACAGGTCTCTTCTGACTCAAACACGCGGGCCGGGCCGGTGATCTCATGGCTCTTGATGCCGGTAATCTTGGCGACCGCGCCCTCGGTGGCCAGGTTGCCCCGCAGCACCACCAGATGTCCCTGGGGGTAGAGTGGCTTGTCAAAAGGATGAATGACCTGTTGATCGGCGCGGGGCGTATCGGGGATACCACGGAGGACATCCTCAATCGTTTGCCCGCTGATAGTCAAAGCATCGCCGTGCAGCAAGCCATTCGCCAGCAAAATCTTCATCACCTGGGGCACACCGCCGGCGGCGTGGAGATGCACTGTCAGGTAACGCCCCGACGGCTTCAAATCGCACAGCACCGGCACGCGCTGGCGGATCGCTTCGAAATCGTCAATGGTCAGTGGGACTCCGGCGGCATGGGCAATGGCTAATAAGTGCAGCACGGCATTGGTCGAGCCGCCCAGGGCGTTGACCACGGCGATAGCATTTTCAAAGGCCTTGCGGGTGAGGATGTGGCGCGGCAGTCGCTGCTGTTTGATCGCGTCCAGCAGTACTCTGGCCGACTCCGCCGTGCTGTCAGATTTTTCCTCGTCTTCGGCGGCCATGGTCGAGGAGCGAATCAGGCTCATGCCCATGGCCTC
>CAZRYD010000046.1:0-23475 GCA_964604225.1 uncultured Caldilineaceae bacterium
CGCCTCGCCTTGACGAAGGCTGGCGTCGTTGCCCTTAAAACTGGCGGGCAGTTGCTTGAAATACTGCCCACCTGGCCTCGGGTAGCTGTCTATCAAGGTGACGGTAGCCGCTGCTTCGGCCGCGATAAGGGCGGCTTCCAGCCCGGCCGGACCGGCGCCAACCACAGCCAGGTCCACCTGTTGGTTCACAGTCTCATCTCGGAATGTGTTTCGATGACCATGCCCGCAGTCACCGGGGTGACGCAGGCGCGTATGTTGGGTGTACCGTCAACGGTAACCAGGCAATCGTAGCAGATGCCCATCCCGCAAAACAGTCCTCGCGGGTCGCCGTTCTTAAGCGTGTGGCGAAAGACTCGCCGTCCCTTGGCCAGCAGGACGGCAGCAACCGTTTCGCCGGCAAAGGCCGTGACCGGCTGGCCGTTGATGGTGACGGTGATCTGTTCACCCCGTTGAACCGGGGGCAGCAGTTGGCTTGCCTGCGTGATTCTCATAATGATTACGCCCTAAGTTTTAGTGGATCTGCGCCAGCTCCCGGTCGGGCGAGAAGCGTGTTAGGTCAAGCCCGGTCTGCCCTTGCACAACCAGTTGAGCTACGGTCTCGCCCACCAGCGGCGTCACAATAACGGTTGATTTGAAAGCCGTGGCCAGGATCAGTCCCCCGATGCCGTCAACCGGGCCGAAGAACGGCAGTCCGTCGGCGGTAAAGGCCACCGGCGCAGCCCAGCCGCGCAGCACCCGCAGGCGGCGCAACGCCGGAAAGTAGCGACCTACAACTTTGGCAATAGCGGCCTGCCCTGTCGGGGTTGCCGCCGAGCCGAGGTCAGCGGTGACGAGGCCCGCTTCGCCCAGCAGAAAATGGCCGTGCGCGGCCTGCGAGATGGCCAGCACTGCTCCCGCCGTGTTAGCGTCTGCGTCGTGCATCTCCTCAAAAAACGCGGCGGAAGCAATGTGATTGTTAAGCAGCCGCTCGGTCGGCTCGGTGACGATGGCCTGGCCATGCACGTGCGGGATGGACCAGTTCCGGCCCAGTAATTGTCCCAACTGCGGGGTCCATGCGCCGGTGGTCAGCACGACCACACCGGCGCTGAACGCGCCCCGGTCAGTTTGTACCCCGCGCACCTGCCCGCCCCTCAGATCAAAGCCGGTTACGGCGGTGTGCGTGTGCAGCGCCAGCCCCCGCTCACGGGCGCGGCGCAGGTAAGCCCACAGCAGGGCGAACGGGTTGACCTGCCCCTCGTGGGGATGGTAGCAGGCCCCCAATACGCTGCGCGGGTCGAGCAGCGGTTCAAGTTCGGGCAGCCGGTTGGCCGGGACCAGCTCGGCGGCAATGCCGGCGGTATGCAGCGCGGGCAGCCGCTCGGCCAGCAGTTGCCACTGCGCTTCGGTCTCGATCAGCAGCAGGCTGCCAATCCGGCGGTAGCCAACCGAACATTCCAGTTCGGCCTCAATCTGCTCACAACGGGCGTAACCGGCGGTGACCAGCGGCAGACTGTGGGCCAGTTCGGCATCCTGTACCTGCACGTTGCCGTAGTTGGCCCGCGACGCGCCAGCGGCGACACCACCTCGTTCCAGCAGGGCGGTTTTTAGCCCGGCAGCAGTCAGATAGTAGGCTGTGGCACAGCCAACGTAACCCGCGCCGATCACCAGCGCATCATAGGTGGTCATCATTACAGCTTCCAAGGTGTACCAATTCTACTGCCTCGCGAATAGGCACTTGTAATCCATCGAAACCACGGCCTTGGTTTTCGTTTCGGCCGCCGTTGCCCCCGAATGAATTCGGGCCTGAGATCGAAAACACATTAGAACGTGCAGCAATTCCTGTGATACTATAGATTTACCCAAATTGAGGTGGATGGTCGAGAGGTCGAAAGTGCTCCAACCTGTTGGAGGAATGAAGCAGGAGGACGGGTCAGACAAAAAAGAAGTTTGGCCATAATGAGCCAATGGGGTAGGCCACCAGCACCGCGCCTACCAAAATCAAGGTCGAAGGCACCCCGATCCACCGGCCATTGTTATTTGCCAGTTGCACCGCAATAATCGAGCTAATGGTAAAAAGCATAATCACCGAGGCCGAAAACAAACTCTGCGAAACCAACAGGGTCGCCGTAATTTTTTGGCCGACTTTTTCAAGCCGAGTCATCGTCACTCCTTCAAACTTTCTAGTCAAGAAACCACCCTCAAATAAGAGGCCCATTATACTGTGATTACCGATTTTAAACTATTTTTGAGGCTCTAAAAGTCAACTTTAAATCGTACATAAAAGCCAATACTTCCGGCTTATATTGTTTGAGGCGATCCAGCATGTTTTTAGCCGGACTTTGCTTGGGCTGACCTCGTTTCGGGTTAAGCGGTTCAGACAGGGCCGGGGGTGGATTGGCCTGGAAGCCTTGCTCAAGCAACTGGTCATAGCCGGGGCGCTTACGGCTGGTATGTGATGCAGCAACCCCTGTACGAATCGGGTATGGTTGGGGCAGAAGAAAATTTACTCGCCTCGCTTGTGTCCCCGGAGCAGCCAGACGTTTTCGCGCAGACCGTGAGTGAATTTTTAGCCGACTTGGACTGAGAATTCGGCCCCACTCAAACAAAGTGGTGCAACTTATGCTACCTTTGACCGTATAGATTGTAGGGTTGTTCTTTTTTTCACAGGTGGTAGAGGCCAGCTATGAGAAAACTGGGTTTACGCCAATTGGCAGTTGTTGTCGCTCACGCCTTGATGTTGTGCGGCGCGTTAATGTTTGCCGGAATGAGCCTGCTGCCACTGGATATGGAATTCCCAATTTCAAGAGGTAAAGATTGATGTTTAACTATGCCATTGTATCTACTGCGCTCAAATCAGGCCGGGAACCGTCGGGGCAAACGCTCGCCGCTTCAATGACCCGAGCCGCCAGCAAACAGACCTACTACACCGTGCGTTTCCTGGTTGATCGGGATCGGGTTCCCGAGGCCTATCGAGCCTACGCCTACTTTCGTTGGGTGGACGACTGCCTTGACCAAGAAGGGCTGGAAAGGTCTGCAGGAATCGCCTTCATCAACCGCCAACAGCAGCTTCTGGACTGCGGCTACCGCGATCATTGGCCGGACGACCTGAGCCTCGAAGAGCGGATGTTGAGGCACCTGGTCAAGGGTGACCGGGAGATGAACAGCGGACTGCAGGCCTATCTGCGCCACATGATGGTCGTGATGGCCTTCGACGCCAGGCGGCGAGGACGGCTGATTTCTCAGACCGAACTGGATGAGTACACGCACCTGCTGGCCAGGGCGGTGACGGAAGCCCTGCATTATTTTATCGGCCACTGCTGCGCGCCTCCCCACAATGAGGCGCGCTATCTGGCGGCCACCGCAGCCCACATCACCCACATGCTGCGAGACACGATGGAAGACGCGGCTGTCGGTTATTACAACATCCCCCGCGAGTATCTTCAGACCCAGCAGATTGGGCCGCAAGATGTAGACAGTAAGCCTTACCGGGCCTGGGTGCAAAGCCGGGTCCACTTGGCGCGCCGCTATTTTAAGCTGGGCCAGGACTATTTGGCCCAAGTCCAGAATCTTCGCTGCCGCCTGGCCGGCTATCTTTACATGGCCCGCTTTGAAACGGCGCTGGACGCCATCGAGCGCGATGGCTATCACCTGCGGCCGGCCTATCCGGAAGGTAAGACCATCCGGACCGGCATAAGTATAGGCTGGTCGGTGTTCGGAAAAGCCCTCACCAGGGACCGTCAACAGCCGGTCGCTCGCCCTCTACCGGCCAGATGAAGGATTGGAAGGAGACCGATGAAATCAGCCTCAGTGATCGTTGTTGGCGCGGGCATCGGCGGTATTGCCACGGCCGCACACCTGGCCCTGCAGGGCCTAAAGGTGACCGTGTTCGAGAAGAATCCTCGACCGGGTGGCCGGTTTGACTACTTCATCCGCCAGGGCCACCACTTCGACTCTGGCCCCACGCTGCTGGTGATGCCGCTGTTGTATGAGGCGGAATTTGCCGCGCTGGGCGCCTCGCTGCGCGATATGTTGGACTTACAGCGCGTTGATCCAACCTACCATCTGGTCTTTGATGATGGCAGCCAGTTGGCCCTTACCTCTGATTTGAAGGCCATGCAGGCCCAACTCGAGACCATTGAGCCGGGCAGCTTTCAGGGCTTTTTGCGCTATCTGGAGGAGGGCCGTCGTCACTACCATCTGGCGATGGAGCGATTGGTCCAACGAGACTTTCGTACTGCCTCTGAATTTTTTAACTTGAGCAACCTGCCCCTGCTTTTTCAATTGAAACCCCTCCTCCGACACTATCCCCATATGGCCACCTATTTCCGGGAACCGCGCTTGAAGGCGGCCTTCACCTTCCAGGATGTTTACATGGGACTCAGCCCCTTTGAGGCGCCGGCCACCTTCTCCATGATGCCCTACACGGAATTGGCCCACGGCGTGTGGTATCCCAAAGGCGGCATGTATCAGGTGGTGGAGGCGCTGACGGCGATTGCCCGCCAGGTCGGGGTGGAGTTTGTGTTTCGGGCCGGCGTGAAACGGATTGAGGTGAAGGGGGGGCGCGCTCGCGGCGTTGTGCTGGCCGATGGCCAGCGGGTGGAGGCCGATGCGATTGTGGCTAACGCCGACCTGCCCTACGTGTATCAGCAACTTCTGCCACCCGATGACCAGGCCAAACGGCTGGCCCGCAAGCGCTTCTCCTGCTCGGTCGTCAGCTTCTTTTGGGGCGTGGACAAGACCGTGAAGGAGTTGGGGCCGCACACCCTCTTCCTGAGCGACGACTTTCGAGGCAACTTTGACGCCATCACCCATGATCTGACCCTACCCGACAACCCCAGCCTGTACATCCATGCCCCCACCCGGCTCGATCCGTCGCTGGCCCCGCCGGGAGAAGATACCCTGATCGCCATCGTTCCGGTGGGTCATCTGGATGAAAGAGGCGAGCAGGACTGGCGCGTGATACGAGATCAGGCCAGACAGGCCGTGTTCAAGCGCCTGGCGACGCTTGGCATTACCGACCTGGAGTCACATCTGAAATTTGAAACAAATTATACGCCGTTGTCCTGGCGCAAGCGCTACAACCTGACGAAAGGCTCGACCCATGGATTGTGCCATAACCTGACCCAGTTGGGCTACCTCCGTCCCCAAAACCGGCATCCGCGCTATCACAACCTGTACTTCGTGGGGGCCAGCACCCACCCCGGCACCGGCGTACCAACGGCTCTGGTCTCGGGCCGATTGGTGGCCCGGCGGGTGATGGAGGAGCTTCCGCTTTAGGCTTGATGGAAAAAATGAGCAGCAGATAAACAAAGTCGTATAAGGCATATGAAGATGACGTTGAATGTCGCACTATGGATTATCCAAATAATCCTTTTAGGTTTTGCAGCTTTCAGGATGTAGAGTCTAAACTATTCTGAAAATGGCCGAATCAAAACAATCTTGGAGAAATACTTATGAAAGCAATTGTATGGACAGACTATGGACCGCCGGAGGTTCTTCAGCTCAAAGAGGTAGAAAAACCTGCGCCCAAGGATAATGAAATCCTGATAAGAATTTACGCGACACCAGTAAGCTTTGGGGATATTACAGCTCGAAATTTCAGAGCCATCTCCCCTCGCCAGTTCTGGATGCCTCTCCCTCTTTGGCTGCCCACTCGGATATATTTCGGCATCACCAGACCAAGAATAAAAATACTGGGGAGTGAGTTTGCCGGGGTAATTGACGCCATAGGCAAAGATGTAAAACGATTTAGGAAAGGTGATCAGGTTTTTGGATATCGCGGTTCTAACTTTGGTGCTGATGCCGAGTATTTGTGTATGCCTGAAAGCGGGTGTGTGGCCCTAAAACCAGCCAATATGACCTACGAGGAAGCCGCTGCCGTTCCTTATGGGGCCACAATGGCGTTGAGTTTACTTAGAAAAGCAAACATCCAGAGCGGGCAAAAAGTCCTGATCAATGGCGCTTCCGGAGGGATAGGTTCACTGGCGGTACAGCTTGCCAAGCATTTTGGAGCAGAGGTTACCGGGGTATGTAGCAGCCCGAGATTGGAATACGTAAGATCCCTGGGAGCTGACCAGGTAATTGATTACACCAAGGAAGATTTTACCAAGAACGGTGAGACCTACGATCTTATCTTTGATATATTAGGCAAGAGTTCATTTTCACGTTGTAAAAGCTCGCTAAAGCCAAACGGACGCTATTTTTTAGTCAGCTTCAAGATGAAACAGCTTTTTCAAATGTTATGGACTTCAATGATAGGCAGCAAAAAAGTAATATGTGCGCTTTTAACCGAACGAACTGAAGATCTCATCTTCATCAAAGAGCTTGTTGAGGCGGGAAAGATAAAATCAGTCATTGATCGATGCTATCCCTTGGAACAGACGGCCGAGGCTCACCGATATGTTGAACAAGGGCACAAAAAGGGAAATGTAGTCATCACGGTGGAACATAATAACAAAACCTAACAAAGCGTTGCCCCCCGACCGCTATTTCCTTGCGCTTCATAGCGACAGGTGGGCTTGGGCAGTATATCGTTAGTCTAATTTGGGTACGTTGGCTGCATTTGTCGCCTATGGGCGGTGGGTCCTTGCTCCCTTATAAACTAAACAGGTACCAACTTTTAGGATGAATAAAAATGACGAACCAAGTTCCTTATGCCAGAATGACGGAAGCCACCAGGAAGAGCACAAGCCAGCTTGGATTTTGGAGCGCCGTATTAACAGCACTATTCACCGCATCAGCCCTGGCTATTGGTATCGCGACTCCTCCGAGATCTGGCCCGTTTTGCGCGAGTTCATGTGTCACCTATCCTTATACCGACGTAGCCGCCTTCGTTCCCAGAGATTATCTGTGGATGTATCCAGGATTTCTCTCAGCCCTGATATTCGTTGTGCTAATGGCTTGTATTCACCACAACGCGTCCGGCGAGAAGAAGATATTCAGTCAGGTCGGCTTGTCCTTTGCCTTGATCTCAGGAACAGTACTCGCCATCGATTACTTTATTCAGCTCGCCGTCATGCAACCAGCTCTTCTAAAGGGAGAAACGGAGGGCCTCTCTCTCTTCTCGCAATATAATCCTCACGGAATCTTCATCGCGTTTGAAGACCTGGGATATTTGATGATGAGCATAGCCTTCCTTTTTTTCGCAATGGTATTTGACGGACACAACAGAATTGAGCGGGCTATACGGTGGCTATTCATCGCCAGTTTTGTCTTGGCAGTGAGCTCTCTCGTTGTTCTGTCGCTGCTTTATGGAAAGAACCTGGATTACAGATTCGAGGTCACCGTCATCCTGATCAATTGGACCGTATTGATTGTCTCCGGAGTATTGTTGAGCGTGTTCTTTAAGCGAGCAGGGCGATAATCGCTGCACTTAACAAATAAACTCAATCTTTAACAAACCATCAAAATATCCAAGGGTTGAAATGAGCATTACCCAATTACGAGTTGTGAGCACTGGATTATTTTTTCTCGTTATCTTTTTTTCCGGTTTTTGGTTGAGCCATTCTGGAAAACCGCTCAATGTGATCATTTTGACCATCCATAAATTAATCTCGCTGGCGGCAGTCGTTTTCCTCGCCGTAGCCATAATCCACTTCCAGTGCAGCGCCTGGTGCACCAGCACGATCAGCAGCAGACCGATCCCGGTCAGCAGATGGAATGGATCCACCCGTACCGAATTAACCTGGGCCTGCGCTGCGGCAGCGGCATGGCCCTCGCCGTGACTGCTCAGCCCGGAGAGCATCACCAGATTGAAGCTGATGAAGAGCAGCACGTCGAGCATACGATTGATTTTGACCTGCTGTGGCTTCAGCCCAGGCCGGAAGGCGGCCTTGACCCACTTCCAGTGCCACAGAAGATGGACGATCACGCCGATCACCATGAACATAACCGTGAGACCATGAATATGCTGCCAGATGTGCAGCGTCCTTCCCAGAAAGGGGATGGCAGGTCCGGCGACATCAATCATCCACATTGCCAGGCCACTATCAATGGCGACCACAAAAAGAATCGCCAGAACTACATCTAACCAGAAGTTTCGTCTTCCTGTGCTCATTTGAAGGTGCTCCCTTTGGACTTAAGCTTGAACCATCTGATTACTGTTCACTACTTTCAAGTGTATTGTCTTTTTCGGTTTTTGAGGTGTGTCACAGGAGCTATTTTCCGGCGGCCAAAAGTCAGCAGTTGATTTAAGCCAAACTAGCCAAAAGTCACATGACTTCTGGTCAAATCTTATCTATCGTCAGATACTTTGAATGGGGTTTTATTGGTGGTATACTGAGGGCGGGAGCATGAGGATGAAGCAAAAACTCAGCCAATTCACCTGGCGACAATGGCTGATGCCCCGTTCCGTGGATGGAATAGGGCTGTTGTTATACCTGGGAGTGTTGGGGGTTTACAGTTACTACACCCTCACCGGCTTTTATACCGCTCCTCACCCTGTCCTGCGGATTATTGCCGTTTTGATGGCGCTGCTGGTGCTGGCGACCCTGGACCGCCTGGAATATCTTTATTACGGTGATACGTTGTCCTGGCGGCAGGGAGCTCTCCTGATGACAGCGCGGTTCATTTTAATCTGGCTGGTCAGCTTGACGGATGGCCTCGACTCTGCCGAGCATGATTATTTTATCCTGCTGGGCATCTTTAGCTTGTTCTTTTTAGTAGGGAGCAGTTATAGTTTAGCGGGCCTGGTGTGGATGGTGTACTTGATTGGCCGGGTGGAAAGCAAGAACAAGCCGCAGGGGATCACGCAAGAAGGGGATATTGTTTTCCACCTGGTCCTTTTTATCGGGGTCTTCTTTATTTTCTATATCGCTTATCTGATCCGGCAAGAACGACTCAGCCGGATGCGGGCAGAAAAACTACTGGCCGAGCTGGAAGACTCACATCGACAATTGCAAGCTTACGCTACACAAGTGGGCGAGTTAGCCACGACGGAAGAACGTAACCGCCTGGCCCGCGACATCCACGACAGCCTGGGCCACTATTTGACCGTGATTAACGTGCAGCTTGAAAAAGCGCTGGCTTTTCGGGAGCGTAAACCGGAAGAAGCCGACCAGGCAGTACGCGATTCGAAGCGACTCGCCCGTGAAGCTTTGCAAGAGGTGCGACGGTCGGTCGGCGCGCTGCGCAGCACCTCTGAGCCTTTTTCTCTGGCTTCCGCGCTGACCGGCCTGGTCAACAATATACGCAGCAGCCAGCTTGCCATTGAGTTAGAGATTGAAGGCTGTGAGGATAGCTTTTCTAAACAAGCACTGATGGCCCTATACCGGGCGGCTCAGGAGGGACTGACCAATATCCAGAAGCACGCCCAGGCCAGCCAGGCGCTAGTACGTGTCCAGTTAGCCGCCGAGGAGGCCAGCCTGTATATCAGCGATAACGGCCGGGGTTTTGATCCGGCTGCTCCGACAACTATCAATGGCAATTCTCACTACGGCTTGCGGGGAGTACGCGAACGCCTGGAATTGATTCAAGGGACGCTAAAGCTGGACAGCGCCCCAGGCCAGGGGACACAGCTCTTTATTACCATCCCCAAGAACCCGCTGACCTTGACCCAGTGAATATAGCATAGGAAAAACGATGACGACTAAGCCAAATCAAGAAGCGCCGGTCCGGGTGCTGGTTGTAGACGATCAACAACTGATGCGGGACGGCCTGGCCTCCCTGTTGAGTATTCAGGCGGGGATTGAGGTCGTGGGGATGGCTGTCAATGGACAGGAAGCTATCGACCGGGCGCTGACCCTGACCCCGGATGTCATCTTGATGGACATCCGCATGCCGGTGCTGGATGGTATTACGGCCACCCAGCAGGTGCGTCGGCAGTTGCCCGACTGTCAGGTGCTCATGCTCACCACCTTTGACGATGAGGAGTATATCGTCAAAGCTCTGCTAGCCGGGGCCAGCGGTTACCTACTCAAAGATATTCCTGCTACTGATCTGGCCCAGGCTATTCATTTGGCCCACAGAGGGATTTACCAGCTTGAACCTTCTATCGCCGGTAAGCTGGTGGGGGCGCTGCGGGGTCTCGGTCGTTCGTCCTCCGCGTCGCTCGCTCCATCAAACCAGACCTGCACCGCCATTCCAGAAGAGTTGGCCAGCTTAACCGAGCGCGAGCGGGAGGTTTTACACTTAATCGCTACCGGAGCCACCAATCGGGAGATTGCCGAGCAACTAGTGATCAGCGAAGGAACCGTCAAAAATCACGTCTCCCACATCCTCAACTGCTTAGGGTTGCGCGACCGCACCCAGGCGGCTATATACGCCCGCGAACATCATTTGCTTTGAACACCGAGCTTGAGCGGCAAAACGAGTTTTGCTGCTGGGTCGGGCTTAGTCGGGTGGGTTTTGATTTGAGCTGGAGAAGTTGCTGAATTTCTGATCAGGCTTTCCTCTGTTGCGCCAGATGCGCCTGATAAGCTTTCCAGCCAGGACACCATGTGGTATGCCAGCGCCACAAGCGTGACCAAAACGATTTCGGATTCGCCTCTGCTTTCAGCCGCATCGCACAAGTTTCGCAGTGATACACTTTCTCCGCTGGTGATTTCTCATTCGTTTTCATAGCTCATTCTCCTTTCTGTCTTCACAATCTAGTTGAATCGCGTGTTAAAACCGAGCCCTTGGATTAGAGCCGTATGAGTCCAGAGCTGCCCGACAATTCTGGCAGACCGTCTCATACCAACTATAACTGGTTCCACAGCGGCATTGCCAGCATTGAGCTTGTTCGGCCAGCCACCGTTCAGGATCTGTTAACCTGAGCGTCTCAAGTTGAGCTAGGCAGTCGAGATGGTGAATGTGACCATCGTTTTGAAAAGCCTTAAGTTGCTCACAGGGAAACTCGGCACGGAGGCCACAGTGAAGGAGGCCCTTGCCGTTGGCCCAGGCTCGGATCTGGCACTGGGCGTAACCAGGGTAGATATAACGCCTATCTGACCGGCAGCCCTGACAGGTAAACCCCTCCAAGGGCCATCCCTGGCGAACGGCTTCCACCAACAGGTGTTTGCCTTCTGGGAAGGGGTTGCTCCTGCCAGTAAATTGATGCCTTTCTTTGTCAACTGTAACTTTGTTAGCTGGTTTAAGGCAAGTGATATTTGTCCTGATTATTGGCGAAAGATATCACTTAACTTGAGAAGTAAATCCAAAATTGTACCCTATAACACCCCGCGACGCTCGGAGTGGTTCTGTGACCTACACGCCAGTCAGAGCCAAAGGCCCCTGGGGGTAGACTGGCTTGAAGCACCGGGCAACTTGGCCCCCTCAAGGGGGAGCCAATACCTAAACATCCTACTTGTCCATCGCTTGGCGGGTTTGTCCGCAATCACCTCGGATACGTTCCCACGTTGAAGTTAAATAAGATTTACTGAGGATTAACCGGCCGTTAACCTAAACTTAAACCCACCTTAAACAATGTCCCTTACACTCCAAATAGGCCTAAGAAGAAGACGGCTGCCTGTGGAATTAACGCAACTCACCCTTATCGTCCCAACCCGCAACGAAGCTCATAATATCCTCAGCTTCCTGACTTCACTACCTCCTGCAGCCAAATTGATCGTCGTGGATGCCAGTGAAGATACTACTGCCGATTTGATTGCGACCCTCCGACCCGATCAAACCCTGGTCATCCGCCACCCAGGTAAGATTGCAGAAGCTCGCCAAATTGGCGCAGAGATAGCCCGCACACCCTGGTTGCTCTTCACCGATGCCGACGTTGTTTTCGCCCCGGATTACTTTGATCGCCTGTCAACCTATCAACATTATGATGCTTGCTATGGTCCTAAGCTGTCAACGGATTCCTTTATCCGTTACTATCGCTGGTTTGAGCGTGGACAACACTTATGCCAGCAGTTGGGCATCCCGGCCGTCTCCGGCTCAAACCTACTGATGAGTCGCCGGACTTTTTTGAATGTGGGAGGATTTGACCTACGTTTGACCTGCAACGAGGACTCGGAGTTGGGCTGGCGTATCAAGCGTGAAGGATACAGGATCGCTTTCGCTCCTGATTTAGTGGTATACGCCCGTGACCACCGCCGATTGCGTCTCGGCTTGGCGCGAAAGATGCTCCACTCGCTGACCCGCTGCTTGCTCCTATATCTCAATCTGATTCCCACCCGCTGGCGTAGCCGGGATTGGGGGTATTGGGCCCATCGGCCTGAGGCTAGCGACTCGCTCAAGGAGAATAGCGTTGGTTAACCGGAGTAGGTCTTAAATACGCATTGCTTTCTTCACCGTAACATTTTTGCCCAAGAACGAGTAATGTTGACTTTCATTCACAAATGGCCTTCTTTTTCGACCCGTTCTCAGCCAAACAAAGCTATCGTGTGGCATAAAGCAGACCTGCATTTACACACAACTTATAGCGATGGGCTAATGACGCCAGAGGAAACGGTTGACATTATTGCTCAACATACCTCTCTCAGCGTCGTCGCCATCACCGATCACCACACCACCGAAGGTGCTTTTGTGGCCCGCGAGTATGCGCAGCGGCACAGCCTTAATATCGAGGTTATTATCGGCCAGGAAGTGACGACCGGCGAGGGAGATGTCATTGGGCTATACTTGCAATCAACCCTGCCCAAGTTTGCTACGGCCACCGCAGCGATTGAAGCTATTCATCAGCAGGGTGGGTTGGCGGTGGCCCCTCACCCCTTTACCTTTGGCTGGGACATGGAGAGCGTCAACTTTGCCTTTTTACGCCTGCCCTTTGATGCCGTAGAAGGGCGGCACGGCTGTCCGGTGAGTCTGGCCGGCAATCTCTGTACGGCCCTCGCGAATCGGTTCGGCCCCCGACTGCCTGAGCTAGGGGGTAGCGACTCGCATATCCCGTATACAGCCGGTCAAGCCTTTACCTGGTTTCCAGGGATTAACAGTAGCGATTTACGCCGGGCAATTGAAACCCATACCGTACGACCTGGAGGAACCACCTGGAAATTGATGAGTATGTTGCGAACATTGCCTATCATTGCCGAACGTGGCTGGCCTCATTATACCTCTGGGACAAAACTTCAGCCTTTCAACTAACGCTACCCTCTGCGTATCACCCTAGCTGAGACAATTTCATCCGTAAGTGAAAGATTATATTTCCAAATAAATCTTCCAGGTGGCCGGCGCTTCGCCCGAGGCCACCAGATAATTCACCCGAGGCGTTTTTGGCTCCCACAGCAGTTTCAAATTTGCCTCGTGAGGCGTGCGGTTGCCTTTGCGTTGATTACAATGAGCGCAGGCACAAACGGTATTGCCCCATGTATTTTTGCCACCTCGACTCACCGGTAGAATGTGGTCAATGGTAAAACTGTGCCGGGTGAGCACCTGGCCGCGTTGCGGGTCGCCAGGCCGAAGCCCACAATAGGCGCAGGTGTACTTGTCCCGCTGCAATACGGCTCCAGTATTCCCCTGGCTTATGCCCTGACCACCCGCGTTCTGACAACCATTCTGGACGAAGAGATTATTTATCAGTTTACGCCGGTCGGCCCGGTGTTATGGCTGGGTATCATCAGCCTGTTAGCTGTCCTGGCGAGTTGGTTTCCGGCCCGCAAAGCGACGCGAGTCAGTGTGGGGGAGAGTCTGGCTTATCTGTAAGGCTGAAAGGGGGTAGTATGATGAATGGGGCGATGGGGTTTGAGGGTGGTGCAAGTTTCGGTTTTCACTCAAGGCAGGCGACCAACGGGTTGATTGAACCCGTCTCCAACCGTGAATTGGAAGTACTGCGCCTCATTGCCGAGGGGCTGTCGAACCAGGAAATTGCGGAGGAATTGGTCATTTCTGTGCATACCGTCAAGCGACACGCCTTCAACCTTTACAGCAAATTGGGCGTCAAGCGCCGAACTCAGGCGATTATGCTGGCCCGGTCGCTGGCTTTACTGTGATCAAGCCAGATAGGGTTTATTCAAGGGCTATTCAGAAGAGTCGTCACGAGTCTGCGGTACGCCACCAAAAACGAAAACTTTTTACCGGCTAAGACGGGAGACCCGAGACCGAAGACCGGGTGCTTGTTTCTGTGCCGGTCTCCCGTCATCGGTCCCCGGTCCATTTACGAAGGAGATAGGTTTAAACAAAGAGTTTATTGGGCAGCAAATCTAATGGGGTTGGTTTTTAGTTCTATAGCTCCAGCCGACAGATCTCCGGTTTATGGGGCAGATAGCGCACCCGCACCGGGTCGCCGGGTTGGAGCTTATCATAAGCCTTGCGGTGGTGATATTCCGCCGCCATAACCGGCAGTCCACCGGAGACATTAAAGCGATAGGAAACCACATAGACTGTGTCTCCGTCGGAGTCCTTCTCTGTCCAGCGTTCAACGATAAAACCTTGCGCTAACTCTCCTCGCCGGGCTAATTGATTGGCGATATAAATTGAGCGCAGCCCGCTCCCAATCAGGCCCAGGCCAATGAGGGTAAATAAGCCGCCCATGCCGCTCATCAAAAGGATGAAAGAAGAGGGTGGGCCAAATTGCTGCTCCAAGCGGGCTGTTTCAGGATCAGCAGGAACATAGCGGATGATGACCCGTTTTTCCGGTTTTAAGGTTTCATAAAGGCCAGAACTAACGCTCTCTTCCCGGCTAAACTGCTGCCGGTCGCCCTGAGGCAGCGGGGCGGTATATTTGTAAGTCACATAGTAAGTGTCGCCCTCGGAGTCCTCATCAATACGCTGGCTGATAATGACACCCTCGACCGTAGCGCCGGTATCCCTGAGCAGGGTATAGGTTTGCCACTGGGAGTAAAACATCCCAATGGGCAAAACGAGGAAGAGCGAACTAAAAGCGGTCCAAAACAGGCCAAAAGGTAAAAGGCAGCCTCCACCCCACGCCGAAATGGGAGTTCGGGCTTTGGGTCGCTTGGCCGAGGGTGAAAGGGGAGCAGGCGTGCCCCCAAGCCACGGTTCGGTTGATGCAGCTTTTTTGGCTCGCTCAGCCTGCATCAGCCATACCCCGCCACCGATCAGGCCCAGAACAATGACCCCTACTATTCCAACAATAATCCAGATGATCATGAGGTCTTTTCCAGAAAGTGAGGTTTAGAAAAAGAGGGCGATTTCCGCATACACCTCGTTTGATGGGCTATCATTATACTGTGATTACCAATTTTAAACTATTTTTGAGGCCCTAAAAGTCAACTTTAAATTTTTTGGACAACCCCCGTAGAATGTGTATAATCATACCACTGCGTCAAGCCGGTTCACTGCGTCCAACCCAGGCTGCCCCTGGCAGCGACGGTTGGCCCAGACCCACTTTACCCCGCCTGGAACAAACAAGTGCAGATGGAGGCAACGATGATGGAAGCCCAGGAATTTTTGGCTGCCCTGGCTAAAATTTACCCGCCCAAAAGAATGTTGGCCCAGCCTGCCGAGTTGACCCCCTATGAGTCCGATGCTTTGACCGCCTTTCGCGCCCGCCCCAGGGCCGTGGTTTTACCCGAAAGCGCAGCCGAGGTGATCGAAACGGTCAAGTTGTGCCACCGGGCCGAGGTGCCGTTTGTGGCTCGCGGCAGCGGAACCAGTCTCTCCGGTGGTTCTCTGCCCATTCAGGATGGCCTGGTCATCGGTCTAAATCGGCTCAACCGCATTTTGCGGCTGGACCCCCAGGAGCAACTGGCCGTGGTCGAACCCGGTGTGGTCAACCTGGACGTGTCCAAAGCCGCCGCACCCTACGGGCTTTATTACGCCCCCGACCCCTCCAGCCAGTTGGTCTGCACCATTGGCGGCAATGTCGCCTTCAACTCCGGGGGGGCGCACTGCCTCAAATATGGCATGACCAGCAATCACGTCCTGGGCCTCAAAGTAGTGCTGCCCGACGGCGAAGTGGTCCAGTTTGGCGGCGAAAGCCTGGAAAGTGTGGGACCTGATCTGGTCGGCCTGTTTGTCGGCTCGGAAGGGTTATTTGGTATCGCCCTGGAGATTACCCTGCGCTTGTTACCCAAGCCGGAGCTTTATCGCACCGTGCTGGCCGCTTACGACAGCCTCGGTGCGGCGGGTAACGCTGTGACCATGGTGGTCGCCTCTGGCTTGCTGCCGGGGGCGATGGAGATTATGGACAAGCTGGCCATCGAAGCAGCCGAAGCCGCCGTGCATGCCGGTTATCCCCGCGACGCAGCCGCCCTGCTGATTGTCGAACTGGAAGGCGAAACCACCCAGGTTGAGACCGAATTTACCAAATTGCACGAAGTCATCCAGGAATCAGGGGCCTATGAGATTCGGGTGGCCCAGGATGACGCGGAGCGGCTGCGCATCTGGAAAGGGCGCAAGAGCGCCTTTTCGGCGGTGGGCCGGCTCAGCCCCGATTACATTGTCAATGATGGGGTGGTGCCGCGCAGCCAACTGAGCCATGCCCTGTCTGAAATTGAGCGGCTGGGGGCGGCTTACAACATCCGGGTGGCCAATGTTTTCCACGCCGGCGACGGCAATTTGCACCCGCTGATTCTGTACGACGGGCGCGAGCCGGGCGCTCTGGAGCGAGCCGAGGCCCTGGCCGGAGAGATTTTGCACCTGTGCATTGGTTTGGGCGGCTCCATTACCGGCGAGCACGGTGTGGGCATGGAGAAGCGGGAGTATCTGCCGGAGATGTTCAACGAAATCGACATGGCGGTGATGAAGGGCATCCGGCACGTCATCGACCCGCTGGAACTGTCCAACCGGGGCAAAATGTTCCCCGGCGGCGAAGCGCCGGCCCTGCACACCCACGGGCCTCATCCCCTGGAACGTGAAGGAAGGATTTCGCGCGAATGACCCTGCGACCGACGACTCCCGCAGAAGCGCAAGCGCTGGTGCGAGCCAATCCTCGCCTGCTGCCCCGTGGCGGCGGCAGCAAACCGGCCCTGTCCACGCCGCCGGAGGGTGTGCCGGCCCTGGAGTTGGCGGGCCTGTCCGGGGTACTCGAATACGAGCCGGCAGAGTACACCTTTACCGCGCTGGCCGGAACGCCCGTGGCGGAGGTCGAGAAGCTGCTGGGCCAACAGGGCCAATACCTCCCCTTCGATCCTCCACTGGTGCAGCAAGGCGCCACCTTGGGCGGGACGGTGGCGGCTGGAGTCAACGGCCCTGGCCGGCAACGCTACGGTGGGGTGCGCGATTTCTTGATTGGAGTGCGCTTTATCGACGGCGAGGGCAAGCTGGTGCACGGCGGTGGCAAGGTGGTCAAGAACGCCGCCGGGTTCGACCTGCCCAAGCTGATGGTCGGTAGTTTGGGGCGGCTGGGGGTGCTGGTCGAGCTGATCTTCAAAGTTTTCCCCGGCCCGGCCGCCTATACCACTCTCAAGTTGGACTATCCTCACCTGGAAATCGCTTTGACCGACATTTATCGCCTGGCTACCTCGTCGCTGGAGCTGCACGCTCTCGATCTAGAGCCGCATGGCAGCGGCGGCAAAAAGAACGGCTGGACGCTGTGGGTGCGTTTGGGCGGTCTGACCGAGGCGCTGCCGGCCCGGGTCGAGCGGATGCGCCAGTTTCTGCGCTCGCCCAGCGGCGGAGCGAGCGCAGCGGAAGTGATCGAAGCCCCGGCTGAAGACGACCTGTGGCAGCAGGTCAAGGGGCTGACCTGGGTTCCGGCGGATTGGGCGCTGGTCAAAGTACCGTTAACCCCCAAGCGCATCCCCGCCTTGGAAGCGCAGTTGCATAAGCTTGAGGCGCGACGGCGCTACAGCGCCGGAGGCAATCTGGTCTGGCTGGCCTGGCCTACCCGCACGAAATGGGGCGAAAAGCTGGACGCGCTCCTGACCGGTCAGGATTTGTCCGGACTGGTTTTGCTCGGCCCACCCGGCGTAGCCCGCCTGGGAGTCGATCCCGGCGCGCCTTTAGCCCGCCGGGTCAAACAAGCCCTCGACCCCAAGGCTCGCTTTTTGGATTTGTAAGGCTACTATTGCCGGAGGAGTCTTAATGCAGCATCACATTCCCGTCGAATCGCTAGGCCCCCAGGGCGAAGCGATGGCCCACGCCATTGGCAGTTGCGTCCATTGCGGCTTCTGCCTGCCCGCCTGCCCCACCTACAAAGTGCTGGGGGAGGAAATGGACTCCCCGCGCGGGCGCATCTTTTTGATGAAGGAAGTGCTGGAAGGCAGCCTACCTGACAGCCAGGCGCTGCCCTACATTGATCGCTGCCTGGGCTGTCAGGCCTGTGTGCCGGCCTGTCCTTCGGGTGTGCTTTACGGCGAACTGCTGATCTCCTTCCGCGGCTACACCGAGGAGCGCCGGGCGTATCAACCGGTTGACCGCCTCGCGCGGCTGCTGGTGCTGCAAACGCTGCCCTTCCCCTGGACGTTTCGGCTGGCGATTACACTGGGCAAGCTGGCCAAACCGTTCCGGGGAGTCCTGCCCGGCAAGCTGCGGGCTATGCTCAATCTTTTACCTGCAAATTTACCCACATCCCAACCGCTGCCGGAACTCTACCCGGCTAAAGGTCCGCGCCGGGCGCGGGTGGCGCTGCTGGCGGGCTGTGTCCAGCAGGTCTTGGCTCCGCAAATTAATTGGGCCACCCTACGCGTTCTGGCCGAAAATGGCATCGAGACGGTCATGCCCAAACATCAGAATTGCTGCGGTGCGTTGTCGATGCATACCGGCGCGGCAAAACAAGCCCAAATATTGGCCCGGCAAAACCTGCACACTTTTCCCAAGGATGTTGACGCCATTCTGACCAATGCCGCCGGCTGCGGATCAGGCATGCAGGATTATGGCCTCCTCTTCAAGGGTTTAGCCGAAGAAAAAGCCGCCGAAGCCTTTGCCCAAAAGGTTAAAGATGTCAGTGTTTTTCTGGAAGAATTGGGTTTCAAAACACCGCACCCCTTGCCCAAGCCGCTCAAAGTGGCCTATCACGATGCCTGTCACCTGGCCCATGCCCAGGGCGTGCAGGCCGCTCCGCGCAAGCTGCTCAAAAGTATCGCCAATTTGACCCTGCTGGAAATTCCCGAAGGAGAAATGTGCTGTGGTTCGGCAGGCACGTACAACCTGGAACAGCCGGGCCTGGCCCGCGAGTTAGGCCGCCGCAAAACGCACAACATCCTCAACACCGGGGCTGAGGCAATAGCCACGGGCAATATTGGCTGCATGACCCAGATTCAAGCCCACCTGTCAAAGCCCTTGCCGGTGTACCATACACTGGAACTGCTGGATCGAGCTTACCAAGTGAAATAATCTAGCGGCCAGCCTGTTTTCGTCCGCATCACTTGTTTACGAAGACCCTAAAGGTTTTGAAAACC
This sequence comes from uncultured Caldilineaceae bacterium, assembly GCA_964604225.1. Classification (GTDB taxonomy): domain Bacteria; phylum Chloroflexota; class Anaerolineae; order 4572-78; family J111; genus DSQQ01. Next base: position 19,152 of record CAZRYD010000046.1, read on the forward strand.
TTTAGGGTCTGCTACCAAAAATCTGGGACGCACCCTTTTCGTCCGCATCACTTGTGCCCCTTAACCTAATGGGGTAGAATCGAAGGGTGGACAAACAGTTACGCCAATCTGTACTTGTCTATTCTGGACAGTATCAACCATGATACTCTATCCCAAGGTCATGATAACCCAGAACGAGATTGCCCAATGGCTCCAGGAAGGCATCCTGGCGGCTAAAATCGGACAGGTTGAACAGGCCCGTTTTCGCTTGCTCGACGTGGTTGAGCGGGATCAAACCAACGAGGCGGCCTGGTTTTGGCTGTATCAGGTCTTCGATCGCTACGACGACAAACGCGTTTGCCTCGAAAATCTGCTTATCATCAATCCTCAGAATCACTGGGCCAGGCAAGAGCTGCTCTATTATGCCACTCCGGCGGACTCGCTGGCCCTGGAACCCCCAGCCATCGCCGCCAGAGACGGCAAGCCAGCCGCCCGCGCCGCCAAACGAAAAAGCAAGGCCCGGGCCAAACCCAGCCGGCCTCTGGTGCTGAAAATTATCACCGCTTTTTGGGTAGGCATTTCGATTATCTTTCTGGGCAGTGGTATAATTGCCTCAGGCGAGTGGCTGGCCTCGACCCTCAGAAGCCGGACGTTTCCCAATTACATCACCGGCGTGCAGGCCTTTGAGCTGCTGGTCGCCATTCTCTTTGTCGTGGTGGGGCTAATCGGCCTGAATGTGGCCATTGCGCTGTTTTTGCGCTCGATGATAGGATTTTATGGCAGTTTATTGCTGGCCTTGGGCTTGCTGCTGGTTGGCCCCACGATCAGCCTCATTGCCAATCCGCCCAACTATGCGGTCATGATTTTTACCGGCGGCATGGCCGGGATGGTCGTGCTGTTGACCCTGGCCAGCCAACCCGGTTTTAAGGACACCCTCCAAGAATATCATGAACCAACCCGTTAAACCTGTGACTCCGGCCAAATTAGAACTGACCAACACTCCCTGGCTGCGGACTCTGGACACCATAGAAGGTGGTGATTTACCGCTGGTGGGCGGTAAAGCCTTTCGGTTGGCCAGCCTCAAACAGTACGGCCTGCATGTTCCCCCCGGCCTGGTGCTGACCACCGCTTTCTTCGAAGCCCAATTACAGCACGCTCAACTGGTTCCCCTCTGGGCCGGCTCGCCCGACGTGGCTGTCACGACCGAAGCTTTGAGCTGGCTGGCCGACGTACTCAAAACGAAGCCGCTGGCCAAAGACCTCTCCGTTGCGCTCAACCAGGCTCTAGAGGCCGTGTTTGGACCGGAAATCGAGACCTTTGCCGTCCGTTCTTCAGCCGTTGACGAAGACCAGCGCGACCACACTTTTGCCGGAGTACACCTGACCGAGCTGGGCGTGCCCCGGACAGCCTTACCGATTGCTATCACCCGCTGTTGGGCGTCGGCCCTGGATCAAGCCGCCCTGGAGTACCGGCAGGCGCATGGCATGTCCATCCAGGGCATTCGCATGGCCGTGCTGATCCAGCCGATGCTGGACCCCCTCTGTTCCGGGGTCGGTTTTACGGTTAACCCGCTCACCGGCAGTCGCGACGAATTTGTCATCGAGGCCACCTGGGGCCTGGGCGAGGCTCTGGTTGGCGGTCAGGTTCAGCCCTACTTTTACAAACTTGCTAACCAGCCGCCGGATTATCCGCTCCTGGAGCAGCAGGCCGGCCATGTTCCCCGGCCAGCTGGGGGTATTGAGCCAGGTCGAGATGACCCCTTGGCTGTCCCGGAGCTAACCGACCTGGCCTTGCACCTGGCCCAGGTTCAAGCCTTGATGGGTGAAGCCCAGGATGTAGAATGGGCCCGGCAAGATGACACCTTCTTCTTATTACAAACCCGGCCCGTCTCCGCCCTCCCGGAAGCCCCCCCTAAATTGGATATCGAATGGACTCGGGGCAGCCATCCGGAATTTCTGCCGGAGCTGCCCTCACCGCTGTTCGGCTCGCTCATCGAGCGCAGCCAAGGCCGGGCCATTTCATTTTTCAAAGAAATCGGCTTGCAGGTTGACGGCTTAGGCCCTTACGTGAAGCTCATTCTGGGGCGACCCTACCTCAATTTGACCTTTCTCAAACGAGTCATCTCCCAGGTTGGTCTGAACCCCGGCAGCCTGCTGCACACCATCGGTCACACGGAACCCGGTGGAGGCGGCGGATCGCTGGCTGTTGATTGGGCCGCCGTCTGGCGTATGCGGCGCACCTACTGGCTCATCCTCAAACGAGTTTATAGCAACAGTCGTCATTTGAAAGCATTTCAGGCGGCTATAGACGAAGCCGTGGCCACCTTGGAGAATATCGATTTTGACGCCGGTCCGTCTACCTTGCTAGCGCAACTGCGCCAGCACGAGCGCGTTTACAATGATCTGTTCAACGCCAATCTGGGCCTGGCCGTTAGCATTTCGGCGGCCACGGCTGTGGGCAGCAGTCTGCTGGCCCCCCTCACTCAAAATCCGGCAACCATTTTCAGCACCCTGGCTTTCCAGAGGCTTAAAACGACAGGCAGTGATTTGAATAAAGCTTTGCTCAGGTTGGGCGAAATGGCGCGCCGTGACCCGCACAGTCAAAAATATCTGGCTAATCCTGACAGCCTCACCGCTCAAAATTCATCTGCTCCCACCGAATTCAAGACAGCCTTTGACGAGCTGCTGGCCCAATACGGCCAACGCGCCATCTACGAGACCGACATGGGCTGGCCGCGTTACGCCGACGATCCAACGCCGCTGCTCAACATTATTCGCCGCTATGCCCAAAGTGACCTATCCAGCGTTGCGGCTGCTTCAGAGAGCCGCAGTGCAAACTGGGACACGCTCAGGGCTGAGGCCAGGGGTCTTAATCGCTGGCTGCCCTGGCGCCTCTGGCTGGCGGCGCCATTTGTCAGAACACTGCGCCGGCTGCTGGTGATGCGTGACAAACTCGACAGCGCCAAAGCCAGAGGGATGGCCGCCTGCCGTCGCTGGGATTTGGCCCTGGGCCAAAAGTGGGTGGAACAAGGCTGGCTGACCCAACCCGCCGATATTTTCTGGCTAACCCTGGCTGAAATTGAGCGGACGCTGATGCTTGAGGGCGACACGGGGATTGGTCTGGCCTCCCTTGTGCAGGCCCGCAAGGAGACCTATCAGACTTACGCCGAAACTAAAATGCCCTTCAGCCTGTCGGAGGGGCAAATTCCTTCGCTTCAACTGGGGGTAGGGCTGGTAACTGAGACTACGTCCGACGTGCTGGTCGGCTTGCCCATCAGCCCGGGGCAGGCCCGCGGCACGGTGCTGGTGCTGCGCCACCCGGATGAGTTTGAGCAGGTGGCCGACGACATCATCCTGGTCACCCCCTCCACCGACCCGGCCTGGCTGCCGCTGCTTCACCTGGCCTCCGGCCTGATTGTCGAGATGGGCGGCCTGCTCTCCCACGGCTCGGTCATCGCCCGCGAATACGGCCTGCCCGCCGTGGCCAACATCGTCAACGCCACCCAGATCTTCCAAACCGGCGACAGTGTATTAGTGGATGGCAGTACGGGCGTGGTGCAACTTTTGGAGCCAGCCCACTCTACCCCTCCGGCGGCGTCTCAATCGCCGCTTTGATTTCCGGCAGCATCCGCCGTACCACTCCTCTTGCCGAAGCCGTCAAACGCCTCTCTCTTTTCCACCCTTGCCTTTTGTTCACATTTATGCTAACATATCCAAATGCGGACCATCAATTTCTATCGAACGGAAAGCGGAGATTGTCCGGTTGAAGAATTCCTCGACTCCTTATCCGGTAAACAGGCTCAAAAAGTCGCCTGGGTTCTCCGTCTAATTGAAGAACTTGATCTTGTCCCTGGTCAGTATTTTGAGAAATTGGTCAATACCGAAGATATTTGGGAAGTACGAATACAGTTTGGTGGAGATATTTTTCGCTTGCTGGGGTTTTTTGCCGGTTCCGCTGTGCTGATCTTAACCAACGATTTTGCCAAAAAGAGCCAGAAAACACCTCGGCAAGAAATAGAACTGGCCACCCGGCGTAAAAATGAGTGTTTATCACGACAGAGGAAACAATGAGTGACGTAAGCCGCTATATAGAAAAACGAATGAGGACAGATCCAGATTTTGCGGAAGGGTTTGAGCTAGGTTACGCCAATTTCAAGATTGGCCTGGTATTGCGTCAAGCGAGAGAAGCAGCGGGTTTAACCCAAGAAGAAGTGGCCCGACGCTTAAACACGACGAAATCAGCTATTTCCCGCATTGAAAATCATGCCGATGATATGCGTTTGTCCACTTTGAAACGGTATGCGGAAGCAGTGGGCGCTAATCTGCAAATCAAGTTAGCGCGTGCT
>CAZRYD010000046.1:23575-27365 GCA_964604225.1 uncultured Caldilineaceae bacterium
ATCAAGGGTAACTGCTTCTCAATCACCTCGGCTTCCATGGCGCTGAACATATTGAAAACCACTTGCAAAATATTCGGCCGGCGATCCTTGCGACCACTAAAGGAGTCGCGCATGGGCTGCACCACGCTGGAAGCGATGACAATATCCGCGCCCCGGTCACGCAAAACGCTGGCCGGCAAGGGGTTGACAATCCCGCCATCCACCAGAAAACGGCCCTCATGCTCCCAGGTATCAACCAACACCGGCAGGCTGAGACTGGCCCGGATGGCGTCGGCCAGGGGGCCGGAGTGAAAAATGATCTCTTCCCCGGTAAAAATATCGGCGGCGATGATGTAGAGCGGGGTTTTGACCTCGGCAAAGGTGCGCCCCTCGACGGTGCGATTGATAATCCGGTCGCGGGCCAGCCGGCCTTTCAGGATAGCCGTGCGGGGCGGGATGTTGAAATCCCAATTGGGAAAGCGATTGAAGGTTTTGATATCCTCGGTAAAGCGGGCAAAGCGCGGCCAGTCCCAGCCCAGGGCAAAAAAGGTGGCAAACCAGGCCCCGGCGCTGGTTCCGGCCACCAAATCCACCGGAATATTTTCTTCTAACAGCACCTTGATGACCCCGATGTGAGCCAAACCGCGCGAGCCGCCGCTGGACAAGGCCAGACCCACAGTCCGATTGGTCAGCCGCCGGGCTATGCGCCGCAAATCGTCTTCCGTGTCGGTACTCACCCAGACATCTTTCGGCTCTTTGCGAGTCGAAAGCCAGGCCGGCGACTGCCCGATGCTGACTACCGTGTCAGCCAGGTCTACGGCCTTCTGGGCCAGGGGATCGGGTTGATCGGGTAAAATCAGCAGAATATGCTTGAAAACTTCAACCTGGTAACTCAAGCTTTCGGCCAGCGACTCGCTGGTCAAGTCCTCATTACCCAGGAACATCAAACCGCCGCTAATGGTCACGTCGTCGGCTCCGGCCATCGCCGCCTGGGGCAGCGGCAGCATCCCCACCGGCGATTTGAGTTGGGCCTGGAGCGCCCGGCCCAGGGCCAGCGCCTTATGGCTGCCATACAGGGCGGTGATCCGCCGGGTCAGCCGGCGGCGGCGGCGGCGGGTGGTGCTGACCAGGCGCTTGCTTAACTCGCGCATCATTTCCAGGGCTATGGCCGGGCGCGTGCTAATCAGGTCCTCAAAGTCGGCTTTGGACAAAGCCCATAATTGGGCATCAATCGTCACTTCCAGGCTGGCGGTGCGCGGTTGGGCTAATAACAATGAAATCTCGCCGACAAAGCTGCCCGGTCCCAAAACCGCAATCGTCTCGTTGGTTTCCTGGCTCACCACCACCACTTGACCCGACTCGACCACATACATCGTGTCGCCGACATCGCCCTCTCTGAAAACGACAACTCCCTTGGCATAACTTTCTTTGCGCAAGCGGTCGGCGATCAAACGCAAATCTTTATCGCTCAGGTTATTGAAAAGTGGAATGCCTCTGAGAATATCTTTTGGTAACAACAATGGCCTTCTCCCACGATGCTCTAGCTGCTTCAATTATAAGCTTATCAATGAAAGTGGTCAATGTGACTCTGCTCTCCAATTTTGCCCGGTGGGTGTATCCCAAGTAAAATCAAAAATTATGATGCGATACAGAATGAACCCTTACGAAAGCAAAATCGAATATTTTCAACATGGAGTCTGGCCGTGGCTGATCCTGGGCGGGCTCCTGGCGATGACGCTGGCGATGGCCTTAGTGGTGGCGGCGCTGTTGCTGCCGCCCATCTCGCTGCTGTCCAGGCTCGACCCGTCCTACACCGAGGTAGGCCAGGCCGGCAACACCATCCGCGATTCCGACGGGATGCAATTGACCTTTCTGCCCGAAGATGTGGCCCAGTCCTTTCGGGTCAAATTGACCGGGTTACCCCGCAACCTGTTTTTGGAAGGGGCGGAGGGCGACAATCTGCTGACCGCCGCCAGCACCATCCCCGCTCACCTGGTCATGAAAAGTCCTTTTTATCAAATCCAGCGGCGGGGACCCGCTCCGAAGCGAGTGAGGCTGTCCATACCGATCCCAAATGACGCCGAGCCTTACCGCACCCTGGATTTGTATACCTGGAGCGGCGAAAGCTGGGCCTGGCTGCCCAGCCACATCATCGCCGCCGAAGGCGTCATCGAGTCGAATTTAGATTATCTGCCCGACTCGGTGGTGGTCATGCAGACCCGCGCCCTCAATCCCAATGTGTCGGCCACGTTCTGGCCCGACCAGGTTCTGCCGGATAATTACAGAGATACGACGATGGAAGTCAACCCGGCGGGTTTATACCTGGAGGCCGAAGGCTTGGTTGCCGGCACGCCGCCGCCCTTGCCGTCCGACCTGCTCAATGGGGCCTTCACCATCATGCCGACCCTGCGCAACTGGGGTGATGACGGCTCGGTCCGATCTGACCTGATTGACAACCTGTTGATTGACGACGGCGGCCGCCAGCGGCACATCACTACGATTGTTGGCCTGATCCAGCAAAACGCCTACAGCGGGATTGAGCTTGATTACCGGGGCATCGCGCCCGATTTGCGTCCGGAATACAGCTCATTTTTGGAGGAGCTAAGAGCAGCGCTGCCGGCCGGCAAGCGTCTGGCCGTGGTGGTCGAACTGCCCCGGCAGCTTTCAGGCGAGGCCTGGGACAGCGGCGCGTATGATTGGCAGGCCATCGGGCGGGTGGCCGATGTGGTCAAAGTACCCACCCTGCCCGACCCCAAAGCCTATGCGCCGCAAGGCCAGATGGCCGCTATGCTCGATTGGGCCGTCGGCCAGGTGAGCCGGTACAAATTACAACTACTGTTCACCACCCGGAGTGTGGAGCAGATTAATGGGCAAATCCGCGAGATTGGCTACCAGGAAGCCCTGGCGGCCCTGGGCACCGTGGCGGTTGGCGGCGGCGCAACCACAACCAGGGCCAATCAACCCCTTAATTTTACTTTGAGCGGTTTGCCCGCCGGGGCAAACGTTCAATTTGATGTTGACAGCGGCCTGTACTGGTTGGCCTTCCCGCCCGATGCCAACGGGCCGCGCTTTATTTTCCTGGAAAACGCGGCCAGTGTAGCCCGTAAACTCCAATTTGTGGCGCAGTACAACCTGCGCGGTGTGTCTGTCCAGCGTCTTTTTGACGCCGACAGTGATCCGCAAACTCGCGATGTGGTCCGCCGTTTCCTCGATCTGGCCCTCTCCCCGGTCGAAGGCCAGCATGCTGTAATCTGGCATGTCAAAAATCAGGAAGGGGGCTTGATCGCCGAGCAAATCGTTGACCTGACCAACCCCGCTTTTAGCTGGGCCGCCCCGGCTACCGCCGGCACGTATGAGGTCACTGCCTCGATTTCTCCCAATCGCAACCCGACCACAGCTTTCCCGCTGGGCAGCGTGTCGGTGGTGGTCAACCCCTGATCATTCTTTGCGAATCAGGCCACGCTAGGGTATACTTTCCTGTCTGAAACTTTTGTTCTAAATCAGTAATCAGTAGTCAGTAGCCAGTAGTCAGAAAAACTAAATTCTGACTACTGGCTACTGACTTCTGGCTACTCTGGAGGAAAACTATGCCCGCATTTCAAGTGGTTTCCGATTATCAACCTACCGGCGACCAGCCGGAGGCGATTAGACAACTGGTCGAAGGCATCGAGAGCGATTTGGTGCATCAAACCCTGCTCGGCGCGACCGGCACCGGCAAAACTTACACCATCGCCAAGGTGATCGAGCAGATACAGAAGCCCACGCTGGTGATGGCCCCCAACAAAACTCTGGCCGCCCAGCTTTTCGGCGA
>CAZRYD010000047.1:0-7390 GCA_964604225.1 uncultured Caldilineaceae bacterium
CGAAATATCAGAAGTGGAAGGAGGGAGGGTTGGAAGGTTGGAAGAAATACCATTATCTTGTCTCCCAACCTTCCAATCTTTCAACCATCCTTTTTCTATTGCTTCTCTAACAATTCCATGCTATAATTTAAACACTTGGGGATGAAACGGTTTCGACAGGGAAGTGGAGGGTTACAGACGGCGAGCCGAGCTGTTCCAACTCGTTAAACTGGGCAAAACAATAACTGCCGAGAAAGTACCTGCTTTCAACGGTCGTTCCTTTAGCGCTCTGCCCCTCGCGGCCTAAGCGTCACGGAACAACTATGACCTTATAGCTAAGGTCACGCTCGCGCTCCGCCTTCCCCCGAAAGGTGGGGCCGGGTGTCAACTAAGTCGGGGTGCTCCGGAGCGATGTTGCTAAACTCCGGCTAAGAACAGCAACTGGTTTGGGCGAACCTGGGCGGCAAGCGAACCCCAAACGACAATTCGAGGGCCGCCTACGCTCGTAGATGTTTGTAGCCAGCTTTCATGGACGCGGGTTCGACTCCCGCCATCTCCACCTGACCGTAGACCTCAAAGGTTTTCAAAACCTTTGAGGTCTTTTCCTTTATAAACTCATACCCCTCTTGTGCATATCACCAGCCTGGAGTAGAATCCTGTACCGAGGAGACAAGCGATGGCTGAACAAATCAAACGGGTCAATCTGATTATTTTAGACAGCGTCGGCGTGGGGGATGCGCCGGATGCCGCTGTCTATGGCGATGAGGGCAGCAATACCCTGGCTAATATCGCTCGCGCGGTGGGTGGGCTGAACCTGCCTAATCTGGGGGCCCTGGGCTTGGGCAATCTGGCCGACATTCAGGGCGTCCCGCCAGTGAACCTGGCACGCGGGGCCTTTGGCCGATTGACCGAGACCAGCGTCGGCAAGGACACCACCACCGGCCACTGGGAGCTGGCCGGCGTGCCGCTCGACAAACCGTTCCCCCTTTACCCCAACGGTTTCCCCGCCGAGTTGATGGCCGAGTTCGAGGCCCGGATTGGCCGGGGTTGGCTGGGCAACTACCCTGCCTCCGGCACGGAAATCATCAAAGACTTGGGCGCGGAGCACGTCGCCACAGGCAAAGTCATCGTTTACACCTCCGGTGACAGCGTCTTTCAAATCGCTGCCCACGAAGAGGTTGTCTCGCTAGACGAACTTTACCGCATCTGCCAGATTGCGCGTGACCTGCTCACCGGCGAGCACGCTGTTGGCCGGGTGATAGCCCGCCCCTTTATCGGCCAGCCGGGGAGTTTCAAGCGCACCGAGCATCGCAAAGATTTCAGTCTGGAGCCGCCGGGTGATACCATTTTGGATGTGGTCAAAGCTGCCGGCAAAGAAGTCATGGGTGTCGGCAAAATTGAGGACATCTTTGCCCAACGCGGCCTGACCCAGAGCAATCACACCGGCAACAACATGGCCGGCGTGGAGGCGATTATAGCCTTCTGCCAGTTGAGCAACGAGGGCCTTATCATCACCAACCTGGTGGATTTTGATGCGCTGTACGGCCACCGCAACGATCCGCGTGGCTATGCCGAGGCGTTGGAGGCGTTTGATAAAAAGCTGCCGTTGATCAAAATTGCTATGTACGGCCACGATGTGACCATGATCACCGCCGACCACGGCAACGACCCGACCACGCCCAGCACCGACCACTCCCGCGAGCGTGTGCCGCTGCTGGTATTTGGGGCGCATGTCAAACCCAATGTTAACCTGGGCACCCGCGCTACTTTTGCCGATGTTGCTGCCACCATCGCCGATCTGCTCGACCTGCCCTGGTCCGGCTCCGGCCAGAGTTTTGCCTCGGAGATTATTGGCTCATGAGAATTCTAGGCGGATCAAAACCACGCTTTGTCATTCCTCTTTCTGCCAGGAGAAATTAGCAAATGAGCGGTGGAGAGATGTTCTCGCAGGCCGGCATGCTCTTCGTCACCCTGTTTGTGATGATGCTGGGCTTGATTTTTACCTTTATCCCCATCTTGCCGGGGACACTTATTATGTGGGCTGCGGCTCTGGTTTACGGGCTGGTCCTGGGTTGGGAGAAATTAGGCTGGTTGGCTTTTGGTCTAATTACCTTTTTTATGGTCTTGGGCATGGTTGCCGATGCAGCGGCGGGTCATTTTGGCGCTAAAATGGGCGGCGCTTCCTGGCTGGCAGTGCTTGTCGGCGCGGCGCTGGGCTTTGTTTTGGGGTTGGTCGCCAGCATTTTCGGCACGCCGTTGCTGGGCTGTTTTGCCGGACTCCTTGGCGCGGTTGGCGGCGTCTTGTGGATTGAATGGCGGCGCAATAAGAATTGGGATGCTGCTATCAGAGCCACCAAGGGCTATGTCGCCGGTTCGGCTGCCGGCATTATGGCCAAGGTTACCTCAGGCATTTTTATGTTTGGCATTTTTCTGGCCAGGATCTATTTGTGGCCGTGAAGAGTAATCAGTAATTAGTAGTCAGTAGTCAGATAAATTTCTGGTTACTGATTACTGGTTACTGACCTCTACTTTTAGAGGCGCTTCACTTGTCCCCACTTCCCCCTTCTCCCAACGGTCAAACAGGACTTCGTGCTCTGCAGGCCATGCTCCAGCAGCGGAATATGCTGGTGGCTTTGCAGGTCTTTCAGCAGGAATTGGGCAATGTTTTCCGCATCAACCTGCCCGGATTCAATCCTGTAGTCTTGGTCGGGCCAGAGGCCAATCGTTTTGTATTGGTCACCCACCGCGACGAGCTGCGTTGGCGAGCCGAGCACGACCCCATCACCCGGCTGCTGCGTAACGGTTTGCTGGTTATTGACGGCGACTGGCACGACACGCTGCGCGCTTATATGAACCCGGCCTTTCACCGGCGCATGCTGGCCGGTTACATCGAAGCCATGGGGCGCTACACTGATCAGGTCAGTGCGACCTGGGATGCCTCACCGCGTGACATGTTGGCCGAAATCCGGCGCATCACCCTGCTCATATTGGTCGAGACCATGTTTAAAGTAGATTTCAGCCCGGAGATGGTGCGGTTGTGGCCGGCGATCCTGCAATTGCTCAAATATATCTCGCCGGGGCTGTGGTTGGTCTGGCGCGATATACCCCGGCCCGGCTATGCTCGCGCCTGGCAGCAGGTGGATGTTTATCTGCATGGTCTCATTCAAGCGCGTCGAGCCAGGCTAAAGGCTGACGGTGTTGAACCTGACGACTTGTTGGGGATGCTGGTCGCCACACCCGAATTGACTGACGAGCTGATCCGCGACCAGATGCTGACCATGCTTATCGCCGGACACGATACCAGCACGGCGCTCCTGGCCTGGGCGTTGTATCTGCTGGGGCGCTTTCCGGCGGTGATGGCTCAGGCGTGGGCCGAAGTTGAGACGGTTCTTGGTGGCAACATGCCGACTCTAGAGGATCTGGCGCAACTGCGTTACCTGGAGCAGGTCATCAACGAAGCCCTACGCCTCTATCCGCCGCTGCACATCGGCACACGCACCGCCGCGATTGACCTGGAATTTCAAGGCTACTGTATCCCCGCCGGAACCCGTGTGCTCTATTCGCCGTATCTGACCCACCGCCTGCCGGAATACTGGCCCGATCCCGAACGCTTCGACCCGGAGCGCTTCAGCCCGGAACAGACCCGCACCCGCCCGCCCTACAGCTTTGTCCCCTTTGGCGGCGGCTCGCGGATTTGTATCGGCGCGGCCTTTGCCCAGGTCGAGGCCAAAGTGATTTTGGCCCGGCTCTTGCAACAATTTGAACTAGAATTGATCCAACCCAACGTCCATTTGCATATGGGTGTCACCCTGGAACCCAGGCCGGGGGTGATGATGCGAGCGCGGCGACGGACAAAATAAAAAGGTCACGCCTTGAATGTGACCTTTTCCCAAACGTTAAACGAGGCTGCGTTAATTGAGATAACTACCGCGAGGGGAACTGCTTAGCCCATTCGAGTCGTCAAGATCAAACCAATCATCGTCGTCATCACTATCGAAATCAAATAAGTCGAGCGAGTCATTAAACAGGTTGAGTTCATCCAGGGCTTCCTCGGCGGCCAGAGCGATGGACTCGACCTCACTTTCGAGGCACACTTCTAACGCTTCGCGGGCCGCCGGACCCCCAATGCGACCCAAAGCCCAGATGGCCATCTCTTGAACCTGCAAATCAGGGTCTTCGTCGATGAGTTCGACCAGCTTGGGCACGGCGTCGCTGGCTTCCAATTCCCCAGAGGCGCGGGCCGCTTCAAAGCGAATTTCGCTGTTTTCATTATCTAACTCGGCGATAACTTGGGGCCGCCAATGCGAGTCGGCACTGCGACCCATAGCAAAAATGGCGCTGACCTGCATTTTTTCATGCTCATCGTAATAAGCATTTTCGATGATTTGGGCGACGGCCGGTTCGCTGGAAAAGGCGATGGACTCAACGGCACGGCGGCGCACCTCAATATCTTCGCTGGTCAGGTGAATGGTCTCCAGCAGCGCTTCTTCGGCTAGCAAAGCCTGGTGCTGGTCAATTTCTTCCACCGCACCCATGTAGACAAATCGCCCCAAGGCAGTTGCTGCTGCTGCTCTCACGCCAGCCGCCTCATCGGCGCATAACAGATGCACCAAAGGGCCGATCAAAGCGGCGTTCTCGTGTTCCCACAAACCATTGATGGCTGAGGTACGCACAAAGGCGTCCTCGTCAGCCAGGCCCAATAGAAAAACAGGATCGAAGTATACTTCAAAATTAGCTTCGCTGATCTCCACCAACTCCTGCATAATATCCCGCCGGCGTTGGGTGGCAATGGTTGGCCAGACACTTTTAAAGGTAGCCAGGGTTTCCTGATCCATTTTGGAGAAAATGTAGAGGCTGCCGCTGTGAAGTTCTGGCTCGGTGGCTATTTGGTTCATTTTATCTTTAAATGATTTAGTCATCTTGTTACTTATCAAGGCTCAATTGTCCATAGTTATTGCCATAAAAAGGTCCAGCGATCACTGACTTCGCTGACCGGTTTGGCGACTTGCTGACCGTTCTCGGTGGTGATAGCTTCTACAAACACATACCACTCATATTTGCGGCCGGTGAACTGATCGGCTAAGCCCCAGTACAAATCGGGTGGCACAATCCAAAAATTTTCTTTGACGTTGGTGCCGCCAAAAGAGATTTGCCCGTTTTGCAGCCAGGTTAACCTGATCGCATAGCTTTCATTGGGGGCGAGCAACCCCATATCTTGCCAGCGTAAAACCAAGTCCTCGCTGCGGCTGTAAATTTTGTCGGTCGGTGGTCCCAACAAAACCGGCTTACCGAAGCGGGGTGTCGGCGTCGGCGTAACGGTAGGTGTAGCGCTTGGTTCCGGTGTGGCTACAATCACCGGCGTGTCGGTTGGTTCTGGTGTGGCGGTTGGCGTCTCCGTGGGTGGTCGGGTACCGGTCGGGGTCACCGTCGGCGTGGGGGTAGCGGTTGGCGTCGACGTAGCCGTCGGCGTGGGCGTAGTGGTATTGGTTGGCGTCGCCGTAGCGGTTGGCGGGTTAACCATCAAGGCGACCTGCTCGGCGCTGTTGAATAGAATGGGCCTGACCTGCATCACTCCGAAAATCAGCCCCAATACAATCAACACGCCCAGGCTAAATTGCAGAATGGGCAGCGGCTTTGCTTCCAGGTGCGCGCCGCACTCCGGGCAGGTATGCAGCGTCGCCATCGCCCAACGACCGCAGACCCGGCAGCGAATGCGACCGAGATCGATAGGTTTAGCCTGACCGCAGTTGGGGCACAGGTTCCAATCTGGTTTAACATGTTCCCCACAATTGGGGCATGTATAATCGGTCGACATTAGAAAAAGCTAGACCAATCTATCGGCGGAATTGGATTACTAATATCGTAATAGCTAATGACCAACATAAGTGTTACCAGCAAAGCCAGACCCACAAAATGGATCGCTCCTTCTTTTTCGGGGGGGACCCGCTTGCCGCGAATGGCTTCAATAATGATAAAAAAGATCCGCCCCCCATCCAGGGCCGGCAACGGCAGCATATTGGTGACGGCCAGGGCCGTACTCAAAACTGCGGTAAACCACAAAACCGGGAACCACCAATTGAGAGTGATGGCCGCATTCACTGCCGAGCCGGTTTGTTGGTAAATACCGACCGGGCCGGTAGGTCGAGCCGCTTCCGCCGGGAAGATATTCTGCAAAATAGCGATGGGCATGTAAAACGTTAGCGCCACATAGCGGGCGGTTTGAGAGATCCCACTGGCCAACGCCTGCGGCAGCGGCTGGTAGGCCAGCGTATTCTGGATGTCTTCGTAGCTGATACCCACCCCCATAGCACCCTGGTTTTCGGGCGGGTTGACTCGTGGGGTTAGCGATGCCTGAACCATTTCACCTTTGCGATCAATCCGCAGGATAATTTCAGTGCCTTTGGTCTTTTCAATGTAGCTAACCAAATCGCCGATGTGTTTAAAGTCAACCCCATCAGCGCCCACGATGATATCGCCGGCTTGCAAGCCAGCCTGGGCCGCCGGAGTATTAGGAATCACTTCGTTGATGACGGTTTTAGCTACCGGCGACTCTTCCCCGCCGAGGTTGATACCGGTGACCGGCTCCGGCGTACCCGACATCGCGGCCAGGGTGAAGAAGACAACGGCGGCCACCAGATTCATAAAGGAACCGGCTGCCAGCACCGCCAGCCGCGCTTTTTTACTTTTGCTGGCAAAGCTCCCCGGCGCGCTGGGATCTTCCTCGCCGACCATGCGCACGTAGCCGCCAAAGGGTATCCAGTTAATGGTATATTCCGTCGGCCGGGTTAAAGCCTCAACCGTAGCCGCTGGGCGGTCAGCGGCAGAAGCGGTAGCGGAACTACGCGAGAGCAAGCCAAAAAATTTGGCTTCACTCCCAGTTTGGGGTTTTGGGCCTTTGTCGCCAGATGGGGCTACCAATTCCAATTTGGTTACTTCTGCGCGTCCCTGGGCATCAAAACCGGTTTCGGCGTAGACCTGAGCGCCGGGTTGAATGGCTCGCGGTACATTGAGCTTCCGCCCAATTACAAATTCGTGACCGTCCAAAGTGATACTGCCCTCATCTTGCCAGAGTTTAACCAGGCGCGGCGGAAAGCCGATAGCAAATTCTTCTACGGTAATCTTGGATCGTTTGGCCACCACAAAGTGGCCCAACTCGTGCACAAAAACTAGAATGCTTAAGATGACGATAAATGCAATCAGATAAATCGGGTCCAAAGTTAACCAATCCTTTCGAGTAGCGTTATCCTATGTCTGACCATCATTATACCTAGACGAAGCAGAGTTGCCAAACATAACCGGAAGCAGGGAGTAAGAAGTAGGGAGCAAGGGAAGGATTATTTTGGCAAGACAAACCCAAGTTTGTCTTGTGTTAAATCAAACGAGCCGGGCCGCCGGGACCGCTGACGATAAC
>CAZRYD010000047.1:7490-13516 GCA_964604225.1 uncultured Caldilineaceae bacterium
AGTTTGTCTTGTGTTAAATCAAACGAGCCGGGCCGCCGGGACCGCTGACGATAACCTCTTTGACGCCGGGAAGCTGGCGCGCCTTACGGGTCACTGCCTCGGCGTGCGCTGCTTCGCAGATGAGGTGAACATTCGGCCCGGCATCAATAGTGAAATAAACCGGAATACCTTCGGCGCGCCACTGGCCGGCAGCGTGGATTAAAGTGAGCGTGGCCGGCTGCCAATAGTACAGCGGGGGCTGGCTGGTCATCATTACGGCATGCATGACCACCGTGTCCTCTTCAATCACCGGCCCCAGGGCGGCCAAATCACGCGCCAAAAGCGCCTCCCGGCAGACGGCAAACCGGGCCTCCGCCCCAGCCACGCGCGCCGCTTGCAGCGAACTGGTATTGGCCAGCCGGTGCCCGCCGGTTGAGCCCACCGCTTTGTGCTCCTGGCTGATTACCACAATCACATCACGCAAATCCCAATGCTCCGGCGGGGCGATGCTGCTGGCCAGCGAATTCTGGTCGCTGCCGGGGAGCCACTGGCAAAAACCGCCCGGCACCGAGCGGCTGGCCGACCCGGAACCGCGCCGGGCCAGCCGGGATAGGTCGGCCTCGGTCAGATCAAGCCCCGCTGCTGCTGCCCCGGCCAAACTCAGGGCCGCAAAGGCCGAGGCCGACGAGGCAATCCCTGCCCCAGCCGGAAAATTATTGGTCGATTCGACTCGGGCGGGCAGTTGTAGCCCTGCTTGCCGCCGGATCAGATCGAGCACCGCTGTGACCCGTTCCAGCCCGGCTCCGCTCACCGGCTGCTCATTCATCCTCAATTCGTCAGCCGGCAAATCGGTGGAAAAAGTGACCGAGGTGACGGTCTGCAAATCACCCAGGTTCATAGAGAGGGAAGGGTTGACCGGCAGGCGTAGGGCGTCGTCCTGATTGCCCCAATATTTGATAAAGGCGATGTTGGGATGTGCTAACGCGGTGGCTGTTAAGATTTTGGATTTTGGATTTTGGATTTTAGATAGTTGACTGCCCATCTGATGGATAGCGTCCTTTGCTCTCTCAGCCTGATGCTTTCGCGTCGAGCTCTGAATTGCTGGTTACAGCCGGTCAAATTTTAGCATGGACGAAAGAATAAGGCGAAAATGGGGGGAATGGAAAAGGAAGGACGGGAAGCCTGCAAACTGCAATCTGCCAGTTCTCCACTCTTGCCTTAAAGCCTATCCGAAAACCCAATTTCAAACCTGTCAGGTCTGCCAGACCTGACAGGTTTTCGGATAGGTTCTTATTTCAAATGCTCCGCCAGAAACTCAAGGGTAATCCGATAGATTTCCAGCGTGTCGGTATCGCCGCCTTCGGCCAGGAGATAGTGGCTGGCCCCAGCAAAAAAGTAGGCTTCGTGGGCCACGCCGACCTTTTTTAGGTTGGCCGACAGCAATTCGCTCTGCTGAAACGGGACCACCTCGTCGGTGCGGCTGTGCATAATGACTAGCGGCGGCAGGTCGGGCCGGATGTGGTACGCACCGGAATAGCCCCAGTAGCGTAAGGGTTCGCGGTCGGGCAGGCCGAGGGCAATCATCACCTGATCCAGGCCGAATGGGGGGATGAAGGTCCGGTCTTCGAGCCGCCGTCGCATGTCAAACAGATCACTGGGCGGGCCGAGCAGCACGGCGGCCTGATAGTTGGGGTTGCGCTGGAGCAGCCGCTGCACGTGCAAGCCGCTGTAGCTGCCGCCGAGAATAGCCAGCCGCGAGCCGTCGCTACCGGGGAACTGCCCGGTCCGGATAAAGTTGACCACCCGTTCCAACTCGTCAATATCTGTCTCCAGGTCCAAACTGTAGGCCGGGCCGGCCGCCACAACCGCATAGCCGGCTGCGGTCAGGGGTAGGCTGGCACATTCCCAGGTGTCTACTGGGCCGGGATAGACGACCAGCAGTACGGGCAGGCGGCTGGTTGAAGTTGTACTCAGAGGAGTGTAGTAGAAGCTGGGTTGGTTTGGCCGGCCAGCGCTGTCAAAGGTGAACGGCCGGCGGATGGCGCTGGCTTCAATGGGGGCCGGGCAGGCGGGTGTGCTCAACTCCCCGAAACTCAAATTTGTACCCGGAGCTACGGTTCTGGGTGGCGTGGCGGACAAGATGGCATCGGCTACGGTTTCGGCCTCAGCCTTGATCGTGACCCACCCGCCGAATTGAACGTCGTCGTAACCCGGCGCGCTAGCCACCGGACGATATTGACCGGCAGGCACGTCAGTGATGGTGTAGCTGCCGTCGGCTTGGCTGCGGGTGCTGTAGGTGGTCCCATCCCACCATGAAACCAACACCCACGCCCCGGCAACCGGCTGGCCCTGGGTGTCGCGCACCACGCCCCGCAAGATTCCAGGCACGCCCGACTGAGGATAACCGACCCGCTGCCACCACCAGGTGAGGGTGTGATATTGCAGGGTATTGCGATAAGGCCAGATGGCCAGACTATCGGTGGTGGCCAGCCAAAGTAGGGCTGCGGCCAAAATAAAGAGGGCGGCAATAACCAGCCCTTGTTTGCGAGAAATTTTTTTCATAAAGTTAGGTTGAACGCTTTCGCTCAAGCTCCTGAGTCAGCTTTTGCAGCAGTGGGTCAATGGAACTGATGCGCCGAGCCTCGGACAGGGTTTCATCAGCCTTGTCGAGCATATTCAGGTGGAGATAAGTTAGGGCCAGAGCTAGGTGACAATTAATGTCGTCGGGCATTTGGCCAACGGCCCGGCGATAATGCACGGCGGCCAAGGCCCACATTTTGCGTTGACTGTATTGATTGCCGCGATGGAAGATATTTTTAGCGGTTTTGACATCGGGGTCAACTCGCAGAATCAGACGGTACTTGTCATAAGCGAAATCTTCCCCCAGATTGAGTATCATGAAGAACCAGACCACACTCAAGAGGAACAAAAACCCGCCGCAAATCATCCCACTGGTTGAGGTGAGACTATTGATAAGCCCATACATGCCTGCTTCTGCCATCACCAGAACTGCGGCGATGACATTCAAATAGTAAAGAATTCGCCAGCGTTTGAAATAGCCAATCAGGATCACGGTATAGTAGACCGCGCTAAACCCAAGCAGCGCTAACACAAAATAAAATGCGCCAGAATTGCGGATGGAGTGATCTTCCAAGCCCACAGCAATAACCAGGGCGATCAAAAAAAGCACGATGACGATATTTAAGCCGATATTCCACATGAAAAAGTAGTAGAGCTTGGAGGGCTTAGATCGGCGGGGGATATAAATCCACAATTTGTTATGGCAGGTTTTACAACGCTTGTCATCGGGTCGGGTACGCTTGGCGCAATAGGGACATAGGTATTCGTTAGCAAATGCATCCTCCGGGGCGTCGCGCTCACCCTGGTCAACCGGCTGTTGACGTGCGGCAAAGTCCGGCTGAAGGATGGAGGCGGCGATAGAGGCATGCTGTTTGAGGTGACCCGGTTTGAGAGGGTCGGCCTGACTGGACGCAGTGCTGGGAGAGAGCTTGGGATAGCTGCTAGGGGTGGAACGGCTTGGCGCTTGAGAGGGGTGGACGGGGCCGGCCGGTTTGACCGGTGATGAGGTCGCTGCCGGGGGTGAGGCTTGAGTTTGGATAGGTATGGCTGGGGGTGCTGGCGTGGCGCTGACACCGGGCGAGGGGGTCGGTGGGTTTGCGCTCGATTTTTGCAACAGCTCTAGACCCTGCCGAGCGGTCTGATGGTTGGGGTCCAGTGTCAGCACATTCTCCAGGCAAGCCTCTTTGTCGCTCCGGCTTTCGACGACACCGCTTAACCACAGCCAGGCGGTGATATTTGTCTGGTCTAGCTCCACAACCTGCATCAACAGATCACGCGCCTGCTGGCGTTGACCTGCTTTGGCCGCGGCAATACCGGCCTGCAGCAGGCGCTTGACTTCGGCGGATGGAGAGTCGGTCGGCTGGTTAAGGTTCATGCGTAGCTCCGGTGATTGGAGTCAGATAATATAATTATCCGCACAATTGGTATTTGCGTCAAGGGGCACTTTGAGAAGGGCCGAAGAGTTGAGCAAGGGTGACACTTGTCATCAAAAGGGATGATATTTGTTACTAACCGATGCAGGTGAAATCTGCTATGATAAACTCAGTGGGAGAAGAATGACCGGCGACGGAAAAGAAAAGGGATCGTTGGTCATTTAGGGTTAGTAGTATTTATATATTAAGGAGGTTCCGATGAAAGTATGGATTGATCGTGATAAATGTACCTCAAATCTTTCCGCCTGCCTGTCGTGTTTTGGCCAGTTGGTACGGACCGGAGTGCCGGACCGGGGGTGTATCACCGATTCTGAGGATGACGGTTCGGAAGACATGACTGTTTTTATGCACTCCGACGGCCAAAATCATGGCCCCTATGTCATTCCCAAAGACCAGCGCGACCTGGTGGCCTATGAAGGCTGGGATAAGTTTGTTGACTTTGTCCCTGAATTCCGCAAAAACGAAGGTGCAGCCCACCAGAAAATAGAATAACGGCGAATAAGCAGACTAGACTGGAGACCGGGGACGGGTGACGGAAATTCTCCCCCGGTCATCGGTCTCCGGTCACCCTGCATACGACTCTCGTTTCACGGCTCGGTAATTGGCGTTGAGTGTCGGTTCCAGCAGCACGATGGCCAGAATTCGCCGGGCCATGTGCATGACCTCGTAGGCTTCTTCCGGTTTGAGCGACCGGCCCAAAACCCGCTCTTCCCGGTAGGACAGCCATTTTTTCATGACCTGATACCCCCCAATCGTATAATCCCAGACCTTGAGCGGAACATTGGCCCAGTAGGCCACCTCGTTGAGGTAGACATCCACCGTGGCCTCACCCAGCACCTGGGCCAGTTGATCCAGGCTGAGACCCAGCCCCGCTGCCCCCTTTTCGATGGCCGCCCGCTCGTCGGCGGTGAAGGGGCGCTCGACCAGATGCCCTTGGCCGGGCATGGTCACACCATCGCGGCCGGCGTAACCCCAGCCGGCGGTCAGGGCCAGATCGCTGTTGGGATCGAGCGAGCCGCCTTCGACCCGGCTGATGACGCCGACAGTTTTGAACTCCGGGCGAATCTGGCCGGCGGTGACGCCGGGCACGGGTTTTTCCGGATCCAGCAGCGCGGCGATCTTTTGCCCCAGCCCCGCCGATTTTTGCAGCAGTTTGAGGTTGTTGGGCGGAGGAATACGCGGCCAATCCTGCCGCAACGCCCCGCCGTTTTCCTCGCGGTAGTTGGGGGCATACAGCACCGCAATGAGATGATAAAATAACGTTTCAACCTCGCCGTTGACCCCTAAATCGGCTAAATAGCGAGCCGCTTTTTTGGATAGATTGGGTTGAGTCCGGTCTTCGCCGGGCAGGCCGTCAAAGAGAGTGCCCCTGGTTTCAATTTGCAGCCGCAATGGGAAAAGGTTCGCGCCGCGCTCGATGACATGACGGGAGCAGTGACGAGTCGTTATAAACGGCGGATCAAAATCTCGGCGGTTTCGTTGTGCAGAGGCAAGCCAAACATTGTCCCCTGAAACATGTGGAACGTAATCAGCTCGTTTTCGATCTAATAGGTCTGTTTCTGGCTCCCAATAGAGCCATCTTAGATCAAATGGACGATAACAATACTTTATGACATTTTTAGGTAAAAAACCACGAGTGCGGAGATGGTCACGAACTGCTTCGGCATTGAACTGATTAGTAGAACGCATTGCTTGAGGGACGAGTTGGCTCATCTGGTCGTGACTGATTTTTGGATTAAAGTATTGTTCCATCCGCTTCACCAGGCGTTCGCGGTCAATATCGACGACCAAGTCATCGCGGCTGGGCTGGATGCCGGGAAATGAGGTGGGGAGGAGTTCGGGCAGGACGGGCCAGGTCAGGTAGTCAGGCTGAACCAAGCTTGGTATAAAGGGTAATCCCAGGGGGAGAGATGGTTTCAAATCCTGGTAGCGATGCATGTCATTCCGAGCGCCAGCGAGGAATCCCTCAGAAGTTTCATTTTGGAGTGACTCCGGGGGGATTTCTCGCTCACTTCGCTCGCTCGAAATGACATG
>CAZRYD010000047.1:13616-21163 GCA_964604225.1 uncultured Caldilineaceae bacterium
TTTGGAGTGACTCCGGGGGGATTTCTCGCTCACTTCGCTCGCTCGAAATGACATGGAGGGAGTCGAGTAATTCCTGTCGTTTGTTTTTGCCCCAAAAATGGCGAAATTGCACGTTGTCTGCGCCTTTATGGGCGGGCGTCCGCACCAGCAGGGTAATGGCGGTGCCGACCTGAATACCTTCGCGGTTGAAATCGGTTGAGAAAACACTGGGGTCCGGTTCGCCCTCTGGCGTCAGCTTGCCTGTTTTGAATTTGTCGCCGTTGAGGCAGTCAACCCAAATTCGGTCGAACACCTCCAAATACTTTTCCCGCATGCCCGTGTGAGAGAGGCCGTCGAGCCAGGAGTAGTTGGAGATGTAACAAACCACGCCCTGGCCGCTGCGCTCGACAATCTGGCGCTCGGCCAGGCGGAAAAAGCGGACGTACAGGTCGTTCAAACCCTGGCCCTGCGGAGCGGGGGCGGCCTGGGTGGTGCGGTAGGCGTCGGTCAGGTCGCGCTCCTCGGCTACGGCCAGCCCGGCAAAGCCGTTGTAGGGTGGGTTGCCCAGCACCACCAGGATTTGGCGGTTCTGCTTGATGGCGTCGGCAGCGTCGCGCTCGGCTTCCAGGTCGGGCAGGAGCAGGTGCTGCTTGGGCTGGTCGGGCGGGCTCCAGCCGGTCAGGGCGTTGGTCAGGTAAACGCCGGCCCGCTCGGTCGGAGCCAGCGGTGCGCCCAGCGATTGCAGCAGCAACCCCAATTGCAGGTGGGCGATGACAAAGGGCGCGGGCATGATTTCAAAACCAAAGACCCGCTCCTGGGCAGCTTTTTTAACGGCGTAGCCGCTGAGGGCGTCAGCGCCCTGGGCCTGCCGGGTGGCGGCGATGCGCCGCAGCACTTCCACCAGGTACGCACCGGTGCCGCTGCAGGGATCCAGCACGTAGACCCGCTCGTCGGCCAGGCCGTCGGCCAGGCCCAGTTCTTGGCGCAGTACGGCGTCGACGCGGGCGACCATGTACTGCACAATCTCTGGTGGGGTGTACCAGACGCCCAGCTCCTTGCGCAGCTCCGGCGAGAAGGCTTGCAAAAACGGCTCGTAAAAATATTGGATGGCCTGCCCAGCCTCAAAACGGCTAAAAAATTCGGCTCGATCCACCCGATTGAGGGTATCGCCGGTCCAGTTGAGCACCTCGACCAGGTTCAGCCCCTGGCTGCCGATGCTGCCCGGCTGGGCCAACTGCCCAAACAGGGCCTGGATCATGGGCACGCGCAGATACCAGGAGGCGACCCGCCAATCGAAGCGATCCGTGCGGCCTGGGTTTTCGTTGTGCCACAGCACCCAGGCCGAAAAGATGCCGTAAAAGAGGGTCTGGATCAGGGTCGAGCGGAAAAAGCGCTCGCCTTTGGAGCCTTCAAAGGTTAACCCCAGGGCGTCTTCTAGGGCGTCGCGGATGTTGTTGAGGGCCATTTGCAGCGGAGATTCGGTAGCTAGACCTGACAGGTCTTTAAGACCTGTCAGGTCTCCGTCAATCCGGCTGTGAGCTTCGCGGGCGTAGGAAGCCAGGAACCAGGCCACCTCGTCGGGGCTGGTCAGGGGAGCGGGGCGGCGCATGACCCGCTTGAGAAAGTCGAGCAGCCGGTCACCCTGGTGTTGGACGGCGGCGCGGGGGTGGGCAGCGGCGGCCCAAAAGTCGGCCTCGCTGGCGGCCAGGCTGTAGCTTTCCAACTCGACGGGGCGGCCAGTGGGGTCCAGCCCCATCAAGATAAATTGGCGGTAGTTGGTAACCAGCACCTGGTGGTAGCGGGTCAAATATTTGACGACCTGCAAGCCCTGAGCGATTTTGGGCAGGTCAACAGCGGCGCTTTTGATTTCAATCGCGCCTCGGGCGGGTGGAGCAGTGGGGAGGGAGTCAGGGGCGTAGAGCTCAAAGGTTTTTAAAACCTTTGAGCTCTTGGTTGCCGGAGCAGTTTTAGAAAATTTATCGGTGGTGAAGAGACCGCCGTCGGGCAGGCCGGCGCCGATGTTTTTGAGATGGAGAATGCAGCGCACCTTGGGCTTGAGCGTCTGGCCAACTTCGTCGAGCAGGTGAGCCAGGGGCGGGTAATAGGAAGTTTCGGCCACGCCCGCGCCGGAGAGGTGGATCAGATACAAACTTTGAAGATAGGTTTCGAGTGGGTGCATGGTTTGTGATACGTGAGACGTGAGGCGTGAAGCATGACGGTTACGAATTCTAGACTACAAACCATCACGTTTTACGTTTCAGGCCTCAACCAGGAGAACACGGAATCAATATTGCTGTTATTCCTAGAATGATTTATGGTAAATACAAACCATTGCTTTGTCAAGAAAAAGAGGCGCTCCGGTTATAGAGCGCCTCTCTTTGGAGAGAAAGGAGAACAAATTGAAGGTATAGAAGAAAGGAGACCAATCAACGATTTAGTTTTATTATAGCAGCCCAAGGTTTGATTTCGGTTTGAATCTCGCAACGAAATTCTTAAATTTTTCTGGGGCTGGAAAAATGGGGGCTGGAGGATTGGAAGAGTGGTCTCAAATCCAAATCGGTCCCTCTGCCGTACTGTCATATTTTAAGATTCCGCAGAGCCTTAGTATAATCCGCCTAATTGTCGTCAAAGGAAAAGATTAAATGAGTGATCCTGAACACGCTGACGTTCTCCCTGCCTTACCCGTTTTGGACCGCAAGGCGCAGTATCGCCTGGCCTTGGCCTGGGCCGAAAATGGCCGCCAGGACGATTTGCGGGGCTTTGATCTGAGTGGGCGCGATTTGAGCCTGGTTGATTGGGTCGGGGCCAACCTGGCCGGGGCTAACTTGAGTCATGCCAAACTGGTGGGAGCGAGTCTCATTCAGGCGGATCTGTCAGGGGCGGATTTGAGTGAGGCTCAGTTGGAGGACGCCGACCTGTCCAAAGCGCAACTGGAGCAGGCCAACCTGTCTCGGGCCAACTTGCATCAAACGTTGTTAATTCAAGCTAACCTGGCCGGGGCGCGGTTGAGCCTGGCGAATCTGTTGGAGGCGAATCTGATTGGGGCTAACTTGGCCGACGCCGACTTGCGCCTGGTTCAGCTTGGCCGGTCCAACTTGAAAGGGGTTGATCTGGCCGGGGCCAACCTGGCCGGGGCGGTGCTGGTCGAAGCGAATCTGGCCGGGGCCAGCCTGGTAGGGGCTAAAAATCTAACCGGGGCCAACCTGGAAAAGGCTAATTTGAGCCGGGCCAATATCACCAAGGTCAATCTGGCCGGGGCCTTCTTGGGCGAAGCTTTTCTGGCCGAAGCCAACCTGACCGAGGCCAACCTGGCTGGGGCCTTTCTGGCCAAAGCCAAACTCACGCGCGCCAATTTGGTGAAGGCCAACCTGGCCGGGGCTTTTCTGGCCGGGGCTATTTTGAATGGAGCCAACCTGACGGCGGCCAGTTTGCGGGGGGCCGTCTTGGCCAGAGCCAATCTGCTGGAAGCCAACCTCAGCCGGGCCAGCCTTGACGGAGCGATTTTGACCGGGGCGATTATGCCCAATGGGTCGAAACGGGAGTGAAGGGGATAGAAGGATTAGGGGATTAGAAGAGGGACAATACAAGGGGGATGAATTTAAACTGGCTCCTTACTCCCTACTTCATACTCCCTACTTCCTGCAAATTTAGTTAACCTCAGTTCGGAGTTTTTACTTTCTCGACAGGATTAACAAGATTTACAGGATGAAAAAGCTCAAAAATCTTGTTAATCCTGTAAATCCTGTCCATTTTGTATAAAACATCGAACTCAGGTTAGTTATGAACTTACTGCTTAATCCAATCAATCACCTGTTTGAACTGGCGAGATCGGGCCGGCGGCTGCCGCATGGGGTTGTGGCGGTGATCTTGAGTTTTATATTTGTGCTGGTGGCGCAATTTGTCGGAGGGATTCCGGCAGTCATCATCATTGTGGGGTTGTCAATGCTGAGTGCAGGCCAGGGGACTTCCTTTGAGCGCCCGGAGGAGATGATGCAACTGGCCTGGCCTAATACGGCCCTGGAATTGACCATCCTGTTGATCCTGTCCTTTGCCCCGATTTTTTTGCTGCTGTGGGTCTGGCTCAAGTGGTATGAAAAACGACCTTTTTGGACGCTGGGGCTGGAACGCTGCAACGCCTGGCGCAACTATCTGCGCGGGCTGCTGGTCGGAGTGGCGATGTTTGCCTTGTCGGTGGGCATCTCGGCCGGGTTGGGCTATATCGCTGTCGAAGGGGAGACGACTCAACCGCAGGGATTAGCGGCCCTGGGCGGAGTGTTGCTGGTCTTTTTGGGCTGGACTGTTCAGGGGCCGGCAGAAGAGATCCTGGCTCGCGGTTGGCTGCTGCCGGTTATCGGGGCGCGGTATAAGCCGTGGTGGGGCATCATCATTTCGGCGGTGGTTTTTGCCATCTATCATTCCCTCAATCCCAACCTCAGCCCTGTTGCCGTACTAAATCTGTTTCTCTTTGGCCTGTTTACGGCCTTCTATGCCTTGTACGAAGGCGGCTTGTGGGGCGTATTTGGTATTCATGCCGCCTGGAATTGGGCCCAGGGCAACGTGTTTGGCCTGCAAGTCAGCGGGATGCCATCTGTATCTGCCGGTGGAACCCTCTTCAATTTGATGGAAGCTGGCCCGGATGTCATCACCGGCGGCTCTTTTGGCCCGGAGGGGGGACTGGCCGTCACTGCTATTTTGATTATCAGCAGCGTGGCGGTGTGGCTGGTCAGTGCGCGGGGAAAATAAGCCAAAAGAAAGCCATCAGACTCCTTACCCCTTCTCTCCCCCAATTCAGCCCTCATTTCTCCTTGACAATCTGCGGCTTGCCAGCCATAATACCCCAATCTAGTTTAAATGATCTAGCCACGGCTAATCGTCAAAGCTTTGCCCCAACGGCCCCAAGACGGGCCTGACGACTCCCACCCCCTTCTGTCCCTTTCTGACCCCTGCTTGCCCCCTCAGCAGTAGACCAGCAGCCGTGCGCTTACCCACACAGGAGAAGAAACTGCATGTCTGACGCTACCGCCAAAATCAAAGAACAATTAGCCGCTCAGCAGTATATCGCCTCCGACGAGATAACCACCGTTGTTTATCTGGCCGAGCAATTGGGCAAACCGATCCTCAGCGAAGGTCCCGCCGGGGTGGGCAAAACCGAACTGAGCAAAGCTTGGGCCGCCGCCACCAATCGCCGCCTCATCCGGCTGCAATGTTATGAGGGACTGGACGAAACTAAAGCCCTGTACGAGTGGGAATACGCCAAGCAGATGCTCTACACTCAACTGCTGCGCGACAAGCTGCAAGACGTGATTGGCCATGTCGCCTCTCTGCGCGAAGCCGCCGACCGCATCGCCGCCGAAGAGGAGGTCTTCTTCTCCGAGCGCTTTTTGCTCCCCCGTCCGCTGCTCCAGGCCCTGACTTCGCCGGAGCCAGTGGTGCTGTTGATTGACGAAATTGACCGGTCTGACGTCGAATTTGAAGCCTTTTTGCTGGAAGTGTTGAGCGATTTTCAAGTCAGCGTGCCGGAACTGGGCACGATTCAGGCCAAACACCAACCGACGGTCTTTTTAACCAGCAACAATACCCGCGAACTCAGCG
Source organism: uncultured Caldilineaceae bacterium (assembly GCA_964604225.1). Lineage (GTDB taxonomy): Bacteria > Chloroflexota > Anaerolineae > 4572-78 > J111 > DSQQ01. The sequence goes on from CAZRYD010000047.1 coordinate 19,188, forward strand.
AGGCACTCAAGCGGCGCTGTCTATATCTCTTTTTGGACTATCCCAATATCGAAGCCGAATTGAATATTGTGCGTTTGAAAGTGCCCAATCTGGCCCCAGAATTGGCCCGCCAGGCGGTCGAATTGGTCCATCAATTGCGCGGCCTGGATTTGAAAAAGTCGCCCTCTATCAGCGAAACCCTGGATTGGGCCCGGGCTTTGGTGCAGTTAAACGCCAAAAATCTGGATGAAAAAACTGTAGAAACCACCATGTCGGTGCTGCTCAAACACGAAAGTGACATCACCCGAGCCAAGCGGGCCATGGCCCGGCGGGGAGCCAACGGCGGGGCTAGCAAACCCGGCCCCGGCGGCTTCGACCCGGACGATTTTGGCAACTATCGGGTGTTGGGAAGAAAATAAAACGTGAGGCGTGAAACGTGAAGCGTGAATTTTTTTGGGTTACGCTTCACGTTTCACGTTTTATCTCTTCAGGAGGACTCGATGGAACAACGCATCATTGACTTCATCGCCGGGCTGCGGGCTGCGGGGGTGCGCATCTCTATCGCCGAAAGCCAGGATGCCTTCAACGCTACCAAATGCATGGGCATTCTCGACCGGATGGATTTCCAGGACTCGCTGCGGACGACCCTGGTCAAAGAGGCGGTAGACCGGCCCATCTTTGACCAGTTATTTCCCCTCTACTTTGGCAGCGGCGGCCCGCCGCTCCTCAACCTGACGAACGACCTTTCGCCGGAAGAGAAAAATTTGCTGGCCCAGGCGCTGCGAGCGCTGCTGGAACAACTCCGCCAGGACCAACATCGCCAGGATGTCCAGCAAAGGCAGCGCGGTGGGGCCGCGTCAGCCGAAAGCCAGATCAATAGCCTAATGCAGTTGTTGCGTTGGCTGCTGCAAGGACAAAACCCCACCCAGCAGGAACTGGATCAGCTTGGCCAGCAAGCCGGCCTGCCGAATGCCGACTCGCCTTACCAACAGAATTGGATTCAGCAACGGATGATGCGTCAGATGGGCATGGAACTGCTGCGACAGTTGATGGAGCAGTTGCCGGAACTGCTGGCCCAACTGGGCATGAGTCAGGAGGCCATAGACGAATTGATGCAGGGCATGGAAGCCAACCGCGAGGCTCTGGCCGAGCAGATTGCTCAACACATTGGCGCAACTCTGGCCCGTCAGCGAGCCGAGAGTCAGCCCAATCAAAAGGAGCAAGCCGCCGATTTGATGCACCGACCCTTCAAAAACCTCAGCGAAAGTGAGGCCGAACTGCTGCGCGACGAAGTGCGCCGTCTGGTGGCCCAACTGCGCAGCCGGGCCGCCCTGCGTCGCAAACACAGCAAAAGCGGCACCCTCGACGCCAAAAAGACACTCCGGACCAATCTGCGTTACGGCGGCGTGCCGATGGAACTCAAATTCAAAACCCGCCATCTCAAGCCCAAACTGCTACTCATCTGTGATGTGTCGACCAGCATGCGGGCGGTGGTCGAGTTTTTGCTGCGCATGATTTACGAATTGCAAGATCAGGTCGCCAGCGCCCACAGTTTCGCCTTTATTGACGATCTGGAGAGCATCAACGAGGATTTTGCCGAAAATCCGCCCGATGTGGCCATTGAGATTGTGCTGACCCGGCTGCGGCCCGGCTATTACAACACCGATCTGGGCAACAGCCTAGACACCTTGATATTGCGGTACGCGGCTACGATTGACCACCGCACCACCGTCATTTTTGTGGGCGATGGCCGCAATAACTACAACAATCCGCGTGTGGATTTGATGGATCAAATCAAACGACGTAGCAAGCGCCTGATCTGGCTCAACCCGGAGCACCCCCGCCAATGGGGCACCGGCGACAGTGATATGCTGGCTTACCTGCCCTACGCTAGCGCCGTCCACCGCGTCAGCAACCTGGCCGAACTGGCCGAAGCGGTTGACAAGTTGTTGACCACGCATTAATGACCGCCGACGGCGAACCGCCGCAATTTTGGA
>CAZRYD010000047.1:21263-27246 GCA_964604225.1 uncultured Caldilineaceae bacterium
TTTGGACTCCGTTTTGTCTAAACTTGAATGGCACGGGGCAAACCAAAACCCTATCAGTAAAAATATCAATTAAAACAGGCGCTAAGGGAGAGATCTATGTTTCATGGCGGCGGCTGGTGGGCCTACCTCAGCTACGACGAAAAAAAAGATCAACCGCAATTAAGCTGGGCACTGCTGCGACGGGTGTGGGGCTATGCCAAACCTTACCGGCTCAAAATTGCCGGTCTGCTGGTCACTATTTTTGCTATCACCGGTCTCAGCCTGATTCCGCCGCTCCTCTATCGCGATTTGATTGATCAGGCCATCCCCAACCGCGACTTGGCCCGGCTGAACTGGCTGGCTCTGGGTATGATTGGGATTCCTATCGTTAATGCTCTGATTGGCCTGGGGCAACGTTACCTCAGCGCCACCATCGGCGAGAGCCTGATTGCCGATTTGCGCAATGTTCTGTTCAATCATATGCAGCGCATGAGCCTACGCTTCTTTACCCATGCCAAAACCGGGGAGTTAATGAGCCGGCTGAACAATGATGTTGTGGGGGCACAAAGTGCTGTGACCGGCACGTTTATCACCATTCTGACCAATATTGTCACAGTTATCACCACCTTGGCGATTATGCTTTCTCTGGAATGGCGCTTAACCCTCTTGAGCATCGTCATTCTGCCCCTCTTCATCCTGCCGACCCGCCGGGTGGGCACCAAACTGCGCGAAATCCGGCGCGAAAGTCTGGATTTGAACGCCAAGATGAACGCTCTGATGAATGAAACCCTGAATGTAGATGGCGCCCTGCTGGTCAAACTGTTTGGCCGGCAAACCGATGAAATGGGTAAGTTTCGCCAGCGGAGCATGGGTGTGGCCGAGATTGGGGTGCGCTCGGCCATGGTGGGACGCTGGTTTTTTATGGGGCTGGGGCTGGTCAGTGCTATCGGCACGGCAGTGGTTTTCTGGATTGGCGGCCATCTGGTGCTGCAAGGGGCTTTTACGATTGGCACCATTGTGGCTTTTGGTTCCTATCTGGCCCAGCTTTATGGCCCGCTCAGTTCCATCACCAACGCCCACATCGAGTTTGCCACCAGTATGGTCAGCTTTGAGCGGGTTTTTGAAATTATTGACCTACCCCTGGAAATTGAGGACAAAGCGGAGGCGGTCAACCTACACGATGTGGCCGGAGCCGTCGCTTTTCAGAATGTCTCCTTCAGCTATACCGACGGTGGCGATGGTGGGGCCGGCAAACTGGGCTTGATAGCCGAAAACGGCAATGGCAAGGTTGAAGGCAATGAAGTTTCATCCCTCATCCTTCAACCTTCATCCTTTAAGGTTCCCACTCGTACGATGGCGCTGCATGATGTCAGCTTTGAGATCGAGCCGGGCCAGTTGGTTGCCCTGGTTGGCCCCAGCGGCGCGGGCAAAACCACCATTACCTACCTGCTGCCGCGCCTGTACGATCCTACAGCCGGACAGATTTGTCTGGATGGACACAACCTGCGGGACATCTCCCAAAAATCGCTGGCTCAGACCATCGGCATGGTCACTCAGGAAACTTATCTTTTTCACGACACCCTGCGGACCAATCTACTTTACGCCAAACCCGACGCTACTCAAGCCGAAATCGAAGCAGCCTGTCAGGCGGCCAATATCCATCATTTTATTGCCGGCCTGCCGCAAGGGTATGATACCGTCGTCGGTGAACGGGGCTATCGCTTGAGCGGTGGCGAAAAGCAGCGAGTGGCCATTGCCCGCGTGATCCTCAAAGACCCGCGCATCCTGGTGCTGGACGAAGCGACCAGCAGCCTGGACAGCGAGAGCGAAGCCTTGATCCAGGAAGCGCTGGAACGGATTATGAAAAATCGTACCAGCCTGGTGATAGCGCACCGCCTCAGCACCATCCTGGCCGCTGATATGATTCTGGTGATGAACGAAGGTGGGTTGGTCGAGCAAGGTCGCCGGAGTGGGTCTCGTTCTGCTCACGAGGAACTGTTAGCTCAGGGCGGCCTGTATGCCCGGCTGTACCAGACCCAATTTCGGTCTATTTCGCAGCCTGTGGCTTGACGTTATTCATTGGGTGCATGCCGTCTTCAATTCATAGAATTACTTGGAGAAGCTTCTCCGACTCTCCTCATTGCCTCTCTAATCAGCTAAAAACTCCGCAGAAATGATGATAAATTTTGACAGAAAGACACGAATTTATGTAAACCCTAACCAAAAGAAAGGGTTTACCTATGACATTGACCGACTATTTGAGTGGCTTGTTGACCACTATGTTTGTGCAATACGATCCCTCGGTCATTGGCAATGATTATCTTATCGTTGGTACGGTCGAGAAAACAGCCTGGCGTGAAGGGCTAAGCCAGCCCAAATCTGTCACCGACATGTTGCCGCAAACCCACGATTTCAAAAGCTATCAAGAAATGCGTATGACCATGGGGGCTGGTTCCGCGCCGATCAGGAGCCACCGGTTATGCCTCCTCCTCCATCAACAGAGTGGGTTAAACGCTGGTAACAGGCGTATACACCAGACATTTACGACGTGAAACAAGGCCATCTTTCAGTAAGATCCAGAAACTATGGTATGTTAATCTTGTAGTTTCAGCGGTGCTTCATCCAGCGGCAGGCGGCTGCCCAAACTCAGCAGATAAAACGGCAACTTGGCTACAAATTGGCGGTAACTCATCCGGTTGGAGAGGATGCGCATGAGATCGGTGAAGGCCAGCCGGTTGCGCATGATCCAGTCGAAGCTATAGCGCTGGGTGTTGTAGATAATGTGGCTCAATAATCTGGCCCAACCGAGATCAGCAGCGTAATTTTTTTCAATCAAAGCGGTGTATTGAGCCACGTTGCCCTCAATAATAGCTTTGGCCGCAATGTGGGCGCTCTCGACGGCGTGGCGAATCCCTTCGCCGGTCAGCGGGTCTACCAGCCCGGCGGCATCCCCAACCAGTAAGACTCGTCCCTGGTGCAGTTGCTCCCGCCGGGTGCGGATCGGGATGGGGTGGGCATAGCGCCGATTCTTTTCCAGAGAGACGCCCAGGTTGGTCATAGCCTCTTGCAGCAGACTGGGCATTGTTTTTTCACCCCGCTTGACCGTGCCAATGCCAATCGAAAGATGATGCGCTTTGGGAAAAATCCAATAATAACCGGCGGCCAGATAGCCAAAGCCAATCAAAAACCGCCCCTGGTAATCGGCCAGCGTGGCGCTGTCTACCTCGGTTTCCAATTCCACGGCCACACCCAAATCTTTGCCTTCACGCAAGCCCAGCGCCCGCGCCACCGGCGAGTTGGCTCCGTCGGCGGCAATCAAATACCTGGCTTGAAAGGTCTGACCTTTTTTGGTCGTAACCTGGACCCTATCCGCATCCTGGCTAACCGAGGCCAACTCAACCCCCTCATGCACCTCAGCTTGAGCGTGCTGCAAAATGTGGTAATCAAACTGATCGCGCATGACCATAGTCAAGGCATTGACATCAACCGGCTGCGTAAATTGCCGTGTGCCGTAAACAAAAGTAGCCTGGTTGATGCGCTGCTCGATGACTGGCTCAAAGTCGAACGGGAAAAAATTAAAAACCGTATTGGGCACGCCGCCGCCACAGGGCTTGTAGCGGGGCAGGTGGGCCTTTTCCAGGACCAGCACTTTGCAGCCCCGCTCACCCAAAAAATAAGCGGCGCTGGCCCCGCCAGGACCCGCGCCGACCACGATCACATCGGCATCTAAACTCATAGCATTTCTCCTAACCGGACAAGCCGGGACCAAGTAGGGTAACAATGGGTCCACAGATACACACAGATAAGCTCAGATAAAAAATTAAAAATAAAAATCTGTGAAAATCTGTGTTCATCTGTGGACTCCAACTTTCTTGCCCAATGTACTTTGAAGTTGGGGCCGTTTAAGCCGGGGTAACCAGGGGTTTGGAAGACTGCGCCAGCGGGTCCTGGGGCGGGCGAGCCAAAAATCTGTAGTAACGCACCAGCCAGTGGTTCGACCAGCCAAAAAAGGTGGTGTGGCGCATAATCATGTTGACCTGATCTCGCCCCATTTTGGCTTCGGCCAGCAGCACGTTGGCATTGTTGCGGCTCACCGCCAGGGTTCTGACCGCGAAAAAGAGCGGCCACATACAGGCCAGGCGAATGCGATGCTGGCGGCGGGGAAAAGCGGTGATATAGCTCATGCCGTGCCACAGGTGGCGCTCGGCTTTGTCGGCCAGCATGTCAACCACGTGCATAGCCTTATCCAGGTTTTCAGCCTCAAACATGGTATCGCGAGTCAGGCCCACTTGCTCGTAAAAGGTGCGGGGTACAAAAACCCAGCCTCGCTCGTAATCCTTGCGCATCCCCCGGATCACATTGACGGTTTGCAGCGCCAGCCCGTATTCACGAGACAGCGGCATCAGTTGCTCTTTGCGGGCGCGAATGATGGGCGAATACCAGGCGAAAATATCGGTCAACAGATAGCCGACCCGCCCGGCGACCTGGTGCATGTAATCGTCCATCTCTTCTTCATTGTCTACGTAGGGGCCATGCTCCTGCCAGCGAGCCATGCCCAGGGAGGTGCGATTGACCCGCTCGATAATGGCCTGTTGAATTTCGGGCGGCAACTTATGGAGTTGGTCAATTACCGCTTCGGCATTTTGAGCCACGTAAATTTCGGGGTCGCTGCTATCCAGACCGGCCAGATTGTGGGTCAACTTTTCCACAGGGGCCATCTCGCTGAGCACTTGAGCCCACAAGCGCAGCAAGTCAGCTTTGCGGCCGGCCTCCATAATGTCGTTATCTTCCAGACAATCGGAAACACGCAGAAGCAGGTAGGAGACGGTGATCGAGTCACGCAGAATTTGGGGTAGTTGTTCAATGGATAAGGCAAAAGTACGGCTAACTCTGCGTAACATCTCATATTGGTGCATGAGGGTTGTTCCTCTCGATTATAAAAAGGTGGTAACTATTCAGGTGACTGGCACTTTTCTCCTCTAGCAAAATCTTAGCTAATCAAGTGCCAGTCACCTTAGCCTGAGTAGTTATAAAACACGATGATTATTGCGAATATACCATTGATATGCCAGCGCGTCAAGAGGGAATTTTGGCGGGGGTCTGACCCAGATTTTTGGTAGCCGACCCTAAAGGTTTTCAAAACCTTTAGGGTCTTCCTAAAAATTGGGACGCACCCTTTTGGCGGGGGAATGAGGATTGGAGATTAGGGATTTTGGTAAGCTCCAATCTCCAATCTCTCACCTTCAGTCCTTTTTCAGGGCGGCCCGTAACACCTCAGCCGGGTGGAGCGCCTGCCGGCCCGTGCCGTGCTTAATCTGCTGGCGACAACTGACCCCGGCGGCGGCGATAATTGTTTGTTCAGCCTGCTGGCGCACTGCCGGGAGCAAGCGCCGTTCGGCCATGGCCAGCGAAATAGCGTAATGCTCAACCTCGTAACCAAACGCGCCGGCCATCCCGCAGCAACCGGAGTCAACTTCGGTGACGGTGTAGCCGGGCAGCTCCAGCGTCCGCTTGCTGGGGCCGGTACCGACCAGGGCCTTTTGGTGGCAGTGACCGTGCAATAACACGGAGCGTGGCTCAGCAGTAAAATTCAGGTTCAACTCGCCGGCATCGGCCAGGCGGGCTATGAACTCTTCAAAGGTGAAACAATGCTCGGCCACCAGTTTGACCCGTGGATCGCCGGGCAGCAGCGAGAAATACTCGTCGCGCATCGAGAGCAGACAGCTTGGCTCCAGCCCGACAATCGGCAGCCCTTGCTCGGCCAGGGGGGCCAGCCGTTCAATCGTGTCCCGCGCCGCTCGCCGGGCCTGGTTGACCAACCCCTTCGACATCATGGGGCGGCCACAGCACTGATGGCCGGGCAGGATGACTTCAAACCCGGCCGCTTCCAGCACCTCGGTAGCGGCGATGGCGACGTGGGGGTAGTTGTAGGTGTTGAAGGTGTCGTTGAAGAGGACGACCGGGGACCGGAAACCACCGACCGCCATTTGTTGATTATTGACAG
>CAZRYD010000048.1:0-14765 GCA_964604225.1 uncultured Caldilineaceae bacterium
TACGGCTAACGCCTACTCAGCATGCGTTTTGAGCACCCAACCGCGTAAGTCCTGTCTCGTTAACTTTAAAGGAGAGCCTTGCACGAAACTTCCAACTATGGTAATATACTATACATAAAGTTAGGTTAAAATGATCTCCCATACCCTCAACTGAGGAGAGTGTTCATGAGCGACTCAACAAGACCCTCAATGAAATCGGTTCAGCGAACCCTGATAGTGGGTGTTTTGGTGGGGCTTATTCTGGGATGTGCCATTGGCGCCGGCTTGGTCGGCCTTTATATTCAGCAGAATCCACCTGTTTATGCCGGCGGCGCTTACCCCAACGAGCTGACCAAAAACTATCAAGATCACTACATCGCGATGGTAATTGACTCGTATCAGGTTAACCGGAATTTGAATCTGGCTCAGGAACGTCTCAAAACCTTTGACCCGGCGACTAAGGTTAAGGCTCTCGGCCAGTGGTCGGTGGCCTATAATACCAATGGTCAGGCAGTTGAGGCTCAAGCGGTTAGTGAATTAGCCAATGGTTTGAAAGCAGCCGAAAATTGGGACCCGCAGGTTATTGCGGATCAGGTGGGTCAACTGGCCACCGAGGTTCAAGGAGATAGCGCCAAATTGCAGGCAGTTAACGCCTTTGGCGCTGGCTTGAATGTAGTGCCTCAGGGAGGGGCTCAACCAGCCGCACAACCCACGACGGCCCCCGTGGCCCCTCCGGCAGCGAGCGGCGGGGGCTTTCCCTGGCAGTGGCTGCTGGCCTGCTTGTTGTTGCTGGTGGTTCTGGTAGCGGCGGTGTTGCTGTTGGGTCGCTGGCAGCGCAATCGGACGGTCTCAAAGAAACCGCCCCAACCGGTTTGGGAAGGCGAAGGGCCGGCTCCGCTCAAACGCTGGGCCGGTACCTATACCCTGGGCCAGGATAATTATGATGAGTTTTTCACCATTGAAACAGATGATGGTGATTTTTTGGGTGAGAGTGGTATGGGCATTATGGAAGCGGTGCCTGGCACCAGCCCCAAACAGGTTATGGCCTTTGATGTGGGCTTGTTTGACAAGACTGACATTACCACGCTCTCTCGCGTGGTGATGAGCGAAAAAGCCTACAACGACCCAACCATTCGCGCCAAAATTGAGGCTAATCCCCAGGCTGAGGCCATCCTGGCTGAACCCGGCAAAACTTTTACCATGGAAACCTCGGCCATGCGGGTTGACGCCAAAATTGACGAGCTGGAATACGGCTCCGCTGACAACAGTTATTTTAATAAGCTAAAACTGAACTTGTCTGTTTTTGTCAAAGAAGGGGCCGACCTCAAGATTGGTACGATGGATATCCCCGATCAATATCGGTAATCAGGTTTAAGAAAAGCAAGAGCGATGGGGTAATGCCATCGCTCTTTTTGTTTGGACTCGCCATAAATCAATCAGACTCGCTCCAGCGGGTTAAACAGTTTATTGTATTCCTGCAAAGCAAAACGGTCGGTCATCCCGGCAATGTAATCGCAAACCGTCCGGTGCAGGCCGCGCTGTTTGGCTATTTCTTGCACGCTTTGTGGCAGAATGACCGGCGAGTTAATATACGCTTCAAAAAGTTCGGCGATGAAACGCCGGGCCTTGCGATCCATCCGCATGACTCGCCAGTGCTGGTAGAGATTATTAAACAGAAAATCTTTCAACTGGCGATCCAACTGTTTGATCTCCTCAGAGTGCCTGACAATATTATGCGCTAACTGGCGAACATCCTCCACACTTTTAAGCTGGTGCAACTCGAGTTGTTCGCTGGTGGCATTGATCACATCACTGACTTCTTTACCCACTAGCCGGCGGATAATGCGATGCCGGTCCATATCGCTAAAACTTGGGTGCGAGTCGAGCTTGAGTTCTTCGGTCACGCGCCGCCAAAATTCGATATCGCGCAATTGCTCCGGTACAATCATGCCGGAACGCAAGCCATCGTCCAGGTCAGCCGTGGTGTAGGCAATTTCGTCAGCATAATTGACAATTTGGGCCTCCAGGGTGGGCCGCCAATCCGGCTCAAAATCGGTCACATCGCTGCGGTCGTATTCTGTTTCATGTTTCAAAATGCCTTCGCGTACTTCCCAGGTCAAATTTAACCCTCTAAAATCTGGGAAGCGATTTTCCAACTTTTCGACAATGCGGAAGCTTTGATAGTTGTGGTCAAAACCGCCATGCTCGGCCATTAGGCCATTTAAGGCGGCTTCGCCGCTGTGCCCAAACGGGCCATGCCCCAAATCGTGCGCCAGACAGATGGCCTCAGTCATATCCTCGTTGACCTGCAAAGCCCGGGCGATGGTGCGCCCAATCTGGGCCACTTCAATGGTGTGGGTCAGGCGGGTGCGGTAGTAATCTCCTTCGGTAGTTAAAAAGACCTGGGTTTTGTATTCCAAACGCCGGAAGGCGGTGGTGTGGATAATCCGGTCGCGGTCTCGCTGAAAAGCGGTACGGTAAAGGTGCTCCTCTTCGGCATAGGCGCGACCTTTGGAATCGCGGCTGAGCATGGCATAGGGAGCCAGTCGTTCGGCCTCTTGAGCTTCGATTTCGTGCCGGGAAACAATCATGATCCACCTCCTCGGACATATTTGAGAATTATTAATGTTGACCCCTTGATTATAACATAAATTCGCCGGTTTTGTGTTTGGAGAGCAACTAAGCCAAAACACTTACTCGCTAGGCATATTGTACATAAGTAGCTGGGTAAATCTCCTATTTAGAATTATGTCAGGCCAGCCGATGTTTTTGTCACCCGTTTGTGGCATACTGGTACAATAGATATTCAGTTCAATCTACCTCCAGGATAACACCATGAAAATCCAATCAATCGCCATAATCGTCATACTTTTAGGCGTGGTCTTTTTGGGCGGCTACTACCTGAGCCAATCCGAAAAAGTCGTTGAGGCTGCGCCGGTTTCGGTCCCCGTTAAGGCTCCTTTGAGCGTTCAAGCGACCTCTATTGAGGAAGTTGAAGCGCAAGGTGTCCAGCCTGTGGTGGAGCAAACTGCGGTTTATAATAACCAAGTGTTTAATTATCACCTGAGCTATCCGCTGGCTTGGAATAATGAGAAACCCTCGGCCAATGTCATCATTTTCCAATCACCTGACTACACCACTCAGGTCAGAATCGAAGCGGTAGGTCCGCTGCCCGCCGACGGTCTGGCTGCGTTTGTGGATCGGAGTTTGGGGCGAGATATTCTCATTAGCCGCCAATTACTTACGGTGCAAGGCTGTCCGGCCGAGCGAGTCATTGTCTTCTCGGATCGCGTTGGCGGGCAGATGACCAGCTTTTATATTGATGCTGGAACCTCTGCTTACATCATCAGCGGCGTGGGTGAGCAGGCCGCCATCGAAATGGTGGCTCGCTCTTTCAATGCGCCGCAAATGGTTGCTCAGCGATAATTTGTTTTTCAGGGTCTGAAATAAACAAAAAGAGCTTCGGCAATCCGACCGAAGCTCTTTTGATTCAGGCGGAAAATCCTGAGATTTAAGCATCTCCCTCCAATTCGGCCAACTGCTCCTTTAATTCGTTGAGGGCCACTTCGATACTTTCAATCTCATTTTGCAGATTGAGGGGGGCGTTGGTGCGACTGCCATAGGTAGCAGCTTGCTCCAAAAGTTTGTTCAAATTGCGGGTCTGATCGATCAACTGGCGTTTGAGGCCGGAAATTTGCACCTCCCGATATTCTTGGTCAAGCCCCTCGGTTGCCTCGGCGGGGGGCTTGGACGGAATAGCAAAGACGCCGCGCTGGCGGTCGTCTAGACGTTTGTTGACCAGAGCAAAGACGCCTTTGGGGGTATCGCCGACGGCGGCGTGGTCAACGGCCATGGTCGCAGCAGCATCACGCTCAGGGCGAGTCTCTTTATACTGCTCATAACGGCTGACAAAGGTTTGAACCAGCAACAGGGCAGCCATCGCCGTGGGTGGTTCGAGCAGCCAATTGCCCAGAGTGGTTCGATAATCGGGATTTAAGCCGCGTACAACCTGGGCCAACATATCCTGCAATTTCATGGGCAGTACACCTACCAGCGTTTCGTCCTTTTGCCATTCGCGCCAGGCCCGCAAATCGGCAGCCTCACCCACAATCTCGTCGGCAATCCATTCGCACATTTCAGTTGAAAAAAGATGATAGGCTGAGGTCTCCGGATTTTTAATAGCCAGACCACGGTTTTCCAGATCACCCATAACTTGACTCGCCCGTGCGTAAAAGCGTTCCAGGTCGGCTACGGTATCTTCGCCGGGGGAACCAACAAAAGCGGAGGTAAACGAATTAGCCATGCTGTTTTGGCTACTGGATTTACGTTCCAACTCACGCAGAGCCATAACCGTCAACAGGATTTGCTGAGAAGGTGTGGAACTGGTCCAAACATCCTTAAAAAGAGAATCGATATCACGATGCGCTTCGTCGGCCAGATAGCGGCGGCGGGCGGCGTCATCCAGGCCTTTCTGGTGGGCGGTAAAGAGGTGGTGGCAGGCCATCTGTAAGAAATACGGATTATAGCCGGCAATAGCAAAAATTACGTTGAGTTCACTCAGCAAGAATCTGACGCCGGTATCGGTCAAATATTTATCAATCAATTCGGTGGCATCCTGCTCGGTAAAGTTACGCAGATTGATGGTGGCAAAAATATTGAAAAAGGGCGACGAACGCACCTGTTCCGAGTGGGTCAATTGCACCAAATCCTGGCGGCTGGAGGTGATAAGCGCCAAGCTATGATGAATAGCCAGCGCGCGCAGGCCACCAAAAAAATCGCTGTCAAAGTTGCGGTTGCGGGTGACTTGCTCAAACTCATCTAATAGAAGCACGATGTGGAGATCATTCTCGTCGATCAGAGTGAAAATGTCATCCAGGGCGTAGTTGTCTATGGTTTCGGCTTTCAGGGCAAGATCAATTTCGGCCACAACCTCTGTCTTGGCCGCGACGACGCGCCGGAGGGCTTTTAGGACGCGCTGCCAAAAACGTGTCGGCGTTGTGTTTTCATCCAAAAACAGGAAGTCTTGATAAATGAAACTGTACTTTTGAGGGTCAAGACCAAATTTAGTTTGGGTCTCAGGATGAGCCATAATTTTGAGCAGCGATGTTTTCCCGGCGCGTCGCTCACCGACGATGGAAGTGGACTCGAACGCCGAGAGCAAGCGGCTATAAACCTGCTCAATTTCACGCCGCCGCCCAATAAACCGGGCCGGGTCATCGATGGGTTTGCCGTAGCTGAATGGATTTATACTACTCATAGATGTTTAACTCCTATGTGTGCTTTGCTGAGGCTAAGGCCAGAAAGCACGCTCAGACTGTATCTACCTCAGTCTTTTTTCAGGGGGTCCAACTTATTCGTTCTTCCGTCCAACCGTTGGAATTAGCCTGGTCAAAAAAGACTTTGCCGTCGGGCGAGCCTTTCATGGTCAGAATTTTGCGTCGTTCTTGACCGTTGGGAGTTATAGCCCAGATAGCCCACTCTCCTCCGGTATTGCTGACAAAAGCGATGACGCGGCCATCGGGACTCCAGGTGGGTAACCCATCCATGGCCGGGTCATCGGTCAGGCGGGTTGGGCTAGAGCCGTCGGCAGTGACCAGGTAAACTTCCCAATTCCCGTCGCGATTGGACATAAAAGTGATTTTCTGGCCATCACTGGAAAGAGCCGGGGCGGTATCATTATCTCTATCGGTCAACGGCAGCGGGTTATCCAGCGAAGCCGGTGCAAGCCGCAAGCCAACGCCGGTGCGCCCTTTGCCCCGGAAGGCGACCTGATCGGTAGCGGCCCAGGTGGGATATTCACCCTCAGTCATATATTGTTGGGCGTTAGTGCCCTGGAAGAGCGCATCGGCTGGCGTGCGGAAGAGTTGAGAAGCTCGATCCCCGGCTCGGCGAGTAAAAAACAAAATGGTGCGGCCATCCGGGCTCCAGGTCGGTAATTTGTCCTCCGGAGCCGTACTAATGAGGATCTCATTCGAGCCATCGCGGCTGGCTGTCACCAACCCGCGTGACCTGCCTGCCCAGGAGATGAAGGCAAGGCGTGTACCGTTGGCGTTAAACGCAGGTTGGCTGGCTCCCTGTCGATAACGTTGGCTTTCACCGCTAGCGACATCGCCAAAGTAAAGATCATAGGTTTCACCCTGAAAAGCAGGATAGGCGATGATTCCCTGCAATGAGGTGGTCAGGGCAGGCTGCGGCGTCGGCGTAGCCGTCACAGTTGGCGCGACGGTGGGAGAAGCTGTCGCTGTTGGGATAGACGTTTCGGTCGGCGTGGGCGCAATATTTGTGGACGTATTCGTTTCAGCTTGAGGAGTTGAAGTATGTTGGGCTATTTGAGCGAGTGCTGTTTCTTTGGCTGCGGCCGCGCTGGTCGCTGTGGCCGCTAGCGCCGCGTTCAAGGTTGCCAGCGCCTCAGCGGTAGCGCGGGCTTCGCTGGCCCCCTGACTATCGCCCCTTTGGACAGCCTCAGCCGCTTTGGTGCTGGCCGCAGCCAAAAGAATTTGACTCTCGGCCGCCTGGGTTCCATTAGCCTGGATCAATTGGGCCACCTCGGTGCCGCGGCGGGCCTCAGCAGCCTCAAGTGCTGCTGTAGAGTTTTGACTGAGCATATAGGTGAAGACAAGCAAGGCTATCACGACTACGGCCAGTATTGGCGCAGCCCAGCGCCGGGCGCGCTCTCTGGCCGTGGGCGCTTTGGCCCGGCGCTGCTCTTCAAGCTTCTCCCATTCCTTGGCGATATCGCCCAGCTCTTCCCGGACCCATTCCAGCCGTCTGAATTTGCTGAGCCATTGCTGCATCAAAGCGACCCGAAAATTGTAAGGTTCTTGATCGTTGATGACATCGCGCTCAAAAAGTTGGCGCAATCCGGCAGTCACCTCACCACTGGCCGGGTACAGTTTGGCTCGATACAGCGCTCGATCCAGATTGCGGCGCATCACTCCCGCTTTATATTGCGGAGCCCTATCTGCCAGTGCTGCTAAAATGGCTCGCTCTACGGGATCAGAATCTTCCCACACAAATTGAAAGTTCGGCGTGCCTTGCTCTATCACATCGGGGAGGACGGCGTCTACATCGGTCACACCCAACTGGGTGGGTTTATCTTTGGTCCAGCGAGTGAATAAATTGTGGCACAGCAATTGAGTATAATAAGGCTGGCCAGAAGTGAGTTGATAGATTCGGTCAATGGCTGGCCGGGTATAAGTATAATAGTTGGCCACGGGTCGGGTGATCAGGTCTTCGGCAAAATCCTGCTCTAAAAAGCTGATTTTACGATAAACAGCCAGGTTGAATAGTTGGGATGAACCTTTGGAATTGGCTTCAAGTCGATTCCCCAGGGAAAAAAGAAAATTGACCCGGCTGGTCTGCTGAATGAGCGCCCGCAAGTAATCAAAAATATCCAACGGCAAATCGCCGCTTTCGACTTTTTCGGCCAGCCGGTTGGCTTCATCGAACATGAGCAGCAGGGAGCGTGTCCCCAGCGTAGTAATTATGGGCGGCAAAAAAACATCTTCAAATTGCTGGCGTGGATTTTTCTCAAAATCTTGACGGACTGGTCGTTCCAAAAGGGGGACGTCTTCAACTCCTCGCAAAGCCAGCACAATTTTTCGCGCCACCTCCCACAAAAAGCCGTCAATGCCCTCCAGCCCCATCCCCTGTAAATCCAATAAAACCGGAATATAAAGAGGGTCACCCAGCTTATCCTTCATCTGGTACAACACCGAGGTCTTCCCACTGCGCCGCTCCCCGTACAAAACAATGGCGTTGTGTTGATAAGCTCCGCGCAGGTGCTGGCGTAACCAGGCGTACACATCCTCACGGCCAAAAAACATGGCCGCGTCTTTAACCGGTGATCCGGCGATGTAGGGATTGATGATCAATACCTCGTTATCGGTCGACATGCACGATTCTCCATTAACTGATTGGCTTGATGGCTGAGTGGGGAACTAATTGGCTAACTGACTACACATATTATAAATTATAGCCTTGAAAGAGTCCAATGAATTTGATTTTTGGCAAAATAATGCCTAATCTCGACCTTTTATTTGCCCCTCATTTTTGCCTTTGGTATACTTTTTATCGAAATATCATGCTCATTGACTCCCACTGCCACCTCAACTTTAACGCCTTTGACGAAGACCGAACCGCAGTGCTGGCGCGGGCCAAAGCCGCTGGAATTGTAGCTTTCGTTAACCCTGGCACTGATTTAGACGACAGCCAACAGGTGGTCAACTTAGCCGGGGCGATTCCCAATCTGTATGCCGCCGTTGGCTTCCACCCCAACGCGGCGGCAGATTTTGATGAGGTGGCTTTGGCTCAACTGCGGAGTCTGGCCGGTCGGCCCAAAGTTGTAGCCGTTGGCGAAATTGGTTTGGATTATTATTGGGACAAAGCCCCCCATCCGGTGCAGCGCCGGGTCTTTGAACAACAATTGGAGCTGGCCAAAGGGTTGGGCCAGCCGGTCATCATTCACCAGCGCGAGGCGGCAGAAGATACAATGGCTATTCTGCGCCAGTGGGGGGCAGGTCAGGATCACCCCGGTTTGGTGCTGCACTCTTTTTCTGGAGATCAAGCCATGGCCGAGGAGGCGGTGGCATTGGGTTTTTACCTCGGTATCAGTGGGCCGCTTACCTTCAAGAATGCGCGTGACCTGCCAACGATAGTCACTGCCTTGCCGTTGGAGCGTCTTTTAGTGGAAACAGATGCACCTTTTCTGGCGCCGCACCCGTTTCGGGGCAAACGAAATGAGCCGGCTCACGTCAAGCTGGTGGCCGAGCGGATAGCCACCTTGAAGGGATTGACTCTGGCTGAACTGAGCCGTCGTTTGACTGAAAATACGGTCGCCCTCTTTAAGCTTCCGGCGTCGTTGTTGTCTGATCCCAACATGTCAACCTCTCCTGCCAACTAACCGCCGACTTTATTGACACTCCTTTATGATTGTGATAAAATGAACTATATAACTTTCAGAATTTTTTGAAAGTATTGGACATAAACTATAGACAAGGATACAAATGGCACACACCGTTACCCTGCTCGATCTGGTGGCAGAAGATATAAAACACGTTGAAGCTAAAATGCGTTCTGGCGTTTCGGAAAGATACGAAGATTTGCAGGCCGTCATCGACTACCTGATGGGAGCCGGCGGTAAGCGTCTGCGCCCCGCGCTGACGCTCATGGCAGCCAATTTTTACCCGGTAGATAAAGATAAATCCTACTCATTGGCTGCTGCGGTGGAGTTACTGCATACGGCGACTTTGGTTCACGATGATCTGATTGATAATTCCTTGTTCCGGCGCGGGCTGCCGACGCTCAATGCCAGTTGGAGTCCGGGTGCGACCATCCTCACCGGCGATTATCTCTTTGCCCGTTCCGCCGAGCTGGCTGCCGAAACAGACCACGTGCAGATTGTTAGAATTTTTTCCCAAACGCTTATGACCATTGTCGGGGGGGAGCTGCAACAATTATTCAACGACGGACACGGGCGTGTGCCCAGCCAAGAGGAGTATCATCAGCGCATCTATGCCAAGACTGCTTCACTTTTTGCGGCTGGGACCCAAACCGGAGGTATTCTGTGTGGTGCGCCGGAACGCGAAATACAAGCACTGCATGATTATGGCTATCACCTGGGCATGGCGTTTCAAATTGTTGACGATGTCCTCGACTTTCGAGGTGACGAAGACCGTATTGGCAAGCCGGTAGCCAATGATTTGCGCCAGGGGATTGCTACTTTGCCGGTGATGCTCTTCTCCGAAAAATCGCCCGATCACCCCACTATTCTCAAAGCGGTACGCCGCGAGCCGGTCGGCGATAAAGAAATTTTAGCGGTGGTGGAGCAGATTCGCGCTTCCGGCTGTGTTGAGAAGGCGATGGAAGAAGCTCGCCGTTTTGCCCGCCAGGCCCAGGCAGATTTAGAAACTTTGCCCCACAACTCTTACCGCCAAGCTATGCATGGAATTGCCGATTATACCGTAGCTCGCGACATTTGAGTCCAGCCATCCCAGTCCAAGACCAGATCATTGAGGCGAGACTTTGTCCCATGGATTAGGCTCGCCATCGCCACATTTAAGGCAGCACCTCGGCTTTTTTAGCCAAGATTTCCGCATAACCTACCCCAAAAGCCCCCGTAAATTGCAAGTTTTTTGCAAGCTGAGTGAGTTATAATAGGGTTAGCTTTGTAGGACAAGCTCAAGTTTGTTCTACAAAAGCACAGCACCCCTGTAATTGGGAGCTAAAAAACTAATTTTGGAGGGGCAACGATGTCAGAAAAAAATATCATCCTGGTCGGATTGGGACCCCATGCCCGCAGAATATACTATCCTCTCCTGCAAAAGTATGCCCAACAGTATCATATCAAACTACTGTTGGTGGTAGATTTAGAAAGTCAAAAAGAAAAAATCTGCACCTATTTATCAAACTGTACGCTGAAACCTGAGCAGTTATTTTTTGTCGAAGACCGCTATCGCAATAGTGAAACCTTAACCGATCAACTTCGTTTGGTGCTAGACGAGCTGACCTCAAAAAATCAGATTCACGGGATCATCATCTCGACTGAGCCGAAGGCGCATAAGCCTTTCATCCTGTGGGCGCTCGAAAGAAACCTTGACATTTTAATGGATAAACCTATCATCGCGCCGATAGGGGTAGGGACTAACCTGGCTTCAGCGCGAAAGATCTGGCAGGATTATGTAGAAATTGCCAACCAACTAAAAAAATCTACTGCTAACCTGGTGGTGCAATGTCAAAGGCGCAGCCATATTGGCTATCAGTTGATCAAAAATTATTTGATAGATTTTGTGCAGAGCTACCGGATTCCAGTTTCATACCTTGATATTTATCACGCCGATGGCATGTGGTGCATGCCGTGTGAACTGTTCCACCGTGAGAATCACCCCTATAAATATGGTTATGGCAAACTGATGCATTCGGGTTATCACTTTATTGACCTTTTTGCCTGGTTGGCCGAGATCAATTATCTTCTCGAGGAAAAGAAACCGGATTGCGCAGATTTGTATGTCAAACGTTTCAGACCCTCCGATTTCTTGCATCAACTCAATGAAACTGATTACCAGAGACTCTTCCAGGGAGATCAACCGGTCAACTTTTTTGAGGCTGCCCGGCAGCAAGAGGCTAAAGATTTGGGTGAGATTGACGTTTTCATCTTGGGACAACTCAAACATGGCCAGGCCGTTGTGACCACGGCTTCAATCAATTTGCAGCAAAACTCTTTTTGTCGCCGGGCCTGGCCTCATCCGCCTGAAAATGAGTATAAAGGAAATGGCCGGGTGAGACACGAGCGCTTGAATATTCAGGTGTCTAACCTGCTGAATATCCAGGTTCATTCTTATCAGGCTTATGAGATTCATAAGAAAGATGTAGTCACCAGCGGGGCCGGGCATGAGGATCATTTTGATATTTATATCTTTCGCAACAGCGGCGTTGTGGGGGGCAAACCCCTGGAAAAATTCAGCCTGGGTGAGGATGCCAGAAAAAACCATGCCGAGGACTCCTCTTATCTGGGCCATAATGAAAAAGCCAGGGAGTCGCTCTTTCTCGATTTTATGGAGTGTAGACCTGGCCCGTCGCATTTTGCGACTCATGCTCTGACCAATAAATTGCTGTCAAAGATATATGAGTGTATCGTTAGGGAAAATTGTGGCGGCCTCCCCCACCTGTTGTTTGAGTTGTGAGATGAGCGTCAAAATCATTACCATTGGTTTTGATGGACCCAATCGGGCCGGCAAGGCCACTCAGTCTGCTTTGCTCCAAAAATGGCTCGCCGAGCGTGGGCTATTCTCATTGGTTATTCGGGGAGCCGGCTCCAGAATGGGCCAGGGCGACCAGCCGGGCGATCCAAGATCGGCCTGGTGGCAAGAAGTGAACCAGTGGTTACGCACCCCTCAGGCGAGCGATGAGGCCTGGCAGATCACTTCGTATCGGTTAGCCAGAGAATTGGTAGTTTGGCGCGAACGAACCCTGCCAAAGTTGCTCAAATCACGGGGTCAGGAATTGGGGGTGTTGCTGATTGATCGGACCTTGCTGTCAAGAACGATGATCCTTCGGGCCAGGCAAATACCCGACGTCGCCCATAATTTATACCCGGAAAAGGCGCGAGTCAGGGGCAAAAGAATCTCAGCGGAGTTGGTTTGCCCTGAGTTGATCCTTAATTTAATTGCCCCGGCCCAGGTGCTCATCGCCCGGCTCGACCCCCACGATCCCAAATATGAATTTAGAAAAAGGTTAATCAACGAGACGAGTCACTGGTTCAAAGATGCTGTGGATTTTATGCCTGAGCCGCTGCGGTCGAGAGTGGTGGAGATAGATGCTTCACGGGAAATGGCGGCAATTTTTGCCGATGTTGTGTCCGTCGTGCAGGGTCACTTTGAGAATTTGAGATACCTGGATTAACCCGACGATGACCCATACTGTTGCGACTTCCAGAAATGAAATTGAACAGGTGGTGGCTGGTATCTGGCAGAAGTTACTGGGCCTTGAGGCGATAGGCCACCACGATAACTTCTTTCAACTGGGCGGCGACGCCCTGCTGGCTGTTCGCTTGCTGAGCAAACTACGCCAACTCTATGACCGGGCCGAACTTTCCTGGCGCAACCTCCACGAGCAGCCCACAGTGGCCGGTCTGGCTCAATTAATTGAACAGGCTTATGCTCCGGCGAATGAGCGACAACACCCACCCATCAAAGAACGCTTCCTGGCGGCCCAACCAGGCGAGCGCTGCTGCTTGATTGAAGCATATTTAAAACAGAAGATCGCTCACGCTCTCGGCAGCAGCGTTGACCGGCTGCCGGTCGATGGGAGTCTGGTGGAAATCAATTTAGAGGCGATTACCGCCAACCTGATTTGGGATTTTAGGGGGGATTTCCAGTTAGCCGTGTATCGCCATGAAATCTTAACCAGACCTTCAATTGGGTTGTTGGCTCCGTTTATTAGCGCCGAATTGGAGCGAAGATATGGCCTGTGGCCTGTTGAAGCAGATTCCCGTCCAATCCTTTCCCAGCTTCCGCGCTGGCCCCAACAGCAAAAAGTTGAGCCACAGAGGGCAATGCCAGCCGTCAAGAACGGTCCTATGATTTTTTTACTCTGTGCTCCGCGCTCGGGTTCAACCCTGTTGCGTTTGATGTTGGCCGGCCATTCGACCCTTTTTTGCCCCCCTGAATTGAGCTTGCTCGAACATCAGACGCTGCCAGAATGGTTGCAGAAGCGGCTCCTGCGTTTTCCCAAAGAGAGCGGTGTGGTTCAAAAACTGGTCGCGCTGATGGGTTTCAATGAGGAGCAGGGCCAAGCCTTGCTGGCTGAGCCGCGAGCACAGGCGATGCCGGTTCAAGAAATTTATCGGCTGATTCAACAGCATGCAGCACCTCGCCTTCTGGTCGACAAAACGCCTAGTTATGCCAAAAGCGTCGAAACGCTGCGGCGAGCCGAAGCGTGGTTTGCTGAACCCAAATATATTCACTTGGTCCGCCACCCCTATGCCGTGATCGAGTCATTTGTGCGCCATCGTTTCGAGAAATTTATTGGCGAAGAGGGGGTTGCCCCTTATGGCTATGCCGAGCAGGTTTGGACCGAGCGCAATAGCAATATCGTGAATTTCAGCCGGGAATTGCCTCCTCAGCGCTACTATCGGCTGCGGTATGAAGACCTGGTCCGCGAGCCGGCCAAGACCATGCTTGGTTTATGTGGATTTCTGGACCTGCCCTTTGAAGAAGCTACGCTGCACCCGTATGAAGGTGAGCGGATGATTGGCGGCCCAGGTGATTTTGATATTTTTCAACATGATGGGATTGACCCAACTTTGGGTGAAATTTGGCGAACCATCAGCTTGCCCCGACCTCTGGAGGAGGTTACCCGCCATCTGGCGGCTCAATTTAATTATGAGCTGCCGGCGACCTTTTGTTGAAGATGGATTTATCAATCATTGTAGTCAACTGGAATGTCAAAGAGTTGCTGCACGCTTGCCTCCAATCCTTGCTGACGGCTGGCCAAGCAACGCCCCACCTGGCGCTTGAAATCATCGTCGTCGACAGCGCCTCGAGCGATGGCAGCCCGCAGATGGTCCGCGACTGTTTTCCCCAGGTGCGCTTGATTGCCAGCCAGGAGAATCTGGGTTATGCTAAAGGCAATAATGTCGGTGTGGAAGCAGCCCAGGGACGCTACCTGTTTTTGCTCAACCCCGATACCGTTGTTCAGCCAGACGCATTGGGGCGCATGATTGACTACATGGACGCTCATCCGGAAGTTGGAGGGTTAGGGCCACAACTGCTCTGGCCCAATGGCTCGATCCAATCCTCGCGCCGATGCTTTCCCACCCTGGGCAGCCTATTTTGGGAGAGTACCCTGTTAGGGCAATGGTTTCCTGATAATCGCCACAGCCGTGCCTACCACCTGACCGACCAGCCGGCCACCCAGCCTCAAAAAGTAGATTGGGTCGTCGGCGCGGCGATTTTAATTCGGCGCGAAGCCTGGCAACAAGTCGGTCCGATTGACCCGGATTTTTTTATGTATTTTGAAGAAACCGATTGGTGTCGCCGCAGCGTCGAGGCCGGCTGGGAAACACACTATCTCCCCACCGCCCAGGTGACTCATTTCGAAGGTAAATCCAGCGAGCAGGTGCTGGCAGCTCGGACGCTACGCTTCCAACGCAGCAAGATTCGTTACACCCGCAAATATTTTGGCCGAGGCTGGGCCATCCTGCTGCGCATTTTTTTGTGGCTTACCTTTGCTTTCCAATGGACTGAGGAAAGCCTCAAGTGGCTGCTTGGCCACCGCCGGGCCTTGCG
>CAZRYD010000048.1:14865-27025 GCA_964604225.1 uncultured Caldilineaceae bacterium
CGCTGGAAATCGATGCTGGCCCTGGCTCGTCATAGCGATGCAGTTATCTGTACTAACCGGGAAGATCTGAAGCAATTGTCAATAGTCTCTCCCCCGCTCCCCCGCTCCCACCTGCCCCCGGTAGTTCACGGGGGTGCTCCTCTGCTCACCCTCATCCCCCTCGGCAGCAATGTCGAACCCCAAGCGCCGGCCGATTTTAACCGTGCCGTATGGCGCCAGAAATACCAGGCCGCTGATAATACGCTGCTGTTGGCTTATTTTGGTTTTTTGAATGAGAGCAAAGGGGGCGAAGAGTTGATCGAAGCTTTGGCCTTGCTGCGCCAACAGGGTCTCGAAGCGCGGCTGCTCCTCATCGGCGGCGAGGTGGGTCACGCCGATCCGACCAACGCGGCCTACGCCCAACGTGTCCAGGAGCTCATTGAGCGCCATCAACTGCTTGATTTTGTGCATCGCACCGGCTACACCGACCTGTCGGAGGTGTCGGCTAACCTGTTGGCCGCCGATGCGGTGGTGATGCCTTACCGCGATGGGGTATCTTTCCGGCGGACGACGCTGATTGCGGCGCTGCGGCATGGCTGTCCTGTGGTGAGCACGACTCCAGTCAATCCTATGAACATCCCCGAAATCCAGCCGGGGGAAAACATGCTGCTCGCCCCACCCGGCAATGCCGCCGCTCTGGCCGAGACGATAGGGCGATTGGCCGGTGATCCGTTGTTACGCCAGAGGTTGGCAGCGGGTTCAAAACAATTGGGAGATTTATTTGAGTGGGACAAAATTGCCCGAGACACAGCCGAGTTGTATCGCCGGTTAAGCCGGTAGAAATAGCAGATAGCAAATAGAGGATCAATGAAAAATCAAGGGCCGTTTACCAGCGCCAACCTGCAACGCTTTATCGCAGCCCAAAAAATCGAGGCCACCATCCTGCCGATGGCGGAGCACACCCCCACTGTGCCCGATGCCGCGCGGGCGCTAGGGGTCGAGCCGGAGCAGATTATCAAATCGCTGGTGTTTTTGGTCTATGATGAGCCTTTGTTGGTCATCAACAACGGCCTGGCCAAAGTGGACCGGCGCAAAATCGCTGAGCGGCTGGAGGTCGGCAAAAAGCAGGTCAAATTTGCCAGCGCCGAGCAGGCACTTGACATCACCGGTTACGTGGTCGGCAGCATGCCGCCCTTTGGTCACCGGCGCAGACTGCGCACTTTGGTTGACCCGGCCATTATCGAGTTCGAGATTATCTTTGGCGGCGGTGGGGATATTGATGCGATGCTGCGCCTGACCCCGGCAGAGTTGCTGCGGGTGACCACAGGCGAGGTGATGGCGGTCAGCGAATAAAAGCAAGCAATATGAGCAGTATTAAACCCAAACCATGTCATTTCGACCCCCACAGGGGGAGAAATCCCTACCAAGGCTTTTCATCATCCCTTGTCTCCTGTCTTTTCTTTTCTCGTATTCTCTCACATCTCGCCCCAAAACTGAAATGTTCCTATTTTAAGGGCCGGGAATTGACGGAAATGTGTTAAGCTGGTATTCTTACTAAGTAGTAGGGCAAGAAAGTATCTGTTCGGTTTTACAGTAGCCGCCAGTTCTTTTGGCGGCTACTTTTTTTTCCGGTAGTGAACCTCTTTGACCTATATCTCTATTTTATTTTCATTTTTTACAAGAAGGAGTAACAAACAGTACCATGTCTAATCGAGTTCAAGGCACCGTCAAGTGGTTCAACTCTGGGAAGGGTTACGGTTTCATTTCCCGTGAGGGTGGCGAAGATGTCTTTGTGCATTACTCAGCGCTTCAATCTGAGGGCTTCCGCTCCTTGGATGAAGGGCAACGGGTCGAGTTTACTATTGAGAATGGCCCTAAGGGGTTGCAGGCGAGCAAGGTTGTAACCCTGTAATCGCTATAGCAGAATAGTATTGAATGATGGAAAAAGCGCGAGAACAATTCTCGCGCTTTTTGTTTTTGGCGAGGTAAAGTGGCTGAAAAAGATTAAAAAGAAAATCTATTGACTACTAACGACAGATGATCCCCGCTAGAGACGGCTACCAGCGGGGGTTATTTTTTCCCAAGTGATCCGTTAATCTTTTGGTAATAGTTCGGTTATGGTTGTGTAATAAATAAATATTAGAGTTGGGCTTATGGATAGCCTTTAACAACTTGTTAAATTGAACGTGGTGTAACGAATTTTGAGGTTGCCAGACTAATCGTAGGCTTGATCAGAATTGCAGACAGTCGCAGATATTTTTTGAATTATCATTGGGAGAAAGGTATACTCTTATGAAAAATCGATTATGGTTATTTGTGGTTGGAATTATTGGCCTGGCGATTGTCGCGCCGCTGGGCTGGTATTTGGCTTCGCCGCTGTTTATCAACAAGGTCGTCGCAGAAGAATTTCCCGCCCAAATTCCCAGCGCCGCTGAGCTGGCCCCAATGCCGGACGATCAACGCGAGGCGATGAAAGCCGAAGTATTGGAAGTCGCGGCGAAGATGCCGGATCAGGTGATGGCCGAGACGGCTGATAACCAACCCGCTCTGGTGCTGCAAGGCCAGTTTCAAGATGCCGACAGTTCTCACAAAGGTTCCGGGCAGGCGTTCATTTATCAACTGGCAGATGGCTCTCACGTTTTGCGTTTTGAGGATTTCTCGGCGACAAATGGCCCGGATCTGCACGTCATCCTATCCAGCCATCCCAACCCAACTTCCAGCGACGAGGTAATGCAGGGCTATTTAGACCTGGGGGCACTCAAGGGCAACATTGGCAGTCAAAATTACACTATTCCAGCCGGAACCGACGTTTCCCAGTTCAAAAGTGTCATCATCTATTGCCAGCCCTTCCACGTTGTTTTTGCCACGGCTTCGCTAAGCTAAAGATTTTTCAGAAAGGAGTTATCATCAGAAGATGTTTTTCAAACGCAAAGAGACAGAAGAGCAAATGGACCTGGTAAAAAAACTTCCGCCCGGTCAATCGCTGACCCAGAAATGGCCGGTGCTGCATGTCGGTTCGATTCCCCAGTTTAACCCGGCCGCGTGGGATTTTTATATTTGGGGTCTGGTCAAGCAACCCAAGCGTTTTAGCTGGGAGGAGTTTAGCTCGCTGCCCATGGTGGAACAGGTTTCGGATATGCATTGTGTCACGCGCTGGAGCAAATTTGATAGCACTTTTGAAGGTATTCCTATTGGCGAAGTGATGAAGCATGTCGAACTGCTGCCCGAAGCCAAATATGTGATAATTCACGCTGATCCTGGTTACACCACTAACTTGCCGGTGGAAGAGTTACTGGCCGATGATGTTATGTTTGTGCTAAAGTACGAAGGTCAGCCGCTCACCCCGGAACATGGTTACCCGGTGCGGCTCTTGGTGCCAAAACTATACTTATGGAAAAGCGCCAAATGGGTGCGCGGCCTGGAATTTATGGCCGAAGATCAGCCCGGTTTCTGGGAGCAGTATGGCTACCACAACCACGGCGATCCCTGGCAGGAAGAACGATTTGGCGGCTTTTTGGTCAACACCATGCAGAAAGTGCGGTCGGGTCGTTAAAAGTGAGTGATGAGTGATGTATAAAAAGGCTCAGCAAATGAGCCTTTTTATTTTGGTTGAATGATATGGAAGGCACAGCTTGCTGTGCCCTCCGCTCTTAGTCCGGACTCAAACCAGATTCAAATTTTTTTTTAACCAAATTCATATCTTTTGATGATAAACTGCTTATGCGGTCGCCTTGATGCGTTATGTATGAAGAGGCTATTACCTTCCGGGGAAATGACAGATTTGCCCGAGTGAGCGAATGGGGCGCGAGAAGGCCGGGCAAATTTTAGGTTGACAATGACCCCACCTATGATACAATTAATATTGGGCAGTCAATTTGTCTGTTTATTTCGTTATTTATTCTGACCAGCCTCAATTCATCACCCTGGCTACCTTCTCTGTTCAATCTGGTCTGCAGGGAGGCTAGCTAAGTTACATTCCTGGATGCGGCAGATTGATCAACGACCTGAACAATTAGATTGCCCAAATTGGTAGGGTCTAACCAAAATGACCCACAAATGATCCATGCTGGCATACCTGCGACGGCTCGTAACTTACTTTAACTCACGGATACGGTTCAAGATCATTCTACCCTACGCCTTGCTGACCCTGATGGTGGCGATTATCGGGGTCTATCTCAGCACGCGTTTGGTGGCTGGATCATTGCAAGAGCGATTTACCCGGCAAATGATCGAGGCGGGTAGTGTGGTAGCCGATGGTTTAGCCCGCCGGGAGCAGGCGCATCTATCCGGGTTAAATGTGATCGCCTTTACCGAAGGGATCGAGCAGGCTACCCTTGAGGGTGATCGGGCCAAGCTGCGAACCCTGGTGTTTCCGCTCGTTGTTACCAATAACCTGGATCGGGTTGACCTGGTTGATCTGGAGGGGCGGCAACTGCTAGAAATCCACCGCCCCCCTGGCTCTACCAACGTCGAAGATTATACTACCTCAGCCGGAACAGACCTCTCCGATTGGCCCATCGTCGAAAAAGTTATCAGTGGGGTCATTGACGAGAAGGGCGATAAATTCGTCACCCTGGCCAAGGTTGATGAAAACGAATTATTTGTCACCAGTGGTCCCATCAGGCAAGGCGACAAAGTGGTTGGAGCTGTGCTGGTTGGTAGTTATGTGCCCGACCTGCTGAGTGTTCTGGCTCAGGCCACTTTTTCCGATGTCAGCCTGTATGACCTTAAAGGTAAACTCATCAATACTACGTTGGGCACAGGGGGCACAACAACGGCTGCCGCCCTGGCACTTAATGATCTCGAAGTTCGCAAATTGTTGACCGAAGGCAGCGGGTTTAGCCTTCAACGCCCTATGACGCTTAGAGGACGTGATTATGATTTACTCTTTGGGGTGTTTCGGGCCAGAGGAGAACCATTAGGGTTCTATTCGGTGGCTTTGCCGCGAACCTTCATCGATGCTTACGGGACGACCACTCGCAATTATATGGTGATCATTTTTGCGACGGCGTTGGCGTTGGTCTTTGGGATTGGTTATTTTATGGCCAGTGCCATTACCGGACGCTTGCAACACTTGATGGAAAATGCCCTGGCCGTCGCCAGCGGCGATTTTAGCCGGCGCACCCAAATTCATTCTGACGATGAGATAGGCTCTTTGGCCAACTCACTCGATCACATGACTGTGAGCCTGGCCGGCTATACCAGCGCCCTGCAAAAAAGAATTGAGGAATTGACGGCTTTATATGAAGGTAGTACCGCCGTCACCGTCAGATCGGGCCTGAACCTGGAGCACGTTTTACAGGCCGTAACGACCAGCGTCAAGGAGGTTATTCGCGGAACTGATGAGGTCATGGTGCATTTATTGGATGAGAGTGGCCGCTTGTTGGAGCCGCGAGCTTCGACTACGGCTGATCTGAGCGACCTACCCAGTTTGGCCTTTGAGGAAAAAGGGCCGCTGCGGGTCATGCTGGCCGCGGCCAAACCTCTGGCTGTTCATCTGTCCGACATCGGAACCCATTCATTGAATGGCAAATTTAAAAAGGATGGGACGTCCTCAGCGTTGGTGGCTCCATTAATTGCCGGACAGGAAATCGTCGGTTTGCTGACCTTGACTCCCGACGAAACCTACCCGCAAACCGAATTGCTGGAAGAAGACAGCGAGCGGCTTTTGGGGACAATGGCCAACCAGGCTGCTATTGCCATCAAAAATGCCCAGCTTTTTGAAGCCACGCAGCGGGCCTACGAAGAACTGCGCAAACTGGATGATTTAAAAACTCAATTTATCAACATTGCCGCCCACGAGTTACGAACTCCGCTAGGGGCCATGATGGGCTATGCTAGTTATGCCGAAAAACGGGCGCCGGAAAAACTCCGTAAATCTATGCGTTTTATGGTGGCCAGCACGGTACGCATGCGAACCATGATTGACGCCATGTTGACCATTCAACGCCTGGATGCTGGCACCGCTTTTCTGCGAGTAGCTCCCATGGATCTAAGGGATGTGGTGGACAAGGTGATTTCTGATTATGAGCCAATGGCCGAATTAGAGGGACACACCCTGGAGGTCAATTTGCCCGACGACCTGCCGGTCATCCAGGCGGATGCGGAAAAGGTGGGATTGATTTTATCAAACCTTATCTCCAATGCCATCAAATTTACCCCAGAAGGGGGGCGTATCGAGGTGACCGCCCAGAATTATCTGAAAGGTATCCTGATGAGCGTGCGTGATAACGGCGGTGGAATTGCCCTGGTGGATCAGGAGCGCATTTTTGACCGATTCTACCAGGCCCGCGTCGAACACATTGCCGGACACGGTGGAATGGGCCTGGGCTTAACCATTGTCAAACAACTGGTTGAAATGCACGAGGGGCAAGTGTGGCTGGAGAGTGAATTAGGTAAAGGCACTGCGTTTTTCTTTACCTTGCCTCAAGAGACCTCCCTAACCGAGACTGCAGCTCAACCGAGGGCAACTAATTCGTCCCTACAGAAAAGAATGGAAGAATTGTTGTTCGAAATACCGTAGTGTTGTAGCGAATAACGATGACTGAGCAGGAGACCCCAATCAAGCAGGTGAGCAGGCGTCGTTGGAGCGGTTTTCGCTTCGACGTGCTTCTGCTTGCCTTTTTGTTGGTAGGCTGGTCGCTTATTTTTACTACGGCTACGTTGGGCTTGCAAAACACGCAGCAACAGTGGCTGCCAGTCGGCTTGGTTTCCCAAGCTTCTGTCGATTACAGCGTCAAAGCGGCCAATGCCCCTCGCCTGGCTCGCATTAACCCTGAAGTGATCGAGGCGGTTAAGCGGGACCAAATCCTTATCGCCCCACCCACGCCCTCACTGGTGCCTGAAGATACGCCAACTTTAACCGTGGAACCAACCTCGCCCCCTGTAACCGCTCTCAGTGTACTGGAAGTTAGCGCCGGTGGACCCTATTATGGCGATGAAGGTAGCCAGGTTCTGGTGACTGCTGCATTAACCGGTTCGGTGCTGAATCTGGTACCGGGTGTGGTTAGCTACGTCTGGGACCTGGACGATGATGGTCAGTACAATGATGCCACTGGAGCTTCAACCTCTGTTCTTTTTAACGATGACGGTGAATATCCCATTGGGGTGCAAGCGAGCAACCTGCTAGAGCAAGTAGGAATCGCCACTACGACCGTCTTTATCAGCAATTTGCCCCCGCTGGTCGACATTGGCCAGGATATTCAGGCCGATGAAGGGCAGGAAGTAGCCTTCGCCGCAACTGCCAGTGATCCAGGGCAGGACGTGCTGCTTTATGAGTGGGATTTTGGCGATGGCACTCCCAAAGTGAACGATACTTTAACCCCCCGCCATACCTATCTTGACAACGACATTTATCTTGTCCGCCTGACCGTTCGCGATAATGATGGCGGCAAAACCGAAGATACGTTAGCAGTCAAGGTGGATAACAAGCCGCCGGTCGTCGATGCTGGCCCCGATCAGAGCGTCAATGAAGGTGATCGGATTACCTTCAAGGGCACAGCGACCGATCCAGGCCCTCGTGATACCTTAACCTATGCCTGGGATTTTAACTACGATGGCCGTAGCTTCACTACCGAGGCCACCGGAGAAAGCGCCTCCACGGTTTATCCTAATGGACCGGCTAATATTGTGGCCGCACTACGAGTGCGCGATAAGGATGGCGGGGAAACCATTGATACGGTTAAGGTATCAGTAATCAATGTGCCGCCAGTCATTACCAGCGTGTCTAACGATGGCCCGGTGGGTGAAGGATCACCCCTGGCTCTGACTGTTACAGCCACCGATGTGGGCAATGATCCTCTGACTTATGCCTATGACTGGGACAATAACGGCTCATTTGATGCGGTTGACCAGCCCGACACAATTTCAAACATCTGGTACAACCAGGGCGCTTACACCGTGCGCATTCGTGTTGACGATGGCGATGGCGGCCAGGCTTTTACCACCACCAAGGTGGAAACATTTAATGAGCCGCCGGTAGCTGTGGCCAGCGCCGACAACGTCAAGCTCGAAGGCTCGCCCGTTTCCTTTGACGGCAGTGACTCAAGCGACCCTGGCCGTGACGATGTGCTGACTTATCAGTGGGATTTTGGCGACGGCAAAAGTGCCAGCGGCGTAACTCTAGCCCACGTTTATGGTGACAACGGTGTCTACAGCGCCACCCTCACCGTTACCGATGATAGCGGCGACTTTGGAACTAACTCGGTTGGGGTTACGGTGCTAAATGCGAATCCGACAGCGGAGGCTGGCGCCGACCTGACTCTGGACGAAGGGAGCAATATTTCTTTGCCCTATAGTGGTACGGCCACCGACCCAGGCGCTGACGATATCTTGACCTATGCCTGGGACTTTGATTACAAAAACGGGGTATTTGACCAAGATGCGACGGGCGCGTCGGGTACTTACATCTATCCGAGCTTGGATGGTCTCAGTGACTCCAATAGTAACCCTTTGATTGTCGCTTTACGGGTCCGTGATGATGATTATCCCTTCTCTACCACTGGCGGTGGTGAAATTGGCGAAGCCCTCGACACATTCAAGGTGACGATAAAAAATTTGCCGCCCTGGAATGTTAGTGCCGGCGGTCCTTATAATGGGGTCGAAACTGCCCCCATCAACTTGAGCGGAACGGCCGAAGACGCGCCAAGCGACGTACCCTCGCTGGTTTATGAGTGGGATTTGGATGATAATCCCCTGACCTATGAAAGGGCCGGTAAAAATGTTTCCTACACTTGGAACAACGCCGGGAATCATCCGGTTAGACTGCGGGTAACTGATAAGGATGGCGGCGTCGGCTTCGCTTCAACCCAGGTGACAATTGACAATGCTCTGCCTTATGCGGAGGCTAACGGCCCCTATACAGCTACGGTTACTAGTATGCCAATAACCCTGAGCGCCGCCGGCAGCAGCGATCCCACCAACGATCCTTTGACTTACCGCTGGGATTTTGGCGACGGTATCACCGCAACTACCACCAGTATCACCGTAACCCATACCTATAGCGATGATCGGGTTTACGCCGCCACACTGCTAGTCGATGATGGCCGGGGCGGTACGGATACCGATACAACTCGTGTGACCATTACTAATTTGTCTCCGACCGCTCTAGCTACCGCCAGTCCCAACCCTGTGGCTAAAGGTGCTTCGGTGCGTTTTGATGCCAGCCTCTCCACCGATCCAGATGACACCGCGTTGACCTATCAGTGGAATTTTGGCGATGGCAACTTTGACAGTGGCGTGACCGTAGATTATGTCTACACCGAGGAGGGTACCTTCAATGTCATTCTGACGGTGGCAGATGACGATGGCGCGACAGCTACCACCTCAATTCCCATCACAGTAAATAATTCTCCTCCTATTGCTGTAGCCGGACCTGACCAAACTATTGCCGAAGGTACTCAAGCGTCATTTGATGGCAGCGGTTCTAGTGATCCCAATGGTGACCCTCTCACCTATACCTGGGACTTTGGTGACGGCAGTCCCGTGGGTAATGGGGTCACCGTGTCTCATACTTATCTAAATGGGCCGGCGACTTACAGTGTCACCCTGACCGTGACCGATAGTGATGGTGCGGTTAGTACCGATACACTTCAAGTCACCGTAAATAATGTGGCGCCCACAGCTAATGCCGGAGGAGACCGCACGGTGGACGAGGGCGCTCCGGTCACATTTGATGGCAGCGGTTCTACGGATCCCGGTAATGACATAACGACCTATACCTGGGATTTTGGCGATGGCAGCCCTGTGGGTAATGGGGTCACCGTGTCTTATACTTATCCGAATGGGCCGGCAAATTATAACCTCACCCTGACGGTAACTGACAGCGCTGGGGCGGTTGATACCGATACAGTTTCGATTACGGTGAATAATCTTCCACCCACCGCCCGGGCAACTGCCGACCAGACTACTGTAGCCGTGGGACAAACAGTCAATTTTGATGGCAGTAGTTCCACCGACCCGGGTAATGATCCACTAACTTATACCTGGGACTTTGGTGACGGCACAACCGGCAACGGTCCCGTAGTGAGTTATTCTTGGACGATTAGCGGAACTTATACTATAATGCTGCAAGTAGATGACGGTAATGGGGGGAGTGATACCACTACACTCTCGCTCCAGGTCAACTAGGGTCTATCCGTAAAACAGGCCGGGCGTGGGAACCGTACCGGCTGCATTTTTGGATGGATTAAATCGGGTTAAGGTCTAAATCAAACCCCGGTAGTTCTTTCCCAACCGTATCTATCGCTTTGTGAGAATTGCAGTGCATCGAAAAATAGTAGTGGAAGGAGATGTCAATGGCAGGTCACTTTAATTCGACCTTAATTCCCAAGCGAGCCATGAAATATTTTGAGGCTAACCGTAAGGTGCTGGTCATCGAAGACGACAAAGTCTTGGGACAGATGGTCACAGAAATTTTGGATGATGTGGGCTTCGAAATAACCTCAGCGCCAAATGGTCGGGTGGCGTTTGAGAAGCTTCAGAAACACCCGGTTGATTTCATCGTTTTAGATATTCTTTTGCCGGAAATGGATGGCTTTGAAATTTATAGCCAATTGCAGGCTAACCCTGAAACCAAAGACATCCCCGTTATGCTGGTCACTGCTTGGGCCGATGAGCGCAACATTGAGCGGGCTTCTCAAATGGGTATCCAACACTTTTTACCCAAACCTTTTACTGAGGATGAACTGCTCTATACTATTCTGACCTTATTAGTTGATCACTCGCGCAAAGAAAGTAAGTAAGACCGCAGGGATTTGAATCCTGAGGAGTTAAGCGCCCAACCCAATGACTAATGGCCTTTCAAACAGCGAAGGAAAAACGATGACAAATCCTAAACAGGTTTATATTACTATAGAATGGCAAGAGCAAGGCCCTTTAGAAGAAGCTACCGGGCGTCGTTTGTGGCGGAAGGAGCGTAAAGTTTGCTCCCTTGACGATTACCCCCAGTTATTGCCGTGCAATAACCCTGATTGCGAAGGGGGCGGGTTTGATATTGGTGATAAAGTTGTGGCCCTGCTAGAATCTGGCGAAAACAATGAGCAAAACTCTTTGATTTGCCGTAACGCCATCAATAAAGACCGCAGCAAACGTTGTCTGCATATTATTACCTATTCAATTGCCTGTGTTCGTCCCTACCAACGTCAAAAACCTCAGCCCGTGACTACCGATGGTAAGCTCACCTGATTTTGCTCAAACCAAAACACCCCGACGGTCTGTCGGGGTGTTTTTTTGATTGTCATTAAGGTACGGCAAAACGATAGCCAATACCGTGCTCGGTGAGGATATAGCGGGGGTGGCGAGGGTCATCTTCAATCTTGCGGCGCAGCCGCCAGATATACCATTTAACGCTGTTCAAGCTGGCTTCGGCATAATAAGGCCAAACATTTTCAAAGATCACATCGATAGGTAAAACGCGATCAACCCGCCGGGCCATAAACAGCAGCAAATCATATTCGGTTGGGGTCAGGTCTATTATTTTATTGTGGGCCATCACCTGGCGATTGACGGGATCAATCACCAGGTCGCTGCCCCCAAAACGCAGCGGCAATCTATCGGAGTCAGGTGTGGGCATCCGGGTGCGGCGCAGCACGGCTTCAATGCGAGCCTGTAATTCTTCGGGGTAAAAGGGTTTGACTAGATAATCGTCGGCCCCCATTTTTAGCCCTTTGAGGATATCTTGTTGGGAGCCTCGGGCTGAGAGAATAATGATGGGCACTTTAGAAACACTACGGATCGAACGGCAGGTCTCCCAGCCATCCATGTGCGGCATCATCAGATCAAGAATAATCAAATGAGGTTTTTTTTCGTGCAATTGCTGCAACCCGCTATGGCCGTCCTCAGCCGTGATGACTTCATAACCAAGCTTCTCCATACTGTGCTCGATCAGTCGCAATACCAGGTAATCGTCGTCAATTGCCAAAATTCTTTCTGCCACACTAATACCCTTGTTGAAGAATGCCTAAAAAATTTCAGAATAGCCCCCTTAATCTCCAACTATCTGTACTATAACCTTACGTGAGCGGCGGCGATTGTCAAAATCAAGAAAAACGATTTGCTGCCAGGTACCCAGGGTGAGTTGGCTATTGATAAAGGGGATGCTGAGCGACGGTCCTAGTAGGGCAGCCCGAACGTGAGAAAAGCCGTTGCCATCGTGCCAGCGCTGGTTGTGTTTATACTCCCA
>CAZRYD010000049.1:0-6860 GCA_964604225.1 uncultured Caldilineaceae bacterium
CATTCAAATGCTCCTGTGCATGTTTATATTCTTCTTTCTTTTGCGTTCATCGTGAGAGCATTGTTAGAGGGGTAGATCGATGGGGACACCTATAGCCCCAGATAGAATCAGTATAAAACGATTTGCCAGCTAGGTCAAGAAGTTTTTTAATGAACCCCCAACCCGCCTAAACGATTGCTTGACCCAGTCCGTGAAATCCTCCGACTCAAACTCTACTCCCATGTGCTTCATCGCAGCGGATTGACTGGACATAGTCCCCTGGATATGGCATAAAAAAACCTCTCACGAGGTTAAACCTCGTGAGAGGTTTTGCTTGATTGCCTTATAAAACAATCTGTTCTTTCCACATCTCGGCGTTACCATTCGGCTGGCCCAGGCTGGTATACAGCCCCAATCCAAACAGCGTCGAAGCCAGGGCAAACAACTGTGCGCCGGGCGAAATCGCCGCTTGGTGGGCGTAGGGAACAAAAACGTCTTGCATCCCCAGGCTCTGTGCTGCTGCTTCCCAGCCCGCCTGCTCTACTGCCTCTGAGTTGTATTCGGCTAATACGGCGATAAAGCGGCTGCGCTGTGGGCCAAGCAGTTGGCTGGACAGGTAAGCGCCCCAATGGGCCGGGTCGGCGGCTTTGGCCTTAAGCTGCTGCCGGGTGGCCTCACCACATACGCTGGCGCACTTCTGTCCCACCGCTATAGCCTGGCGAGCATCCCCTTGCGCGGGCGTCTGGGCATCGCGCCGCTCCGGCTTGAGATAAGCATAGCCCCGCCGGTCAAACACAATATCGCCAAAACTGCCGGTTGCGCTCATACTAAACAAGGGGCCTTTAATTTTTGCCATTGTATACATACCTCCTATGGGTTGGCTGTGAGAAAAACTTAATCCTATTAAGTGACCTCACTATACCCTAAAACGCGGCTGGAGTCATCCCCAAAAGTTGGGGGGTTTTAACAGAGTCAGGCCGGTTAAAAGAAAGTATCTATTCAGGCTCGTAACGGACTCCTAACGGACTCCTAACGGACTTCTAACGGACTCGTAAGGGACTCTGAAATGAGGCAGAAATATTCCAAATGGTTAGTTGCGTGGGTTTTACACGACCAATAGGGGAAGCCTCCCCGTGGGCTGGGGCCGGCTCAAATCTGCCGTTTCGGCTCCGGTTGACCAGACTATCGCTCATAGGCGCAGGGCGAACAGCGAGCCTCCAGCTCAAACAGAGTTTGGCCTGGGTAGTACCATCAAGCTGGCTACGGCTGGCTGGTCACTCATACCAGCGCAGCCAGGGTGGCTTTCATTTTTTCCAGCTCGGCGCCATAGGTCGCCCAGTCGCCATTTTGGAGTGCTCTTTGGGCGGCGGCGTAGTGGTTAGAGGCAGTCAGGGCCAGTTGATTTATGTCTTGGCTGGTCAGATCCGCAGGTGGAGGAGTTGGCGCCTCTGGCCGGGGTGGGGTTTTCGCCGGCTGCGGGCGGCGGTCATAAGGCTGATTGGCAGCAGGGCTGAACAGTTACCGATGACATTTATATCTTTTTAGACTGCTTCGGGCTATAATTATGATATGAAACTATTGCCCTTGACCGAACAGAACAACTTAACCCACCAAGACCACGCCTCTCAACAGCTCGTTGCCGAATTGGAAGCACGCCTCACCCAAGTCACCAATCAACTCCTGGCTGCCAGGGCCAGTTTGGCCAGCGAAAGCGCGGACCACCGGCGTACGGAAGATGAGTTTCGTCGCTCAACCGAACAATTGCGCGAGTTATCCGCCCGCTTGCAGTCTGTCCGCGAGGAGGAGCGCACCCGCATCTCCCGGGCCATCCACGACGAACTGGGCCAGACCTTGACCGGCCTAAAAATGGACGTAGCTTGGCTGCAAGGCCATTTGGACTCGCAGCAGCCAGCCCTGTTGGCCAAAACGCAAGCGATGTCCGGGTTAATTGATACTACTATTCAAATGGTGCGCCGCATTTCCACGGAGTTGCGGCCAGGCATCCTGGACCTGGGCCTGGTGGCGACCATCGAATGGCAGCTCCATGAATTTCAAACTCGCACCGGCATTGAGAGTAAACTTGCCAGCACTCGTGAGGAAACGACCTTGGATGAGGACGGGTCTACAGCAGTGTTCCGCATCTTGCAAGAGATTCTCACCAACGTGGCTCGGCATGCTCAAGCTACTCAAGTCGAGGTTATCCTGGAAGAGAATGCTGAGTTTCTAACACTTCAGGTGCAGGATAATGGGCGAGGTATTACTGAAAATGAAATCCATAGTCCCAAATCAATCGGACTGTTGGGGATGCAGGAGCGGGCCAGATTGCAAGCGGGTGAGGTTCAATTTCACGGGAGTCCGGGCCAAGGGACGACTGTGACCGTCCGGCTGCCGCTGAGCCAAGCCTAATCGTCAATGGTCAACAGTCAATTGTTGATTATCACTTATTCAGAGAGCAAATGATAAAAGTATTGATTGCCGATGATCACCCGATTGTACGGCAGGGTTTACGGCAGATTTTGGCGGAAACCGCCGATATGGAGGTTGCCGGCGAGGCCGTCAACAGCCAGGAAGCCTTGGACCAGGTGCGGGTCGGAGGCTGGGATGTGCTGGTGCTGGACATCACCATGCCCGGCCGCAGTGGGTTCGACATCCTCAAGGAGCTGAAACACGAACAGCCCGACCTGCCGGTGCTGGTGCTCAGCATCCACGCCGAAGAACAATTCGCGGTGCGGGTGCTGAAAGCCGGCGCATCGGGCTACTTAACCAAAGAAAACGCGCCCGATGAATTGGTCAAGGCCATTCGCAAAGTGGTCAGCGGCGGGAAATACATCAGCCCAAGGCTGGCCGAGACCCTGGCCTTTGGTCTGGACACAGCCTCCGAGCGGCCGCGACATGAAACGTTGTCCGACCGCGAATTCCAGGTAATGCAACTGATGGCCAGCGGGAAAACGCTGATAGAAATTGCCGAGGAGTTGTCGCTGAGCGCCAAGACCGTCAGCACCTATCGCACCCGTCTTATGGAAAAGCTGAATTTGAAATCCAACGCCGAGTTGATGCGTTATACTCTTGACCTCGGATTGATTGAGTAAATCCTCTGCTCCCATAGTGGAGAAGTTTGGACGTAGGCTGCCTTTGGACTACAGCTTGGGGGGAGTGTGTCCACTGTTTCGTTGCTTTTGACCACCAAACTTTATCTACCGGCCAGGCGTCGAGACCTGGTGCCGCGTCTACGCCTCATCGCGCGGTTGAACGAAGGGCTAACCCGTCCCCTGACTCTCATTTCCGCCCCGGCCGGCTTTGGCAAGACAACTTTGTTGAGCGAATGGATCCCCCGCAGCGAGCGATGTGTGGCCTGGCTATCGCTGGACGAAGGGGATAATGATCCCATCCGTTTTTGGATTTACTTTATCGCGGCTTTACAAAAGTTAAAAACCACCCTGGGCGAAAGCATTTTGCCCTTGCTCCAGTCGCCTCAGCCGCCTCCGCTCGAATTAATTCTGACTACTCTGCTCAACGACATCGCGACTTTTCCCGACAACTTTGCCCTCGTCCTCGATGATTACCACCTCATTGAAACCCAATCTATCCACGCCAATCTTACCTTTTTACTTGACCATCTGCCCCCGCAGATGCATCTGGTCATAACCAGTCGTTCCGATCCTCCCTTACCCCTCTCCCGCCTCCGTGCTCGCAGCCAATTGAGCGAACTGCGCGCGGCAGATCTGCGTTTTACGCCTGATGAAGCGGCTAGATTTTTGAATAATATGATGGGTTTGAGCCTGTCGGCGGAAGATATTGAGGTATTGGAAGAACGGACTGAAGGCTGGATTGCCGGGTTGCAACTGGCGGCCCTGTCCATGCAGGGGCGTGATGACTTGCCCCGTTTCATTGCGGCCTTCACGGGTAGCAACCGTTACATCCTGGATTATCTCACCGATGAAGTGCTTGAACGCCGGCCCAAGGGCACCAAGATTTTCTTGCTGCAAACCTCAATTCTTCATCAACTTTCCGGTCCGCTCTGTGACGCCCTCACCGGCCAAAGTGACGGCCAGGCCATGTTGGAGCGGCTGGAGCAGGCCAATCTATTCCTGATCCCCCTGGATGAGGAGCGTAAATGGTATCGCTATCATCATCTGTTTGCCGAAGTGTTGCGCGCTCGCTTGCGCCAGACTCAGCCAGACAGCGTGCCGGAACTGCATCGCCGGGCCAGCGGGTGGTACGAGCAGCAGGGCTTGTTAGCCGAGGCCATAACCCTGGCGGCCACTGCCGCCGACCTGGAACAGGTGGCCCGCCTGGTTGAACAGCACGGCCCCCACCTCACCCAGCGTGGCCAGGTGCAGACCGTGCTCGGCTGGCTGAACGCCTTGCCCGAGGCGCTGCTGCGCTCACGGGCCAGCCTGTGTATTGTCTATGCTCAGGCGTTGATGTTCACCGGTCACCTGGAGGCGGCTGAGGCTCGTCTGAACGAGGCTGAACAATGCGTTCAGACGGATACGCCGGCCCATCAGGCGCAGGCTATCCTGGGCCAGGTGGCTCTCATCCGCGCAATCATTACGCGTTTCTATGGTAACCTGGCCCACTCCATCGCTTTCTCCCACCAGGCACTGGAATTGTTGCCGGAAGCGCAGGCTAACCTCCGCTCGGTGGCCCTATTGAACACAGCCCGGGTCTACTTAGTCAGCGGCGAGGTAACCACGGTCAATGAACGCCTGCTCTTAGAGGCCATCACCCAGATACAGACCCTCGGCAATCAGGTAGCGATCATGACCAGTTTGACCAATTTGGCCCGCTTGCAGACACTTCAGGGCCGGCTGCGTCAGGCTACGGCCACCTACGCCAAAGCAGCCCAGGTTGTAGCGGAGCCGGAGGTATTGAGAGCCTTGATCGGCAGTTTGGCCTACTACGCCGGCCTAGGCGATCTACTGCGCGAGCAGAACGATTTGGACCAGGCCGAGCGGCTGCTTGCGCAAGGGTTGGATGTCACCACCCAGTTATTCGACGCCGATCTGGTCGCTTTGTGTTACATGGCGTTGGCCCGTCTCAAACAGGCACGTAGGGACCACCTCGGGGCTATCGAGACATTGGATGAATTTGCGCAATTGGCGCGTCAGCGAAAGTTTTACGAGACCCTGATCGCCCACGGGATGGCGACAAAAGCCCAATTGCAGTTAGCGCAGGGGGACCTGGCTGCTGCCCTTCGTTGGGCAGACAAGTGCGACTTACCTGTGGCTGGTGAACCCAGTTACCCCCACGAATTGGAATATCTGGCTCTCGTCCGGGTGCGGATTGCCCAGGGGCGGTCCAACCCGGTTGGCTCTCATCTGCCTGAGGCCCTGCGCTGGCTGGCCTGGCTGCTGCCGGCGGCCGAAGCGGGCGGGCGGACGAGCAGTGTGATTGAAATCCTCATTTTGCACGCCCTGGCTTTGCAGGCGCAAGGCGACTCCAAAGAGGCATTGACCGTCCTCGAACGCGCCCTGACCCTGGCTGAACCGGAAGGTTACGTCCGCATTTTTGTAGATGAGGGTGAGCCGATGGCAGCGTTATTGGGCAGGATGAAGGCGGACCCCCTTTCAGAGGGCAGGAGCGGAAGGATGAAAGCATACATTCATAAACTTCTCGCTGCCTTTGACGTAGGCGGGCAAGAAACCAGTCTTCATCCCTCATTCCTCATCCCTCATCCTTTAATTGATCCCCTCAGCGAACGCGAACTCGAACTGCTCCGCCTCGTCGCCGTCGGCCGCTCCAATCAAGAGATTGCCCAGGAACTATTCCTGGCCCTCGGCACGGTCAAAAAACACCTCAACAATATCTTCGGCAAGCTCGAGGCGCAGAGCCGCACTCAAGCCATCGTCCGCGCCCGTGAGTTGAATCTCCTTCAATAGAACTACAATGACAAGGTAAGCATATTGCCACCCTGTCATCCTTTCATCACTTCAGACCTCCTCTTCATCCCTCACAAATAAACCCCAGGATACATCCTTAGACCCCTGCTAAACGCGTGGTTTACTGCTATAGTGAGGCCATAAACACAAATAATCCAAACCCAAAGGAGGAATCTGCTTATGTTGATCCAACTCACTGATCTTAGCAAAGCCGCCATCTATTACGGCCTCACCTTTTTCCTGACCCTGGTATATATATTGCTGCTACCCGCCGATGGCACCGGGCTTGATTTCGTCATGTTTATGCCCTTGCTGGGGGTTTTGATCATGCTCCTGGTCGTGACCCGTGATGGCTACAGCCCGGCGGGCTGGGCTGATTTGGGACTGCACCGGCTCGGCTTCCGCGGGTGGGGGCTGGCCCTGTTCACCCCGCTGCCCATCCTGCTGCTAAGTTATGGGATTGTCTGGAGCCTCGGCATCGCCAGCCTGAGTCTACCCCCCGGGACCGGCTCTCTGTTCGAGTTCATCTTCAACTTTCTGGTTGACGGCATGGTCTTTGGCACTCTCCTGGCGCTGGGTGAGGAAGTCGGCTGGCGCGGCTACCTGCTGCCACGGCTCCTGACGTTGGGGCCAACCCGGGCGATGCTCCTGAGCGGACTCTTGCATGCGATTTGGCATTTCCCCATGATTTTCTTGACCCCGTTTTATCATGGTGAAGGCAATCGTCTCATTGTCATCCCGTTATTTCTGCTGACCCTGACCGTCGGGGGCGTCCTTTATGGCTACCTGCGGCTGACGACCCACAGTATCTGGCCTGTCGCCCTCTTCCATGGCGCTTGGAACACCCTCTCGGGCGCCTTGAGCGCGGTAACCGCCGCTTCTACCCCGCTGGCAACCGAATATCTGGCCGGCGAGAGTGGTCTGTTGACCCTCCTCGCGGCTATGGCTGTGGCGGTCTGGCTCTTGTATCTGCTGAGGAAGCGACCACAGGCGGTCCTA
>CAZRYD010000049.1:6870-9527 GCA_964604225.1 uncultured Caldilineaceae bacterium
CCGGATGGACCAGTCCAGGTTATAGCAGCCGAAAGCTAATCAATAGGGTCAAAAAAGGATCATTAAACATGAGATCACCACGAGGTTTTTTAGCCGCATTTGTTTTTTTATCATTGCTCCCTATAGCCGTGCTTTATCAAATATTTTTTGACAACGGAGTCGAGCTAATAACTCATGCGGTGCTCGCGCTAGGTTCTATCTTCATTTCGTTCGCTGTGTTCGATTTTAAGCTGCCAAGCTGGATAACCTGGGTAGGCTGTGCCTCTACCAGTGCCTTAGCTGCCATTTTTCTTTTGCAAGGGGTGAGTTTGCTGATCCAGAACGATGCGCTCACTTATCTTGTCTATCAAGTATTAGGGCAACGGCTAGAAGCCTGGTTAGTTGATGTATTGATAGTTTGGTTCGGGGCGCTGTTGCTCATGGATAGCCAGGGCAAGACGAGAATCTTTGGGTTTGTGGCGCTGTCAATAATAGTATGCTTCGAGGTCTATAAATATAGTTTATTTTATTTTGGCGATGCCCCGGCGGAAAGTTTAAAGCTATTGTTTCTCCTGCCGATGGTTTGGTTTCTTTTTGAAAGCAAAAAGAAGATTTCACTTGATGTAAAAGATGACAATAATTTGGATAAAAGAATCCAAATACAAGAGGGAATTTTGCCATGATGCCACAGCTTTTAAGTTTGTTGAAACGTTATCCCGTGCTGGTCGGCTTTATCCTGATGTTTGTGTGTACCTGGCCCATCGATCTCTGGGCGGCGGCTAACTCGCACGGTTTGCTGCTGTCTCTGCCCATCCCCCCGATCTTGCCTTTGCTCATTGGCTACGGGTTCGTCGTAGCCTCGCTCATTATGACCGGGATCATTAGCGGCTGGACCGGTATCCGCGCCTTACTTCGCCAATTCCTGGTCTGGCGCGTCGGCCTGCCGTGGTACGGGGTAGTCCTGTTTGGGTTCGCTCTGGTTGATCTAGCAGCAATCGCGTTGCATGTCCTGCTAGGCGGGGCTGTGCCAGACTTTACCCAGCCGTTTGCGCGCCAACTTGTGGGACCATCGTTCAACTTGTGGGTCGCCTTGCCCCTCTTCTTTCTGATTCAAGTGTTCTTGAATGGTGAGGAAATCGGATGGCGGGGCTATGCCCTACCCAAATTGCAGGCGCGTCACGGCGCGTTGAGCGCCAGCCTCATCATCGGCGTCATCTGGGCATTCTGGCACGTGCCCAAGTTCCTAACAGCGGGCAGCGCCCAAGACTATTCCTTTTGGCTTTATTTGCTCGACACCATCGCCAAAGCGATTTTGTTTACCTGGGTGTATAACAATACCAAAAGTAGCCTGTTGCTGATTACCCTGTTCCATGCCGGCCTGAATACCTCCGCCGTATTCTTGCCGATCATCCCGGCAGCAATCGGCGATGTTCGACCCACCTTGATCGCCATTGGCCTGGAATGTTTGGCCGCTGTTATCGTCGTCATGGTGACCGGACCGGCTCGGCTATCCCGTTCGCAGACAGTGCCAGTGGGGGTCGCAATTGAGCCGGTGGTCGGGGTTTAAGTTGAAAATAGGATTATCTGATAGGAGACATACATGAACACAATTGTCATGCCTAATGAATCAACAGCCCTACCCCACAGCGCCCGGTCCAAGCATAAACTGCTCAGGTGGAGCCTGCGTATCCTGGTGGGACTGGTCATCGCCCTGGTTGCACTTGGCCTTAGCGGAGCAGTTTACCAGGCCATCGCCACGCAGATAGACCAACGCACCTATCCCGCGCCCGGCCAGTTAGTAGATGTGGGCGGCTATAAGCTGCACATTTACTGTGTCGGCGACCGCGGAGAAGGCAGTCCGACGGTGATCTTAGACGCTGTGGGCGGCGGCAGTTCGGCTCAGTGGGCCTTAGTGCAACCAGAGATCGCCGTCGCCACCCGCGTCTGCGCCTACGACCGGGCCGGCTTTGGCTGGAGCGAACTCGGCCCGGAGCCACGGGATGCTCACCAGCAGGTGCGTGAATTACACACCTTGCTGGCCAACGCTGATGTCACCGGCCCTTATGTGCTGGTTGGCCATTCGTATGGGGGCAGGGTGGCGCGGGTGTACGCCGCCCAATACCCGGACGAAGTCGTGGGCCTGGTCTTGGTTGACACGGGCCAGTTATACCAGGACCCACGCTATCCTCCCGAAGTTCAGGCCGAATACGCAGCGGAGGAGCAGATGATCCAGACGGTCCGCTGGTTGGCTCCCTTTGGGATCGCCCGACTGCTGCTGACAGTTGGCCTGGGGCCAGAAGCCGAGGATTACGATCTGCCAGCGCCGCAGCGCGCCGAGTCCAAGACTTTCAATATGACAACGAAGTTTTGGCAAAGCCTGGCCGGGCAATATGAGGCCATGCCTGAAACGGACGTGCAAGAGCGTGGGGTGAAAAGTTTGGGCGACATCCCACTCGTGGTTCTCAGCGCTACGTTGCCAGCAGATAAAACGCGCCGGGCCTGGAATGAATTTAGTGTCGAACTGGCCGGCCTCTCGTCCAACAGCGGCTATCACCTCGTTGATGGGGCAACCCATATGTCGCTGGTACTCAAGCAGGAGCATGCTCACCAAACCAGTGAAGCGATTCTCAATGTCGTTGAGGCGGCGCGCACGGGGCAGCCCTTAGCCCAGTAGGCCA
>CAZRYD010000049.1:9627-17524 GCA_964604225.1 uncultured Caldilineaceae bacterium
ACTTTTGAATGTGCTGAAACGATACCCAGTGGTTACATTTTTTACTCTGGCCTATGGCATTTCGTGGGGGACCTTTTTTATCCTGGGCGGCCCCTTCCTTTTCCCCTTTGGACCCTTTCT
Source organism: uncultured Caldilineaceae bacterium (assembly GCA_964604225.1). Taxonomy (GTDB): domain Bacteria; phylum Chloroflexota; class Anaerolineae; order 4572-78; family J111; genus DSQQ01. The sequence goes on from CAZRYD010000049.1 coordinate 9,748, forward strand.
CGCGGCGCTCATCATGGCCAGCATCACCGGCGGATGGGGTGGACTGAAAGAGTTAGCGAGCCGCTGCCTGCGCTGGCGGGTCGGACTCAAATGGTACGCAGCGGCGTTGTTCGTCCCGACTGCCATCGCTCTGGCCACCGCCTCTTTTCACATCCTGCTTGGCGCGCCTTTGCCCACAGCGGCTCAACTCGGCCCCTGGTACAGCCTCTTCTTACTGTTTCCCGTGGCCATGCTTGACGCTCCCCTGGCGGAGGAAACAGGCTGGCGCGGCTATGCCCTACCCAGATTTCCGGCCGGTCGTTCGCCGCTGGCCAACACCATGATCCTGGCCGTGCTTGTGGTCGGGTGGCATGTACCCATCGCCTTGAGCGGCGGTTCCCTGGCTGCGCCGTACCTGATCGCGGCTATCGCTTCGGCGGTGGTGACCAATTGGGTCTATTACAACGCCCGTGAGAGCGCCTTATTCGCCATCTTGTACCATACCGCGGCCAATACTATGGGTTTGTATCTCTTCTCGATGTTTCCAGACTCGGATTTGGTGCGGCTGTATTGGCTGTTGGCTGCCGTGAATTGGCTGGTAGCCATCATCGTAGTCCTGGTGGCCGGGCCGAGTCTCGTCCGCACCCCAGCGCAGCCGGAAGTCGTGAGTGAGCTGGCGGCCGGGGTTTAAGTGGGAGAAATATTCGAAATTTGACGAAAACAAACAGGGGCACCGCTGGATTTTCGTCCCGATTTGTCCCTATATTTTGGTGGTAACAATGACACGTCGAATTATCTTTTTAATCGTCGCCGGAATTCTATTTATCTCACTGGTGTGTGTGCTTGATGAAGTGATAGGGCCTTCCTCCCATATCTTGCCCTCTTTACTCGCCTTGCCCTTTAAAGTTATCTTTATGGGCATCTTCTTCCTGCTGGCCTTTACCGTTCACCGGCTAGCCTGGCATATTGCCGAGGGCTTGCTCCATTCGCCCCTGTGGAGCCGAGTTTTCCTGTGGTCATCCAACCGGCTGAAGTCAAGCCATTTCAAGCTTGACGTCGCTGAAGCCAAAATGCGGACGGAGCGCCAGCACACCATTCAGCATCTGGTCGCCAGCACGGTTAGTGTAATGGCTTTTATCGGGGCTGTTCTACTCAGCTTAAGTCAATTCTTGAGCGCAGAGACCCTGGCGCTCTTAGCCGGCTTATTTACAGCGGCCTTTAGCTTAGGCGCTCGGCCACTGATTGCCGATATTTTGGCCGGGGTGAGTTTCATTTTTGAAGACAACTTCGACGTGGGCGAAAAAATTGAAATTGCCAGTGTAACCGGCACGGTGGAAGGCGTCGTCGAAAGCATGAATTTGCAAACCACCCTGGTTCGCGCTCCCACGGGCGAACTCTACGTTGTCCCCAACAGCGAGATCCGCATCCTCCGTAACTTCAGCCGGGGTCGTTTTTCGACCGCCCACCTCAAGCTCAAGGTAGCCACGGCTGACCTGACCAATGCTTTACCCCTTTTAACGGAGTTGGGCAGCGAAGCTACAACCTTGCTGCCACAGTTGTTGGGGCCATGGCAAGTCATTAACGAAGCGGGGGCGATGGGCGAACACGCCGAATTGACCTTGCTCAGTAAGACTCGTTTTGGCCAGGCGGCGGAGCTGCGTCCGCACCTTCTGGCCCTGGTGCAGGAGCGCTTGACTACAGCCGGTATTGGTCTGGTTGATTGAAGCCAACAATTTTGGGATTTTCGATATGAGATCGGTACATTCAACGGAAAGTCGCTCTTATGGAAACACCAACAATCTACCACATTCGTGTCAAAGGCCAGCTCGACTTACACTGGTCTGAATGGTTTGACGGCCTATCCATTACCCACACCGCCGCCGGCGAAACCATTCTCGCCGGGCCGGTGGTGGATCAAGCCGCCTTGTATGGGCTGCTGCTCAAAATCCGCAATCTGAACCTGCCGCTGTTGGCGGTCAAGCGGATCGAGCCGGGAGCTGGGGTTGAGACTGAAACTTAGGGGCAGGCAGCGCGTGCTATAGAACGGGGCGCTTTACTGGCTGGGTATGATCACCGTTTTGTGGCCATTGCGGCCAGTTGCTGCCGGCCCAAGGGGCTACTCGCGTCAGCGTGCGGGAGAGTTTGGCCTATCAATAGGGCGACGACCCATCAGCATGAGCCTTAAGCGCATAAATTGTAAGGCAAATACCTACAAAGACATCAATCTAAACCCTACACAAAAATCAGATTTCTGCTGACAGTCTACAGAACTCAGATCGTGTATCCTTAAGAAGAATATAGCTTAATCCTAAGGCTTTGAAGGCGTGATTTTCAATCCGCTCAGAGGGGTTACACCCAGTTGGGACAAGTTAACTTCGGTCTGTGGTTTGATAACTTGAAGCTTGGTCCCGGAGAATCCGGCATCTTCTTTGAGGATAAAATTTCTCGGACGAATACTAACATGCGTTGGTTCACCGCAGTTCCAATCAATCCCTTAACGGCTGATTTCATCGCCAATGATCAAATGATCAAAATCACCAACGTCTTTCATATCGTCAAAAGCAAACATCATGCTCCGGGCAGGACAGGCACCCTCCAGGTCTACGTGACCGTGCGGAATTTTAATCCGGTCAACATCGTCACCTTTCAACTTTATAAGGCCGAGATCAGCAGATGGCAGGTGGTCGCTCAAGGGTGAACAAAATCCAAGAAAAGGCATATCGATCTCCTTTTGGCCTTGCTCCTTTCCTCGCCCAGGGGCAAGGCTCTGTTATTTTGGGCGAACTTTGGGCACACGCTTTGATTGAAGCAATTAAGAATCTTCTGGTCTGCCAGGGGCTTCTTGAGCAGGTCAGAAGCAGCACGTCATTGTGAGTGGAGGGAGCGAGTTGAGATTGCAAGTTAGTCTGCCTGAAGTACCACATTCACATCAATGATAAAGCTCTACATTCGGTAGAATTTAGCAGTTACACGGCGACTTATGGCAGTGTCGTCAACAGTTGATTTAGGCAAAGGAGGCAATTATATGTATGCAGTAACCCATCGGTATCACTTCGATCCGAAAGCGAGCGAAGAAATTAATCGATACATCCAGGAGGGTTTGGTCCGCCTCATCCAGAAAGCGCCCGGCTTTGTGGCCTATTACTGGCTAGATACGGGAGAGGGTGTAGGCGTCTCTCTGAGCGTCTTTGAGGATAAAGCAGGGGCAGAGGAGGCTGTTCGCTTGGCAGCCAATTATGTACAAAAGCATTTGGCTGCGCTATTAGGGAAGCCCTCGATTACCCAGGGGGAGGTGCGAACCCATGCCTGGCGTGAGGTGTTAGCGCAACTCAACAATGGCGCTCGTCCTCCTGAATTCTTCAGCACTCACCCCCGCCCGGAGTGGCGAATTGAGTAGACTATAGTTATCATAATTTGATAAGGACATAAAGAAATCACATATGATTTACCAAAAGATTGCTATGGAACATGATAAGAAGATCGCCCTGATCGCGCACGACAATAAGAAACGGGATCTGATCGAATGGGCTAAATACAACCGTGATCTCCTGGCCCACCATAGAGTATATGCGACCGGCACTACCGGCCAGATATTGGAACAAGAACTTGGCTTCGCCATCACCAAACTCCAAAGTGGACCCCTGGGGGGTGACCAGCAAATGGGGGCCAAGATTGTCGTTGACGAGATCAATTTTATGATCTTTTTCTCGGATCCGCTGGAACAACAGGCCCATGATCCCGATGTCAAGGCGCTCTTGCGTCTGGCCGTGTTGTGGAACATTCCAATTGCCTGCAATCGGGCTTCGGCTGATTTTATGATTTCATCACCGTTAATGGATGGAGAGTATGATCGGCTGGTCCCGGATTATGAGGAGTATCGCACCCGGAAGATAGTCATGAGCGCAGAAGTAGACCAAGGAGCAGAGGTCTGATGAATAAGTGGGAGATGAACAAACATTAACACTGAGTAAAACAAACGCCAGGTTCCACGGAAAGTAGGCGAGGTATCAAGCGAGTGTTCTTACAAACACGGATGATCCGTGATCTTCAATATTCACCCAGGAGAAAACAAATTGGTAAACTTTATCATGTGGCTCCTCTATGGGGCTGTCATCGGCTGGGTAGCCAGTTCGCTTATGGGACAGAGAGAAGGCCTCCTGCTCAACATCATCGTAGGCATCTTGGGCGCATGCGTGGCCGGGATTGTATTGACCCCTTATTTTGGGATCAGCACGATCAACCAGAATAGCTTCAGCCTGCCGGCCATGCTGGTCTCGGTGGGGGGCGCCATCATCTTGCTGGTGGTTCTTCATCTCTTCCGCCGGTGGGGAGGCTTGCTGCACTGATGGTATTTCATTCCGTGTAGTGTAGGGCAAATACCGACAGAGAAATGAGTGCATGGCCTACATAAATATCAGTATTCCGCCGATAGTGTTTAGAACTTTAATCGGGTATTCTTATGGTTAGGTCTATGATATTTTTACGTCCGAATTCCAAGCTTAAAGTATTTATCACCGATGACTCACTCATCGTGCGGGAACATTTGGTCACGATGCTTGATGAGTTGGCCGGGATCGAAATTGTGGGCCAAGCGGAGAATGTGGCCGAGGCCATCAGTGGTATTCAGAACCTCCAGCCAGATGTGGTGATCTTAGACATTCGGATGCCAGACGGCAGCGGGATTGATGTCCTCCGCCATATCAAACAGGACGGGGTGGGGCCCATGGTCATTATCTTGACCAACTATCCGTATCCGGGGTATCGGCAAAAATGCATGCAGGCCGGGGCTGACTTCTTTCTGGATAAGTCAACCGAGTTTGACCAAATCCCAAAATTGCTTGAGCGGTTTAAACAGGATTCGGGGTCTGCCCAGATCCAGTGGGACTAATTAGACCCGCTGCGCCATCACGCCCTTTCATGAACCTTACAACGAAGCGCCCTTTACCTAAGTATCGGATGTAATCGTTTTGGTTAGACTGAGTACCCAAAATGGGATGTCAGTATTTTTATTATCGGCTCAGTGAGCCAGTCTCAAAGGAGACCCAAGAATTATGGAAGTCAAACTTTATGTCGGAAATTTATCGTACAACACCACCGAAGATGATTTGCGCACCCTGTTCACTCAAGCGGGCCAGGTCGCATCGGTGGCGGTGATAAAAGATCGCGATACCGGCACCTCCAAAGGTTTCGCCTTTGTGGAAATGAACACTCAGGCCGAGGCCCAAAAAGCGGTCAGTATGTTAAACGGCTTTAACCTGGAAGATCGCGAGTTGAAGGTGAATCTGGCCAAACCTCGTGAAGAGCGCAGTAGCGGGTTTAATAAGCAGCAAACCCGGAGCTATCGCCGCTAATAGGACAGAATTAAGGAGGCGCTCATGCAACTCAACATCGGTGACCAAGTCGTTCACCCAGCCTTCGGGATAGGCCACCTTGTCGAAATTGAGGAAAAACAATTTTCTGAGGAAGGGGTACATCTGTACTATAAGATCACTCGACTCAAACATAGTATGTGGCTGCGGGTCGAGGCTCAGGAGGCCAGTGGGCTGCGGCTGGTTACGGCTAAGAGCGAGCTCAGCCATTATCGTGACTTGTTAAAAAGCGCCCCGGTTCCCCTGAACACAAATCACCAGCAGCGCCAGCTAGAACTGGTCAACCGCTTGAGAGGAGGCTCGTTTCAGGCAGTGTGCGAAGTGATGCGGGACCTGACCGCCTCGGGCTGGCACAAGCCTTTGGGCCAGACAGACTCGACCACTTTGCGGAAGACTCGGGACAGTCTCTCTGAAGAATGGGCGACGGCGGCGGGCGTATCCACCATCGAGGCGATCAAAGAAATTGATTCCTTGCTGCTGGAAACTCGGCAAGCCTACCTTGGGCTGATATGACCAACCTCACCCGAGAACAAGTCTTACAAACTATCGGACGATTGCGGACGATGTTAAAAACAAGATTTGGAGCGCTGCAATGATGCGGGGAAATGATTTAAGGCTGATTGAACTGGCTTTCGATTACGTTTCAGCCGAAACAGAGCAACAGGCTACTCAAGTGTACGATCAGGCCGCGATGTTGGCGACAGAAACAACAATTTTCACTGTCTGGCTCGATTTGATTGACTATATGGAGAAGTGGAACCGGAGTAACGAGCACAAGGCTCCTATGAGCCGGGCCAGCGCGCTCCAGTTTTTCTCCACCCGGCAAGCGGAATTGAACCTAACCCAGACAGAAAACCTATGAGCAAGATAACGTATTAATTTAAGGAGACCCAGAATTATGGAAGTCAAACTTTATGTCGGAAATTTATCGTACAACACCACCGAAGATGATTTGCGCACCCTGTTCACTCAAGCGGGCCAGGTCGCATCGGTGGCGGTGATAAAAGATCGCGATACCGGCACCTCCAAAGGTTTCGCCTTTGTGGAAATGAACACTCAGGCCGAGGCCCAAAAAGCGGTCAGTATGTTAAACGGCTTTAACCTGGAAGACCGCGAGTTGAAGGTGAATCTGGCCAAACCTCGTGAAGAGCGCAATAGTAGTGGAGTTGGGAACCGCCGCAGTGGGTTCGGGAACCGCGGCAGCAGTCGCCGGTAACAGAGCAAAATCGAGGAGCGTCTTATGCAATTCAAAATCGGCGACCGGGTCGTTCATCCGATCTATGGGATAGGGCATATTGTCGAAATCGAGGAAAAAAGATTTGCCCAGCAGGGAGCGCAGTGGTACTACAAGGTCACACTACCAAAGCGTACCCTTTGGTTACCGGTCGAGACCCAGGAGGTTAGTGGGCTACGGCTGGTCACGCCCAAGAGCGAGCTCGCCCATTACCGCGACTTGTTGAAAAGCCCACCCATTCCCCTGGAAAGAAACCACCATCGGCGACATCTTGCGCTGGTCAGCCGCTTGAGAGAAGGCTCGTTCCAGGTGGTCTGCGAAGTGGTGCGAGATTTAACCGCCTGGGGCTGGCGCAAGCCCTTAGGCCAGACAGATACAGCCACCTTGCAGAAGGCTCGGAACAGTCTCTATCAAGAATGGGCGACAGCCTCAGGCGTGTCCACCATCGAGGCAATCAAGGAAATTGACTCCTTGTTGCAGGCAACTCGGCAAGCATTTATGGGCTGATATGACCAAATTAAATCGAGAACAAGTTTTACAAATCCTTGAGTCTGCCCGGATAAGGGGCGAAAGACCCGAACTTTTGGGCGCAGATCTCAGGGCGACAAAATTGCTCCGGGAGAAACTGGGCGGAACAAAAATCAGCGAGACGGAACTTCTCCGGGCCAAGCTTAGCGGCGCAGAGCTTCTGCGGGCCGACCTCAGGGGGATGGACCTGCGCCGGGTAGAACTCATTGGGGCCAACTTGAGCGAGGCCAACCTCCGCCAAGCTGATCTTGGTGGAGCAAACCTTTTTATGGCCAACTTGAACGAGGCCAATCTCAGCGAGGCCAATCTCAGCGAGGCGAAACTCATTAAAACAAATCTGAGCCAGGCCAACCTTAGCCAGGCTAATCTCAGTCAAGCCAACTTGGGCGAGGCTAATCTCAATCAGGCCAATCTTAAAGGGGCAAAACTGAGCCGAGCAAACCTCAGACAAGCCAATCTTAGTAGTGCGGATTTTAGCCAGGCGGACCTCAGCAACGCGGACCTCAGCAACGCGGACCTCAGACAGGCGAATCTTAAACAAGCCAATCTTAAACAGACCAACCTCAGCGGGACAAATCTTAGTGCGACAAAGTATGATAAGGCGACGGCCTGGCCAGCCAACTTTGATCCTACTCGCACGGGAGCAATACGTGAAGATTGATCTCTC
>CAZRYD010000049.1:17624-26756 GCA_964604225.1 uncultured Caldilineaceae bacterium
ATGGCAAGTTGTAAAGTCTACAACGGTTTGGTTGAGTTCGTCGGCCATGTCGAGCAAGAAGGCGGCTATTACAACATTTACCGGGGCTGGGCTGACTTCGTTGGCCATATCGAACCGGAAGGCGACTATTACATCGTGTACCGGGCTGGAGTTCAATCCGTTGGCCGGATCAGGTCAGAGGGTGAAATTTACAAAGTCTACCGGGGTTGGACACACTTGGTGGGCCATCTACGCCGAGAAGGCGGACACTATAAAGTCTACCAGGGCATGACTGACTTGATTGGTTCGGTCGAGCTAGAAGATACGGTACAAGTTATCCCCCTGCTTTTAAGCGGTGGGGCGGCGCTGTTGTTGCTTTTATAGAGGTGAACCCATGCCTGAAATGAACATTACAAAATTTGGACGATTGGTCGTAGGAGCGAAATTCAGGCTGCCCGGATCAACCGTATTGCTGGTCAAAGAAACCTTGCGCCAAGAGGCCGAGTTCGGCTGGGTAAATGCCAGCTACTGCCATTCCCATCAGGAACAGCCGTGCTACTTCGCCGATGATACGCAAGTCGTGCGAAGACGGAGCAACGACGGCAAAGCAGTGAGGGTGAAGGCCCAATCACTCCAGTATCAATGTGTGAGCTGCCAGAAGTGGGTGGAAGAAAATGATGCGGCTATGTCGAAGGAGGGGGTGATGTGTCTCGACTGCTACGCGCTCGCGCTTAAGCCCAAACAACAGGGAGACGACCCTTCAGCTTCCCTGCTGGCCCGGCTGTAACCGAACAAACCGTAAATTGCGGACAACCTTAAAAACAGATTTGGAATGGTGAAATAATGCGGGGAAATGATCTTAGGCTGATTGAATTGGCTTTCGACTACGTTTCAGCCGAAACTGAGCAACTGGCCAATCAAGCGGGCTACCAGGCCGCTATGTTGGCGACAGAAGCAACAACTCTCACTATCTGGCTTGATTTGATTGCTTATATGGAGGAGTGGAACCGTAGCAGCGCGCACAAGTCTCCTATGGGCCGGGCCAGCGCGCTTCAGTTTTTCTCCACCCGGCAAGCTGAATTGACCCTGCCCCAACAGGAAACCCATGAGCCAAATAACAATTGATCTGGTCAAGCTGATCAAGCAGGCCGCGCCTCAGGTCTGTGGGTCTGTTGACTTCCTGCTGTTACGACAATGGCTGGACCGCAATGCCGGTGCTACCCAACCTGTTATCATTGACCTGGCGGCCGTGACCATCGAAAACGAAATAGAAGCGACCGCCCCAGTTCCATACATCTTACAACCCCGGGTTAACGATGTAACGACTTTCGGCGATGAATCTGAATTACGCATCCACGTCCTGGCTCCGCAGGGGAGTCAGGAAGACTTGGCCAGCGATGCCTATTATGGATTATTGGCTGCAATTAGTAACATCTAGCCAAAAGTGAATCAAATAAATGCAATAAGAAAGGACAAGCATGACCACATTTTTAAAGAAAGAGCTTTACCTTGATAGTTCCACTACACCAGACAAAACAACTTGGACGGCCCTCATAGCGAAATACCAGACCTCAAACCCCTGGCAAAGTATCGGGCAAACGGCTAACACCTTTATCCCCTTTTTCCTGCTATGGTACTTAATGTATCTCAGCCTGGATTATAGCTACTGGCTGACCCTGGGTCTGTCCCTGCCGACTGCCGGTTTGCTGGTGCGAATATTCATTATCCAACACGACTGTGGACATGGCTCTTTTTTTAAATCCAGGCAAGCCAATGATTATCTTGGCTCTGTCTGTGGCTTGCTGACCCTAACCCCCTATTATTACTGGCGCAAGAGCCACGCCATTCACCATGCCTCAGCCGGCAACCTGGAACATCGCGGCATCGGCGATATCTACACCATGACCGTCAAAGAGTATCTACAGCAGTCCCCATGGGGGCAGCTCAAATACCGCCTCTATCGTCACCCCTTGATCCTGTTTGTTTTGGCCCCCACCCTTCTCTTTTTTGTCTTATATCGCTTTCCCCATCCCGATGCCAAATCCTGGAAAAGAGAGCGAGCCAGTGTTTGGTGGACTAACCTGGCCCTTGGAATAATGGTAGCTACACTAACTTTAACCATTGGCTTTAAGGCATTCTTACTGGTCCACCTGCCCATTACCCTTTTAGCGGTTACCTTAGGCACCTGGTTGTTCTTTGTCCAACACCAGTTTGAGGATACCTACTGGGCCAAAGAGGAGGAGTGGGATTATACCCTGGCTGCCCTGAGGGGTAGTTCGTACTACAAGCTGCCGAAAGTGTTACAATGGTTCACCGGTAATATCGGCTTTCATCACATTCACCATCTCAGTCCCCGGATTCCCAATTATCTTTTGGAAAAGTGTCATGAAGAAAATCCCCTGTTCCAACAGGTGGTCATTTTGACCCTGTGGTCAAGTTTCAAGACCATCTTTCTAAGCCTGTGGGATGAAGACCAAGGGCGATTGGTGAGTTTTGGGCAGCTCAAATCACTGCGGCTACCTCTGGAAGAGGAGCTTGTTAATGGCTGAAGCCGATCACATGGCAAGTAGTACCGATGTGGCCATGTTCATTGATTGGGAAAATATGCACGGTTGCATTCGCGGCAAAGCCAATATCTCAGCCTTACGAGAGGTGGCTGAAAGCTACGGGCGGCTGGTATTAGCCAAAGCCTATGCCGATTGGCGGGAGCACCGCTTTCAACAAAAAATATGGCGGCTTCGATGAGTCTGTCTACGGTTACAATCGTCTCAAGGAACTGATGCAGGAAGGCGAACGCTTAGGGTATTTTAGCATCGGTAAAAATGATAAAGAGGTTGATTATGTATCGCTAAAAGAGCCAGAACTGACCGGCACGGGGAAAAATATCGACGATGGCCAAACAACTAATTTTTCGGGATGAGGCGCGCCGCCGCCTGAAAGCCGGTATTGATAAGATGGCCCAGGCCGTGGCCACCACCCTGGGCCCTAAAGGGCGCCACGTAGCCCTGGACCAAAAGTGGGGTTCACCCCTCATCACCCACGATGGAGTGACGGTGGCCAAAGAGATCGAGTGGGTAGATCCTTATGAGAATATGGGTGCTCAACTGCTCAAAGAAGCCGCCATCAAGACCAATGACATCGCCGGAGATGGCACCACAACGGCTACCGTACTGGCCCACGCGTTAGTTAGCGAAGGCTTGAAGAATATGGCAGCCGGGGCCAACCCGATGCTGCTCAAGCGAGGGCTAGAAAAAGCGACGGCGCTCGTATCCACCGCCCTCAAGGAGCAGGCGTTGCCGATTTGTACCCGGGCCGAGATGGCTAACGTGGCCGCTATTGCCGCGCAGGATCAGGAAATCGGGGAATTGATCGCCGAAGTGCTGGACAAAGTCGGCCAGGATGGGGTGGTGACCATCGAAGAAGGCCAGAGCCTGGGCATTGAAACCGAATATGTGGAGGGCATGCAGTTCGACCGGGGCTACCTCTCACCCTTCTTCATCACCCATGCCGAGACCATGGCCGCCGTGCTTGAGGAACCGTACCTGTTGCTCTATGACCAGAAGATTAACGCCGCCAGTGACCTGGTGCCCCTTCTGGAGAAGCTCGCCCGACTGAGCCACCCTAACCTCGTGGTGATTGCCGACGATGTCGGGGGGGAAGCCCTGACGACGCTGGTACTCAATAAACTGCAAGGAACCTTGAACCTGGTAGCGGTGAAAGTGCCCGGCTTTGGCGGCCAGCGCCAAGCAATGCTTCAGGATATGGCCATCCTGACCGGAGGCACGGTCGTGAGTGAGGCGATGGGCCGCAGGCTCGAGTTAGCCACAATAGCCGACTTGGGTTGCTGTGATAAGGTGGTGGTCACCAAAGATGAGACCACCCTCATGGGTGGGCACGGTGGTGCAGATGCCCTTAAAGGGCGGATCAGCCAGCTCAAAACCGAAATTGAACATGCAAGCGGTGACTACGACAAACAGAAGCTGCAAGAGCGGTTGGCCAAGCTGACCGGCAGCGTTGCCATTATCAAGGTTGGGGCGGCGAGCGGGGTCGAACTCAAAGAGAAGAAACAGCGGGTCCAGGACGCTCTGAGCGCCACCCAGGCCGCAATTGAGCAAGGCATCGTCCCCGGCGGCGGCGTCGCGCTTCTCAATGCTACTTGTGCCCTGGAAGGGCTGACCACTCAAGACCCCGACGAAGCCACCGCAGTGAATATCGTGCGCCGGGCGTTGGAAGAGCCGCTGCGCCTCATTGTCCGCAATGCGGGTCTGGAGGGGGCGGCCATCGTCGCGAACGTGCGTTGCCGGCAGCAGGTTGAACAGAATGACCGGATTGGTTACAACGTGATGTCAGGGCAGTATCAAGATATGGTGCGGGTGGGCATCATTGACCCGGCCAAGGTCACTCGCAGCGCGTTGGAAAATGCCGCTTCCATTGCGGCTATGATCCTGACCATCGAGGTGCTTGTGGCCGACAGCCTTCAGGAATGAAGAAAAATAACTCCAGCATTTGGGACGGTTCGCTAATTCAAGGCGTCTATCGAAACAGTCTATCTCAATTTATCCGTAAGCCTAACTTCCATATCGTATAATGAGCCTGAGTCGGCTTCCGCGAAGATTTTAACCGCGGGCCTTTTCCAAAAATTGCCAAATCCAAGAGCCGAATAAGGTTGCATCCGGCGTACCCGCTGCAAATGAAGCCTGGGCTTGCTGGTAAATTTCGTCGGGTAATTTCGATTTCAAATACTCCGTAAAAGCTCGCATAGAGGTGACGGGTTGTTCAGGATGCGCTTGCAGGCACAGCACCTTGTCGCCCAGGGTAAACATGGCATGCGGGCATAAATTATTTTGTCCCACCCACTCGGCTGTCGGCGGCAGTTCGACCACCTGATCCTGGTTGATGAAGTAAAGCGAACAGTCCGCCTGGAATGGGATCATCCAGCTTTTTGTTTGCCGGATGTTCAGATTTTGCAGGCCAAGCACCCAGCCCTGCTCAGCCTGTTGCACTTTACCGCCCAGCGCCTGGGCGATTAGCTGGTGCCCAAAACAAATACCGACCAGCGGCTTGCCGGCGTTGTAGCACTGGCGAATAAAATTTTCCAAGTCATGAATCCAGGATAGCTCATCGTAAACGCTGCACGGGCTGCCGGTGATGAGGTAAGCCTCACATTCGTCCAGCGCATCTGGATACCGCCCCACTGTCACTTCATAATGCAGCAGCGCCTCGGTGACGCCCACGGCAGCGAATAAATCGCGAAATTTATCGGGGTCGGTTTTTTCATCCACCAGATAAAATTCCGGCGGCACAGCATCAAGTAAGCCCAGTTTCATTTTTCCCCTTAAGAGGTTAACCTAACCATTTGAGCTTACTACGGCATCAGATAGGCATAAACCTGGTCGCGTTCCATCTGGATGGCTTCTTCAGTAAACATGAAATAGGTCCGTGGCGGCAGAATCCCCCAGGTGTTTGAGGCGTAGGGATCATCGGGGTGTTTGAACGGCTCATGGTCAACGTCCAGCACCTGCATGTCGCAGTAGAGTTCGATAAAATGCTCCTCTTCCCACATGCGCCAGTAACTGGCCAGGTTTTGGGCCATCCCGTGGCGCACCGGCCCCCAGGTGACGTGTCGACCATAGCGGGCAATGTGGTCAAGCGTGGCCCGCATTTGTCCAAAATCAACCAACTCATAAGCTACGTGGTGAATATGGTTGTAACCCTTCTCCAAGAAAGCAAGGACGTGATGGCGGGCGTCGATATGCAGCCACAGCCCGGCATCGCCAATCCAGTCGGTAAGTTTGAAGCCGAGGATTTCGGTGTACCATTTGAAGGCGCGCTGCACATCTTCGGTCAGGTAGTTGACATGCCCCACCCGGCGAGGGTGAAAACCAAGCATCCGGTCGGTTGGAATCATGATGGGCGGGCGTGGGTCTGAGGGACGCCGGCGCTCCACCAGCACCACCCGGTTGCCGTCGGGATCGTTGAGCAGCAGGCCCGCCCCGCGCACCGGTACGTCGATCAGTTCGACGGACTCGCCCCGCCGTTCAATCTCCCGGCGCGCCTCGGCCAGGCTTAAGCCCGGTTCAAGTTCGTAGGCCACATAGTCGAGAAATGGCTTTTGCACCCCGGCGGGTTTCAGAACCAGGCAAAAATCTTCGTGCATACAGCGCATAATAGCGTAGCCGTCCATTTTTTCGCCATGTAGCCCCAGAAGCACTTCATAACGTCTAAACGCCTCGTCCACGTCGGCTACCAGCATAGACACGTGTTGCAGGTTCATACATAATTTGCTGTTCATGGTCAGCTCTCCTTGCTACGATGATTTCCTTATAAAGGTTCCGTGCCGGTGGGTCACATTTTTAATATCGCAGTAGAAATCAAAACTCCACAAGCCCCCTTCTCGACCGATACCGGATTGTTTAGCCCCACCAAAAGGTTGGGCCAGGTCACGCACGTAGAAGCAATTGACCCAGACCAGGCCAGCCACAATCGCTTCAGAAACACGGCTGGCTTTGGCTTCATCCTGGGTAAAAACCATGGCGGCCAAGCCATAGTCGGTGTGGTTAGCCTTGGCGATCATCTCTGCTTCGGTTTTAAACGTGTCAAAGATCAGGACCGGGCCGAAGACCTCGTTTTGCCACAATTCCGAGTCAGGCGACACATCGCTAAAGAGGGTTGGCCGGTAGTACAAACCATCCAGTTCAGGCTCAAGCTGCCCTCCGTACACCAGCGTGGCGCCGTCTTTGATGGCCCGCTGTACAAACCCATCGACCCGTTTGAGATGATTGGGATGAATGAGCGGCCCTATCTGCGTGTCAGCCTGTAACGGGTTACCAATCCGCAGACGCGCCACACCAACTTTCATTCGTTCCATCAAGTCGCCGGCTATCGACTCTTCAATCAACATGCGCGTGCCGGATAGACAGACCTGCCCGGCGTTATCATATTGTTCAAGCATATTCTCGACAGCCAGATCAAGATCAGCGTCGGCAAACACGATGAAGGGTGACTTGCCACCCAATTCAAAACTGACCGGCGTTAAGTTTTGAGCAGCCGCTTGGCCAATCTTTTTGGCTGTAGCCACCGAGCCGGTGAAAGAGATGCGCCTGACCCCCGGATGAGCCACCAGGGCGGCCCCAGCCTCCTCACCAAGGCCCTGGACCACGTTGAATACGCCGGGGGGCAGTCCCGCTTCAGCCGCAAAATCGGCCAACAGGGAGCAAGTTAAGGGCGCCCACTCCGGCGGCTTGAGTACCACTGTGTTACCCGCCGCCAGCGCCGGGCCGACTTTCCAGGTGGAGAGCATAAACGGCGCGTTCCAGGGTGTAATCAGAGCAGTCACCCCGGCTGGCTGATAAATAACTCGATTGTGAGCGTTGCGCTGGACCGTATCCCACTCGTCCCCCTGCAAATTTTTGGCGTATTCGGCAAAATAGTGGATGTTGTGGGCTCCCCGCTTCATGACGCGCAGGCGGCTGGCTTCGTAGAGCGACCCGTTGTCGCTTGTTTCCACCAGGGCCAGGTCAGGCACCCGCCGCTCGATCACCTGGGCCAGCCGTTCGAGATATTCGTAACGCCCTTCCGGGCCAAGCGCGGCCCAGGCCGGAAAGGCGGCTTGGGCCGTTTTGACCGCCAAGTCGACCTCTGGCGGACCACCAGCGGAGATGTGCCCCAGCACTGTCAGATCAATCGGGCTGATGTCGGCAAAGGTTTTGGCCGAGGCAATCCGCTCACCATTGATAAAATGGTCGGTCGAGATGCGGACATCACCTATCACGATTTCTCCCATTGTTCTTTCCTTTTTGAATGGCCGGCTAGATTTTGCTGGTTCACCTTATGACGTCTTTATTGTTCTTTAGCTTTATCCCCTGAATTGGCTTGACCCCGAATCGACCGGACTGTTTTGCGCAAGAGAGCAGCTAAAGTTTCTTGTTCCTCTGTAGATAAACCGGAGACAAGCTCAATTTCGCCCTGGTTGAAGCGCGGAAATACCTCTTCGATCAAGTTCTGACCTGCCGTGGTTAACTCGACCAAAACCAGACGGCGGTCTGCGGCGCTCTGCTGCCGCAGACACAGTCCTCGTTTCTCTAACAGGCTGACGGTGCTGGTAACTGTCCCTTTGCTAACATTTTGCGACCAGGCGAGCTCACGTGTTTCAATAGGTCCCCAAATCCAAACGATAAAAAGGGTTGAAAAACTGGCCCAGGTGAGATGGTAATCCCGCAGCACGGCGCTTTCCATTTTGGATTTGAGTTCCTGGGCTGCTCGCCAAATATTGGCTGCCACCGCCACCGCCGTTTGATCTATCGGCAAGTCTGAAAGTCGCTGCCTAATATGAGTTTCCTCGGGTAGTAAGTCCGCTGATAAGCGCATCTCGACCTTTCTGGCTCCGGGGATTAGCGAGTTGCTGGCAGTCTGCGTTTGAATTTAATCGTTTGATCTCAAACGATTATAAGCAGTTTAAATAACTTTGTCAACATTAAATTTATTTAATGGGTTTTCACTGCTGATTTGGACAACTTATTTTCCCACTAATCAAACTGTGTGGAGGTTTATTATCCCGACCTATGTTTGCTGGTAAACATGATAATCTGAGAAAATTTGCTTTTTGGCTCATACCAGGCTCTATGCTACAATATTTAGTTAGTTAGATAAATTTACCTTTGCTTCAAAGGTAATGTGGAGGAGACATGCCAGTTAAGCGAGAAATTATTGCCACCCAAAAGGCTCCGGCGGCGATTGGACCCTATTCGCAAGGGGTCCAAATAGGAGATTTGATTTACACGGCGGGCCAAATTCCCCTGGTGCCAGCCACCGGAAAATTAATTGAAGGCGGTATCGAAGAGCAAACGCAACAGGTCATGCAAAATCTGGCCAACATTTTAGAGGCGGCGGGCAGCAGCCTGGCGCATGTGGTCAAAACAACGATTTTTGTGACCAACCTGGGTGATTTTGCAGCCATCAATAAAGTGTATGGCAGCTTTTTTGCCGACAATCCCCCGGCGAGAAGTACGGTCCAGGTAGCCGCCTTACCCCTGGGGGCCAGTGTGGAAATCGAAGCAGTGGCAATTAAGGCCGGAAATGCCTAAAATGAACGCCCCCTACGGGGGCGTCCCAAAAATTAGGCGAGTTTAGGGACCTTGAACAAGGAGAGCCAAA